>CAZRIT010000044.1:0-16684 GCA_964600225.1 uncultured Oscillospiraceae bacterium | reverse complement strand
CGATCGTTCCGATGTTTACATGCGGTTTCGTTCTCTCAAATTTTGCCTTTGCCATTACAGAATGCTCCTCCTAATTTTTCGTGTGTTACCCGCGTGCGGAATTTGTAACGGCAGCGGGCATCTGCGCCGGGCGGCCCCGGAAAGGTTGCAACGCGCCCGCACGCCCATGCGTGCAAACGGCGTTTGTGGAGCGGGTGATGGGAATCGAACCCACATAGCCGGCTTGGGAAGCCGGTGCTCTGCCACTGAGCTACACCCGCATGCACGGCGTACCGCTACTCCATACGCCACCACGATAGTACCACTATTCTAAAGGCTTTCCATGCAAAAGTCAACATGCGCTTCGGCATTCCGCCACGAATTCGGCAGGAGTTTTTTGCATTCGCAGCATGAACGCACAAACGCATTGAAACGGCCGCCCTGTTCTGGACGGCCGTTTTTGCTAACTTCCTTGGGGGATGCGGTTATGTTGGTTTGTCAGTCCGCCACATAGGGCAGAAGTGCTACGATGCGCGCGCGCTTGATGGCAATTGCCAGATCGCGCTGATGCTTGGCGCACACGCCCGACATACGGCGGGGCATGATCTTGCCGCGCTCGGTCACAAACTTTTCAAGGGTACGGATATCCTTGTAATCGATGCTCGTGGCCTTATCAACGCAGAACTTGCAAACCTTGCGGCGGCTCCGCCTGGGGCGGGGACGCATTTTACGGTCTTCCATGGTGCAAGCCTCCTATTCAAAGTACATTTGGCGGTCAAGCCGCCGAATTGGGTCTTGGTTAAAACGGGATGTCGTCCGCCTGAATGTCGGTAAACCCTGCCAGATCCTGCGGGTTGGCTGCGTTTTGGCGGGGCGCCGCTGCGCCTGCCCCCGCGTTGTACCCGCCATCCTCCTGAGAACGCGGGGAGAGGAACTCCACCTCGTCCGCGGAGACATCCAGCGACATACGCGTGGTGCCATCCTTGGCCTCGTAGGTACGCGCCTGCAATTCGCCCAAGACTGCAACCTTGCGCCCCTTGGACAGGTAGCGCGAGCATGTTTCGCCAAGCTGACGCCAGGCGTTGATGCGGAAGAAGTCGGTCTGCCGCTGGCCATCCTGGCCCGCAAAGCGGCGGTTGACGGCGATGTTGAAGGAACACACGGTGACGCCGTTGGGCGTGCTGCGCACTTCGGGATCATGGGTGAGGTTACCGATCAAGGTGATTTTGTTCATGCTGAGCCATCCTTTCGGTCCGTTGGTGCGTTACGCTTCCTTGCGTGTAACAAGGTAGCGCAGGATCTGTTCGTCGTTCTTAAAGTTACGCTCAAGCTCCTTGGGAAGCTCCGACGCACCGTTGAACGACATCAGAACGTAATAACCCTCGGTCTTGTAGTTGATCTCGTAAGCAAGGCGCTTTTTGCCCCACTCGTCGACCGCCGTCACTTCACCGCCGTTGGTTTCGACGATGCCTTTGAATTTTTCGATGCTTGCACGGGCTGCTTCTTCGTCCAGATCGGGTACGATGATGTACAAAACTTCGTACTGATTCATTCATTTCACCTCCTTATGGTCTAATGGCTCCGCTTCCAAACGGAGCAAGAAGGACGTTAGCTTGGGCAGTATAGCATAAATCCGCCGCCGATGCAAGCCCGTTGCGGGCAAAATATGCGGGTTTTTCGCCGCTCGGCGCGTTGACAAACGGATTTTTGACGACTATACTGAGGGTGTCCGAAACGACGCGGGAACCAGTAGCGTTTTTGCGTCCGCGTTTCAGAGAGCCGCGCGTTTGCTGCAAGCGTGGCACGCGGATTGACGCCAAGACCGCCCGCCGATCGGAATCGGGGCCGCCCGATACAGCGCAAACAAGTAATAAATCAGGGTGGAACCGCGAATCGTCCCTCGCCCCTCGATGTTTCGGGGGCGAGGTTTTTTTGCGCAATGCGCACCTAATTTCAATTTTTATCGGAGGTACGAACCATGATACTCACCTTCCCCGACGGCTCCAAACGCGAATATGCCGATGGCACCACGCCGTTGGCCGTTGCCGAATCCATCAGCCCGCGCCTTGCCAAGGCCACGCTTTCCTGCCTGATCGACGGCGCGCACTCGGACGCCTTCCGTCCCATGCCCGCGGGCGACCACAGCATCCAATTCAACACGTTCGACGACGAAAACGGCCGTTGGGCATACCGCCACACCGCATCGCACCTGCTGGCGCAGGCGGTCAAGCGCCTGTATCCCGAGGTCAAGCTGGCCATCGGCCCCGCCATCGAAAACGGCTTCTATTACGATTTTGACGCGCCCGAGGCGTTCACGCCCGAGGATCTGGTCAAGATCGAAAAGGAAATGGAACGAATCGAGCGTGAGAACCTGCCGCTGGAGCGGTTTGAGTTGCCGCGCGCGGAGGCCATCGCCTACGCCGAGCAGCTTGGCGAGCCGTACAAGGCGGAGCTCATCCGCGATCTGCCCGAGGACGCCGTGATCAGCTTCTACAAGCAGGGCGACTTTACCGACCTGTGCGCCGGCCCGCACGTTGCTTCCACGGGCAAGGTGAAAAACTGCAAGCTCATGAACGTGGCGGGCGCATACTGGCGCGGCTCCGAAAAGAACAAGATGCTGCAGCGCATCTACGGCACGGCGTTTGAAAAGAAGGCCGATCTGGATGCGTACGTCACCGCATTGGAGGAAGCCAAAAAGCGCGACCACAACAAGCTCGGGCGCGAGCTGGAGCTGTTCACCACGGTGGATATCATCGGCCAGGGGCTGCCCATCATCCTGCCCAAGGGCGCGCGCGTGATTCAGCTTTTGCAGCGCTTTGTGGAGGACGAGGAGCAGCGGCGCGGATACCTGCTGACCAAGACGCCGTTTATGGCCAAGCGCGAGCTGTACAAAATTTCGGGCCACTGGGATCACTACCGCGACGGGATGTTCGTCATGGGCGACAAGGCCGATCAGGACGATGAAACGAAGGAGATCTTCGCGCTGCGTCCCATGACCTGCCCGTTCCAGTTCATGGCGTACCTCAACCGCTCCCGCTCCTATCGCGACCTGCCGCTAAGGTATAATGAAACGAGCACCCTGTTTCGTAACGAGAGCTCGGGCGAGATGCACGGGCTGATCCGCGTGCGCCAGTTCACCATTTCGGAGGGGCACCTGGCCTGCCGCCCCGATCAGGTGGAGGAGGAGTTCAAGGGCTGCCTCGACCTGGCCAAGTTCATGCTGGATACGCTGGGCCTTGCCGAGGACGTGACCTACCGCTTCAGCAAGTGGGATGAAAACGACAAGGAAAAGTACATCGGCGACAAGGCGAGCTGGGAAAGCACGCAAAGCATGATGCGCACCATCCTCAACGACCTGGGCGTGGATTTTTACGAGGCCGATGGCGAAGCCGCCTTCTACGGCCCCAAGCTGGATATCCAGATCAAAAACGTCTACGGCAAGGAGGACACGCTGGTCACCATCCAGATCGACTTCCAACTGGCCGAGCGCTACGGTATGGTCTATACCGACAGCGACGGGCAGAAGAAATACCCCTACGTCATCCACCGCACGTCGCTGGGCTGCTATGAGCGCACGCTGGCGCTGCTGATCGAAAAATATGCGGGCGCGTTCCCCACATGGCTGGCGCCCGTGCAGGTGAAGGTGCTGCCCATCACCGACCGCGCCGCGGAGGCCTCCGAGCAGCTCGCCAAAAAGCTGGAATCGTTCGGGCTGCGCGTGGAAACGGACCTGCGCAACGAAAAGATCGGCTTCAAAATCCGCGAGGCGCAGCTGCAAAAGGTGCCGTATATGCTGGTGCTGGGCGATAAGGAGATTGAGCAGAACCTGGTGGCCGTGCGCGCCCGCAAGGATGGCGACCTGGGCGCCATGACGGCGGACGACTTCCTTGCCCGCATCCTCAAAGAGGTTGCCTCCAAGGCCCGCTAACCGCCGCGCGACTTTCACGCCGCAACCCGAACCACCAAAAGGAGGCCCGCCATGCCGCTTGTGACGATCATATGCCCCTGCTACAACGAGCAGGCCGTGCTGCCCACGTTTCTGGACGCGCTCCAGCGGGAGGCCATCGATCGGCTGCCCCGGTACGAGTTTGAGTTGCTGTTTGTCGACGACGGCTCCAAGGACGGCACGCTGCCGCTGCTGCGCGCGCGCGCCGAGGCGGACAAGCGCATAAAATACCTGTCGCTCTCCAGAAACTTCGGCAAGGAGGCCGCCATGTACGCGGGCCTCAAGCATGCCAAGGGCGACTTTGTATGCGTCATGGACTGCGATATGCAGGACCCTCCGTCGCTCCTGCCCGAGATGCTTGCCAGGCTGGAAACGGGCACATGCGACTGCGTGGCCACGCGCCGCGTCACCAGAAAGGGCGAGCCCAGGCTGCGCAGCGTCTTTGCCAGGGCCTTCTACCGCCTCATCAACCGCATCTCCGACACGGAGTTTGTCGACGGCGCACGGGATTTTCGCATGATGCGCCGCAGCATGGTGGACGCGGTGCTGATGCTGCCAGAGTACCACCGTTTCTCCAAAGGGCTGTTCATGTGGGTGGGGTTTGACACCGTGTGGCTGGAGTACGAAAACATCGCGCGCGCCGCGGGCGAGACGAAGTGGTCATTTTGGAAGCTGTTCAAGTACGCCATCGAGGGCATCGTATCGTTCTCGACCGTTCCGCTGAAGATCGCCACGTTCGTCGGCAGCATCATTTCGGTGCTGGCGCTGGTGTACATGACGGTGCGCGTGGTGATCGCCATGTTCGTAGGCAACCCCGTGGCAGGCTACCCGTCGCTGCTGGCGTTCATCCTCATGCTCGGCGGGGCAATCCTCCTGGCGCTGGGCATCATTGGCGAATATGTGGCGCGCACCTATATGGAATCCAAGCACCGCCCCATCTACATCGAGCGCGAAAGCAACTGCCGCTAGGCGCAGGGAACGCAAGGGTACCCAAAGAAATATAAGAAAATAGTCTGTCATGCAGAGGGTTTTCCGTTATGTGTTCGGAATGCCCTCTGCTTCCATTCTGATGGCCGTAAGCCTTCCCCCGTCATTCTGAGGGCTGTCAGCCCGAAAAATTTTACAGGCTGTGCGTGCACGAAAGATTCTTCGTCGCTGCGCTCCTCAGAACGACAACGGGGAGAAAAATAACATCTCTTGATGATCAAACGACGATCATCCTTTTATTCTTTTCAAGTTTTTCTGCTTCTCTTTTTTCAAAAAGAGAAAGGATACCTATTGCAAAACGCCCGCCCATACGGGCGGGCGCTTTGTTCGTTTCTGCTATCAACCGCCAGGCGATCAACCGTAAGCGATGGTGATCTTAATCAGCCGATCGAAGGTTTTGAGCGACAGCACCGTTACGCTCGAGGCGCTGACGACATACAGGTTGTCTCCGATATAGACGCCGCGCGTATTGCCGTCCCACGCGTCGCGGTCCATGTTGATACGCGCCGCCTCCGTAAAGCCCTTGTCGTCGGTATAGCCATAGATATAGAAGCAGTTATCGGCGGGGAACGCAATCAGGTTTTTGCCGACATCCACAAGGATGGCATGGTGGTTATCGCCCACAACCGTCCAGTCGGCGTCGACCATGGCGGTGGTGATCTCCTTCACATTGGCCTTGTTTTTGACGTCGAACATCGTCAGCTTGACGCCCTCGCGCCTGCCTGTGTTCTCATCGGCCTCGTAGCCGATGCCCAAAAGCTTCCCTTCGCCGAACAGGTGCAGGTATTCCGAGAACCCGGGAATCTTGAGGGAGCTGAGGATCTTGGGCGCTTTGGGGTTGGACAGATCCACGGCAAACAGCGGATCGGTCCGGCGGAAGGTGACAAAGTAGCCGATATCGCCGTCGAAGCGTACCGATTCCACCCACTCGTCCTTGGCGATTTCCTCAATTTTGCCGATGATGTTCAAGTCCTGATCCAGCGTGTAGAGCGCATTGTGGTTTTCGTCCTCATACTCGTAGGTATCCAGCCCGTCGGTATAGACGCGCTCCTCCCACGAATACACGCTGGTCACCACACGGAATACATCCTTGTATTCATCCATGGAAAATTGGTTGAGCAGCGTCCCCGGCACCGTGCCCGAGGAAAGCAGCGTGATGCGCCCGTCGTCCAGGCCAAACAGCGTCAAGCGGGTGTTGTTACTGGACGTGGTGATGCGCACATTACGGCCCTTTTCATCGGGCTTGATCTCGCCCACCTCGGTATCGTCGGCCGCGCAGGCCAACAACAGGTGCTCCTCGTTGCAGTAGATCTCGCCCGTGCCGCCAAACAGCGCTCTGGACGCGGCGTGCGAGGTGCCGCTTTTGAGGTTGATGGCGCCAATGACCGTGAACGCGGCGTTCTGCGGCGTGGGATACGCCAATATGTCGCCCGCGGCCATGTTCTTGGCCACGCCGTCGGTATAGAGGACGGGTACATAGGTGGAGGGCGTGCTGCGCACGGGGCTCCACACATACTGCGAGGTGACCACATACATGTATTCGCCGATCAGCCTGGCGGACACATAGTCCCCGCTCTGGCCGAGCGTAGCAAGCTCTTTGGGCCGCGACGGATCGGACACGTCGAACAGGACGATTTCGGCATGCGGCATGTTCTGTTCATACGAGCTGCCTTCGCTTTTGATCCATGTCATGTTGTAGCCCTGACGGATGACGGCCAGACGGTCGCCAAGCAGGAACATCTCCGATGCATAGCCCCACCACTGCTCGTCGGGCGCAAGCGGCGTAGCGGAGACGATCGCCGTATCCTTGCCGTCGGCTTGGATGATGGTGAGCTGCGCGTTGGCCACATAATAGATATACTTCCCGTCGGTCTTGATGACGTCGGCCTCGTCCACGCCCTGCACCTGCACATTGGTTTCGCTGTAATCCCCGTCGGCCACGCCGCACACGTCCGCCTCCGACATCGGCTCCGCGGCGGACGCGGGCACAGGCATGGCGGTTGCGGCGGGCGCATCGGTGGTCTTGGCCGAGGATGTGCTTGCGCCGTCCGCTGCAGCGTCGTTGCGATCGGCCGATTCCTCCACGGCCATGCCCGTATCCATCATGAAGCGGCGGCCGCCGTAGAAGCCGTCGATCATCTCAAACAGCTCGTCGTAGCTTTCCACAGGCTCGGCTTTGAGCACCTTGTTGGCGGTATCCGCCGCACCGCCCGCAGCGGACGGCTCCGTCTGCGCAGCGGCGCTCATTGGGGCCGCGCTCTGCGCGTCCGACGTGTTTAAATTGTGTATCAGCACGCCCAGCACGCCCGTCAGCACGAGCACCGCCGCAGCGGCCACCGCGCCGTAGCGCACAAAGCGGGACCGCTTGGCGCCTGCGCCTTGTTGGCTTTCCGCCTGTTTTTTAATCTCCATGAGCAACGTCTCCTTCGCTTTCAGCTTTTCGTTGTCACGGATATACTGCTCCTTAAACATCGAAATACGCCCCTTTCAACTGTTTCCGCAGCATATCGCGTGCGCGGAAGAGGTGGGATTTGACGGTGTTTGCGCTGCAATGCAGCATCTTGGCGATTTCCTCCACCTTGTAGCCCTCGTAGTAATGCAAATGCACAACCGTGCGGTACTTTTCCTCCAGCTTGAGCACCGCGGCGTAGACATCGGTATGATCCTCCATCTCCGAAAGCACCGTGTCCCTCAGCTCCGTGGTGCGCTTGCGCCACGCGGAGCTTAGGAGCGAATTGGTGCAGTTGATCGTCACCGTCAGAAACCACGCCTTCTGATGGGAAGCGTCGTTCCATTCAGGCTGTGCGCGCATGCATCGAATGAACACCTCCTGCGTGATATCGTCCGCGTCGGCGCCGCTTTTGGTACGCAGAAACGCCAGCCGATACACCATATCGGCATAGGTTTGAAACAGCGCGTCGATATCGGTTGCAGGAATGGGCACGGCGGGCAAAGCGCTTTGTTCCATACACCCCGTCCTTTCTCTTCCACCCGTAACACCTCCGAAACGCGGAAATGGTTGCAGGCAGTACCTCGAATTCCCCCAAAAAACCTTGGAGACGCGGACATTATACCATGCCGCGCCCCGCAAAAAAGTGCACAAGCTGTGAACATTGGCCGTCTGAAAACTTTGTTTTTTAACGAAGCAACCGCAGCCCGCCTTCGCAAGCTACGGTTATTGCATAAATATTTGTGAGGTTTCTTTTGTTTCTTTACCGAAAGCCCTTGGGCTTTCGGCATCTGCCTGAATAGCTATGTCAAAACCGTTGGCTTTGACATGCTATCTTTACTAAAGAAAAGGAGGTAAAGTTTCTTTTGTTTCTTTTCTTTACAAAGAAAAGAAATCGGCCCCTCGTTCCTACACGTTAAACCGAAACACCGTAACGTCGCCGTCGCGCATGACGTAATCCTTACCCTCGCTGCGGATAAGGCCCTTCTCCTTACAGGCGTTCATGGAGCCAAGCTCCACAAGCGTATCGTACGGCACGATTTCGGCGCGGATGAACCCGCGCTCAAAATCGGTATGGATCTTGCCCGCGGCCTGCGGCGCCTTGGTGCCATTGGCAATGGTCCATGCGCGCACCTCCTTGGGCCCCGCGGTCAAAAAGCTGATGAGGCCCAATAGCTGATAGCAGGCCTTGACCAGCTGATCCAGGCCCGATTGCCGCACGCCCATCTCGGTCAAAAACGCCTGCTTCTCCTCCGCGGGCAGCTCGGCAATCTCCTCCTCCAGCCGCGCGCAGACGGTGATGGCCTCCGCATGCTCGCCCGACGCCACCTCGTACAGCGCGCGCACGGCGTCGGTGGGCTTTTCGCCCAGCTCATCCTCGGATACGTTGGCCACATAGATGACGGGCTTGTCCGTCAATAGAAACATGCCGCGCACCAGCGCGCGTTCCTCCTCGGAAAGCGCCATGCTGCGCACGGGATGGTTGGTCTCCAGGTGCGTATACACGCGTTCGAGCAGTTCTATCTCCGTCAGCAGCTTTTTATCGCCGCTCTTTTGCATCTTTCTGGCGCGGTCCAGCCGCTTTTCCACCGTCTCCAGATCCGCAAAGATCAGCTCGATGCCGATGGTCTCCACATCCCGCGCGGGGTCCACGCTGCCATCGACGTGCACCACATTGTCGTCGGCAAAGCAGCGCACCACATGCACCACCGCATCCACCTCGCGGATGTGGGAGAGGAACTTGTTGCCCAGGCCCTCGCCACGGCTCGCGCCGCGCACAAGCCCCGCAATGTCCACAAACTCAATGGTGGTCGGCGTGTATTTTTCGGGATGGTACATCTCCGAAAGCACGTCCAGCCGCGCATCGGGCACCGCCACCACGCCCACGTTGGGCTCAATCGTGCAAAACGGGTAGTTGGCCGCCTGCGCGCCCGCCTGCGTAATTGCGTTGAACAGCGTGCTCTTGCCGACGTTGGGCAGTCCGATGACGCCAAGTTTCATATCAATTCATACTCCTTTGGGGGTTCTTGCTTCTTTTCCGTCAAATCTTCTTTTTCTTTCAAAAGAAAAAAGAAACGGGAAGGGATGGCCGTTTTGGCTTGTTTGCGTGACAATGCACGTCGCGCCATTCCGTGCCGATGCCGCGGAAACCCGTTACAGCTTCGCCCTGCCCAAGCGCAGGCGGCGGAGCGATTCCTCACGCCCCAGCAGCGCCGCAATCTCCATGGCCCCGCCGGGGGTGACGGCCTTGCCCGCCATGGCGATGCGCACGGGCCAGAGCATGGTGCCGTTCTTCATGCCGTTTTGCTCGGCAAGGCCAAGCAACGTATCGTGGATGGCTTCCTCCGTCCAATCGGGCAATTGTTCCAGCGCGGGGATGGCCATGTCCAGCACATTGGCCGCCACCTCGTCGTTGGTCTTGGACTTTTTATTGGTGAACAGCTCCCTGTCGTAATCGGGCAAATTGACCAGGAAATCGACCATCTCGGGTATCCCCGAGAACACCTCCGTGCGCGGCTGCAAAATCCGCTGCAGCACGGCCGCGTCCATGCCGTCCACATGCGCTTGTTTGTACCAGGGTTTTGCGTGCGCGGTGAACGCCTCGGGCGACAGGTTGCGGATATACTCCGCATTCATCCACGTCAGCTTATTGATATCGAATATCGCGGGCGATTTGGACATGCCGCTGACGTCGAACGCATCGATCAACTGCTGCAATGTGAAAAACTCCCGCTCGTCGCCGGGGTTCCAGCCAAGCAGCGCCACATAGTTGACAATGGCCTCCTTGAGGTAGCCCTTGGCCAGAAAATCCTCGTAATAGGCGTCGCCATCGCGCTTGCTGAGCTTGTGCGAGGCGTCGCGCATGATGGGCACCATGTGGATGTATTGCGGCTTCTCCCACCCGAACGCCTCGTAGAGCAAATTGTAGCGGGGCGTGCTGGACAAGTACTCGTTGCCGCGCATGACGTGGGTGATGCCCATGGTGTGATCGTCCACAACGTTGGCAAAGTTGTAGGTGGGCATGCCATCGGCCTTGATGAGGATCATATCGTCCAGCTCACGGCAGTCCACCTCGATATGCCCGTAGATGACGTCGTCGAACGACGCGGAGCCCTCGATCGGCACGTTCTGGCGGATAACATACGGCTCGCCCGCGGCCAGGCGGCGCTGCACCTCCGCTTCGGAAAGCGTCAGGCAGTGCTTGTCGTAGCGGTAGGTTTCGCCTTTGGCGGCGGCAGCCTGCCGTTTTTGTTCCAGCGTCTCTTTGGTGCAAAAGCAATAGTAGGCCTTGCCGCGCGCCACCAGCTCTTTGGCGTATTCTAGATACATGGGCTTGCGCTCGGACTGGATGTACGGGCCGTAATCGCCGCCGATATCGGGCCCCTCGTCCCAGAGCATGCCGATATCCTTGAGGGTGCGGTAGATGACCTCCGTCGCGCCTTCGACAAAGCGCCCCTGATCGGTATCCTCGATGCGCAAGATGAACCTGCCGCCGTGGTGGCGCGTGTACAAAAACGTGTACAGCGCGCTTCTGAGATTGCCGATATGCATATAACCCGTCGGCGACGGGGCAAACCGTGTGCGAACCTGTGTCATGGCATTCATCCTTTATAGCTGTCCTTGAGGCCCACGACGCGGTTGAATACGGGCAGCGCCGCCGTCGTATCGGGGTCGGTGCAGAAGTATCCCACGCGCATGAACTGGTAGCGGTCGCCCGCCGCCGTGTTTTTGAGCGCGGGTTCGACAAATCCATGCTGTACGGTCAAAGACGCGGGGTTGAGCCGCTCGATGAAATCGCGCGCGTCGTTTTCCGTTTCCTCGGTCAACAGCGGCTCGTACAGCCGAAACTCCGCCTGCGCGGCGTCGTCGGCGTTCACCCAGTGCAGCGTGCCCTTGACCTTCCTTGCGTCCGCGCCCGATTTGCTTTCGGGATCGTAGGTACAAATCACCTTGGTCACGTTGCCGTCGGCGTCCGTTTCCCAGCGCTTGCAGGCAATGATATACGCGCCCTTGAGCCGCACCTCGCCATCGGGCTTGAGGCGGAAGAACTTTTTGGGCGGATCGGCCGCAAAATCGGCGCGCTCGATATACACGCGCCTGCCCATGCGCACCGTCCTTGTGCCAAGCGACGCATCGGCGGGGTGGTTTTCGATTTCGATCTCCTCGGTGCGCCCCTCGGGCCAGTTTTCGATTTCCACCAAAATCGGCTCGCACACGGCCATCATGCGCACGGCATGCGCGTTCAAATCCTCGCGCACGCAGTGCTCCAGCATGGCCGTATCCACCATGCTGTCGGCCTTGGCCACGCCGATGCGATCCAGAAAATCACGGATCGACGCGGCGGTATAGCCACGGCGGCGCAGCCCGCACAGCGTCGGCATGCGCGGATCGTCCCAGCCCGAGACGTACCCTTCCTCCACAAGCCTGCGCAGGTACCGCTTGCTCATGACGGTGTTGGTCAGGTTCAGGCGCGCAAACTCGATCTGGCGGGGCTTGTGCGTAAACTCGCACTGCTCCACCACCCAGTCGTACAGCGGGCGGTGCGCCTCGTACTCCAATGAGCACAGCGAATGCGTCACGCCCTCGATGGCGTCCTGTATGGGGTGGGCAAAATCGTACATGGGGTAGATGCACCACTTGTCGCCCGTCTGGTGGTGCGGCATGTGGAGAATGCGATACAGCGCGGGGTCTCGCATATTGATGTTGGGCGACGCCATATCGATCTTGGCGCGCAGCGTCTTTGCCCCGTCGGGGAACTCGCCCTTTTTCATGCGTTCGAACAGATCCAGGTTTTCCGCCACCGAGCGGTCGCGAAACGGGCTGTTTTTGCCGGGCTCGGTCAGGGTGCCGCGGTAGAGGCGCATATCGTCCTTGCTCAAATCGTCCACATACGCCACGCCCTTTTGAATCAATCGCACCGCCAGCTCATAGCAGCGGTCGAAATACGAGGATCCAAACAGCACCTTGTTCCATTGGAAGCCCAGCCACCGAATATCCTGCTGGATGGCGTCGACGTACTCGGTATCCTCCTTGGCGGGGTTGGTATCGTCATAGCGCAGGTTGCACAGCCCGCCGTACTTTTCGGCCATGCCGAAATCGATGCACAGCGCCTTGGCGTGGCCAATGTGCAAATAGCCGTTGGGCTCGGGCGGAAAGCGCGTCTGCACGCGGTTCTCCTTGGTGCGCAGATCCTCCTCAATGAATTCCTCGATGAAATTCAGGGGCTTGTTCGTTTCTTCCATAGCGGTTATCGTTCCTCTCGATCGCCCGCGTCCCAATGGGATCGGGCGGCATTTTTCGGATCATAACCTATATTATCTACACGAGAAAGGAAATTGTCAACGTTGACATAATGTGGTATCCTAAACGCATGAAACAGATTGCATTTATCGGTATTGGCGTCATGGGCGCTTCCATGGCGGGGCACTTACTAAGCGCGGGCTACGACATGCGCCTCTATGCGCGCACGCCCGCCAAGGCCGCGGCGCTGGCGGAACGCGGCGCGACGCTTTGCGGCTCCGTTGCCGAGTGCGTGCGCGCGGCCGACGCGGTCATCACCATCGTCGGCTACCCCAAGGATGTGGAAGAGGTGTACTTCGGCCCCGACGGCATCCTGCAAAACGCGCGCAAGGGGGCCATCCTGATCGACATGACCACCACCGACCCGCAGCTTTCCGTGCGCATCCATGCGGAAGCGCAAAAACGCGGCCTGTCCGCGCTCGACGCGCCCGTATCGGGCGGCGACAAGGGCGCAAGAAACGCCGCGCTTTCCATCATGTGCGGCGGAGACAAGGCGGCGTTCGATCTGGCCGTGCCCCTGTTTGCCGTCATGGGCAAAACCTATATCTACACGGGCAAGGCGGGCAGCGGCCAGCACACCAAGATGGCCAACCAGATTGCCCTGTGCGGCGCGATTGCGGGGCTTTGCGAGGCGCTGCTCTATGCCGAAAAGAAGGGGCTGGACCCCGCCAACATGCTTTCGTGCATTTCGGGCGGCGCGGCGGGCTCGTGGCAGATGTCCAACGTGGGTCCGCGCATCCTCAACGGGGATTTTGACCCGGGCTTTTTCATCTGCCACCAAACCAAGGATTTGCGCATTGCCAAGGACAACTCGGCCGATTTTGACCTGCCCGTGATGCGCATCGTGGCCGATATGTACGAGGCCATGGAGGCCGAGGGGCAGGGCGCGCTCGGCACGCAGGCGCTGATCAACTACTATCGGGCGCACGCGGACGACTAAACTGCATCCCAAAAATCGAATGCCGCATCTTTTGCGCATACTAAACATCATCATCGGAGGAAGCCATGCTGAATTTTGATTTGCTCATCCCCACCCGCCTCGTGTTCGGGCGCGATACGCACCGCCAGATCGGCGAACTGGTCAAGCCGCTGGCCAGCCGCGTACTCATCCATTACGGCAGCGACCGCATCAAGCGCACGGGCCTGTTCGACACGATCACCCAATCCCTTGAAAACGCGGGCGTTACCTATGTAGAGCTTGGCGGCGTGGTGCCCAACCCGCGGCTATCGAAGGTGCTGGAGGGCGTAAAACTGTGCCAACAGGAAAAAGTGGAGCTGATCCTGTGCGTCGGCGGCGGCTCGGTCATCGATTCGGGCAAGGCCATCGCCCACGGCGCGGCCGACCCGAACCTGGATATCTGGGGCGTGTTTTCGCGCGGCGTGCCCGTGCAAAAAACCCTGCCCGTGGCCAGCATCCTGACGCTGCCCGCCGCAGGCAGCGAGATGAGCAACAGCATTGTCATCACCAATGAACAGACCATGCGCAAATACGGCTACAAAAACCAGATCAACCGCGCGCGCCTTGCCGTCATCGACCCGACGCTGTTCTTTACCCTGCCAAAGAATCAGGTGGCCAACGGCGTGTGCGACATGATGGCGCACACGTTCGAGCGGTATTTTTCCAATACGCCCGAAACGGGGCTCTCGGATGCGCTGTGCGAGGCGACGCTCAGGACGCTTTTGACCTACGGCCCCAAGGTATATGAAAACCCGACCGATTACGATGCATGGTGCCAGGTTTCGCTTGCGGGCACGCTGGCGCACAACGATGTGCTGGGCGTGGGCCGCATGCAGGACTGGGGCACGCATGCGCTGGAGCACGAGCTTTCCGCCCTGAAGGACATTCCCCACGGCGCGGGGCTGGCAATCCTGTTCCCGCAATGGATGCGCTACTGCAAGGATGTGCGGCCCGCGCGCTTTGTATCGTTTGCGGTCAACGTCATGGGCGTTTCGCCGCAGGGCAGCGACGACGCCACCATCGAGGCGGGCATTGCCGCGCTGGAAGCCTTCCTTGACGGGCTCAATCTGCCGCATTCCATCGAGGCGTACGGCTTTACGGACGCGGATATCGCGCTCATGGCGCACAAGCTTGTCACCAATGAGGATGGCAGCCCCCGCAGGGTCGGCAACTTCAAGCAGTTGACCGAATCGGACGCGGCGGCCATCTACCGCATGGCAAAATAACCCGTTGCTTTCGCCCCGTCCGTGCGCGCGGCCGATTCGCCGCCGTGCCCGCCGTCGGGGCGATTCAGACCAATTGTCTATGGAGGAAATCATGCTGACCGATATCGTAAACCGCACCTTTGACGAGCAGGTAACCGACCTGAAAGCCTTACTGTCCATCCCCAGCGTCTCGCGCGGCGAGCCGCAGCCGGGCATGCCGCTTGGCAAGCCCGTACACGATGCCCTTGCCTGCATGCTGGATACCGCAAAGCGGCTTGGCTTCCCCAACGCCCGCTCGCTGGATGGCTACTGCGGCACGGTGGATTACGGCGAGGGCGATGAAATGCTCATGATTATGACGCATCTGGACGTGGTGCCCGCGGGCCCCGCCTGGACGAGCGACCCGTTTACGCCCGTGGTGCGCGATGGCAAGCTCTTTGCGCGCGGCGCCATCGACGACAAGGGCCCCGCCATGAACTCGCTCTACGCGCTCTATGCCGTCAAGGAGGCGGGCATCCCGCTGAAACGCCGCGTGCGGCTGCTGTTCGGGTGCGACGAGGAACGCGGCTGGCAGTGCATCGATCGGTATAAGCAGACCGAGACCGAGCCCGACCTGGCCTTTACGCCCGACGGCTCGTACCCGCTGGTGCATTCCGAGCGCGGCATCTGCCACGTCACCTACGCCCGCCCCATGCAGCATAGCGGCGTGCGCATTGCCTGCGGCGAGGCCGCCAACGTCATCCCGGGCGAAGCAAGCGCGCATCTGCCCTTCGCCCCCGTCCCCTGCGCAGCGCCCGAGGGCATCGAATTGGTCATGGACGGCCAAACGCTGACCGCCATCGGCCGCGGCGGGCACGGCGCATACCCCGAGGGCGCGCGCAACGCTCTGCTGGGGCTGCTGGAAGCGCTGTCGCAGCAGCCGCTGGACACGGACGACCTGGCCGTGGCCACCTCGCTGCATGCGCTGCTGGGGCAGGATATGCACGCGGAGGGCTTTGGGCTGGATATCACCGATGCATCGGGCCGCATCACGCTTTCGCCCAACATGCTGCACTGGGACGGCAACCGGGTTTCTTTGACCATGGACTGCCGCTATCCGTTTACATTGACCACCGAGCGGCTGCTGGATACGTTTGACGAAACGTTTGCCGCGCTGGGCTTTACGCGCACCTACACCAAGCAGACCGACGGGCATTTCATCTCGCCCGATTCGGAGCTGGTGCGGACGCTGCTGGATATCTACGAGGCGCACACGGGCAAAAAGGCCGATCCGCTGTGCATCGGCGGCGGCACCTACGCGCGCTCCTTTCAAAACGCGGTGGCGTTTGGCGCCGAGCCTGCGGACGACATCTCGGTTTGCCACATGCCCGATGAATACATCGCCTTGGAGGATATCCGCTTCAACACCCTTGTGATGGCCGAGGCCATCGAACGGCTGGCGGGAAAGTAAGGGCTCTGCATGGCCCTTCGGGGCCGTATGCGTTGCCGCTGTGGCGGGGTATTGGTCGGTTTTTTCGGCAGCAAAAGGGCGTATGCGGCTTGCTTGCCCTGCTGCTAACGTCGGGGGGCCGAGGGGGATTCCGATTTCCCCCTTACGGCCCCCCGACACCCCCCTGTAACCCCTTAAATCGGCCGCTCAATCGCCGCGGGGCTTGTCGGGTTGCGGCAGAGGGCCTTGTGCCTTGTGCCGCTGCGGCGGGACAGATTCTTCGGGCCTGCGGCCCTCAGAATGACACAGGGAAATGTTCTGCTCTTAGGAATGACAACGTGTTTCGTGTCATTCCAAGCCGACGCCGCAGCGTCGCCTGCCGTGTCATTCCGAGCACTAGCGAGGAATCTTTGTTCCCGCAGGGAACAAC
>CAZRIT010000043.1:0-16692 GCA_964600225.1 uncultured Oscillospiraceae bacterium | reverse complement strand
AGGCGGAAAGTTTTTGATGCAAAATATACAAAAACCTTGTATAATCTAAGCAAGTATCTACAGGAGGCACGAATATGGATCTGACTACAACCATTCGCAGCATACCCGACTTTCCGATCAAGGGCGTGTTGTTCCGCGACATTACGACGCTGCTCAAGGATAAGGTCGCGTATTGCGAGCTGATCGATATCATGGCGGAATCATTGAAGGATTACGAGGTAGACATCGTCGTCGGGCCTGAGGCGCGCGGCTTTGTGATCGGCTCTGCGCTGGCGTACGCGCTCAAGGCGGGCTTTGTCGTTGCCAGAAAACCCGGCAAGCTCCCCGCCAAGACCATGCGCTACGAGTATGGCCTGGAATACGGCGCGGACATTTTGGAAATTCATGTGGACGCCATTAAGCCGGGTCAGCGCGTTGTCATCGTGGACGATCTGCTGGCCACGGGCGGCACGGCGCTTGCAACCGTCAAGCTTGTGGAACAGGCGGGCGGCGAGGTCATTGGCGTGCGGTTTGCCATGGAGCTGGCCAGCGAGTTTGACGGCCGCAAGATGCTCGAGGGCTACGACGTACAGTCTGTAATGAAGTTCTAATTCCACACGAACGGAAATCAACGGTACGCCGTTGATTTTTGCATACGCGTTTTTGCGGACTCATTTTTGCGCAGGGAGGTGATTGCATGGACAAGCTGGTAGAGGATTTTGCGGCGCGCTATACGCCGGAACAGACGGAGCGCTTCCAAAGGGCGGTGGAATTTGCCAAGGCGGTCCATGGCAGCCAGGTGCGCGAAAGCGGCGAGCCGTATTATATCCACCCCGAGGCGGTGGCGGCGCTGGTCATGGACATGGGCATGGACGCCGAAAGCGTGACGGCGGCGCTGTTGCACGATGCGGTGGAGGATGGCGAAAACATCACCGTTGAGGACATCGAAAAGCATTTTGGCGCGGAGATTGCGGGCCTGGTCGATGGCGTCACCAAGCTGACCAAATCGGGCCAGCAGACGTATATCACCAAAAAGACGGAGCAGACGGAGAACCTCAGAAAGCTCTTTTTGGCCATTGCGGCCGACGTGCGCGTGGTGATTATCAAGCTGGCCGACCGCCTACACAACATGCGCACGCTTGCCTACTGCAACAATGTCAAGCGGGCCAGAAAGGCCAAGGAAACGCTGGAGGTCTATGCGCCGCTGGCGCACCGCTTCGGCATGGGCGCCATTAAGGGCGAGCTGGAGGATCTCTCCTTCATGTACCTGATGCCCGCCGAATACGCGCGCACCAAAAAGCTCGTGCGCGACAAGCAGACGGAGCGCATGCTGACGCTGGAAACCGCCATGGAGACCATCCGTCGGCAGCTGAACGAAGCGGGCATCGAGGCCACCATCAGCGGGCGGCCCAAGCACCTGTACAGCGTGCACAGCAAGATGCAGCGGCTAAACTGCACCATCACCGAAATTTACGATTTAATCGCCATCCGCATCATCGTCAATTCCATCAACGATTGCTACGCGGCGCTTGGCGTCATCCACGCAGGCTGGAAGCCGCTGCCGGGGCGCTTTAAGGATTACATTGCAACGCCCAAGCCCAACATGTACCGTTCGCTCCACACCACACTGATTGCCTCCAACGGCATCCCGTTTGAGGTGCAGATACGCACAATGGAGATGCACCGCACGGCCGAATACGGCATTGCTGCGCACTGGATGTATAAGGAGGGGCGCAACGTCCAAAGCCTGTTGGACCGAAAGACCAGTTGGCTAAGGCAGGTGGTGGAAGCGCGCGATACCACCGAGGACAGCAAGGAGTTTGTGGAAAACATCCTCAAGGATTTTCTTGGGGAGTACGTCTTTGTGCTCACGCCGCGCGGAGAGATCATCGACCTGCCCAAGGGCAGCACGCCGCTGGATTTTGCATACCGTATCCACACCAACATCGGCAACCACTGTCAGGGCGCCAAGGTCAACGGCACGCTGGTGCGGCTGGATTATAAGCTGAAAACGAACGATATTGTGGAAATCGTTACCAACGTCAATCAGGCGGGGCCGAGCAGGGACTGGCTCAAGATTGTCAAAACCCAGTCGGCGCGCAACAAGATACGGCAATGGTTCAAAAAGGAAAACCGCGAGGAAAATGTGCAGCGCGGGCATGAAATGCTTGAGGACGCCGCCAAGCGGCAGGGCATCCCGCTTGTTTTGGTACTCAAGCCCGAGTACTACAAGGATGTGCTCAAGCGCCTCAACATGTCCTCGCTGGAGGATATGTACTCGGCCATCGGCTTTGGCGGCGTATCGGCGGGGCAGGTGCTGCATCGGCTCAACGACCTGCGCCGCAAGGACGAAAAGATCGATGAGATGGCGGAGCGCATCGAGCGTGGCGACGCGGCCGAGGAGCCCGTCAAAACCGCCAGCGTGCCCGTCAACGGCATCGTTGTCAAGGGCGATCCCGGCATGGCGGTGCGATTTGGCAACTGCTGCAACCCGCTGCCGGGGGATAAGATCATCGGCTACATCACGCGCGGACGCGGCGTATCGGTGCACCGTGCGGACTGCACCAATGCGGCAAACCTGCGGCAGGATATGGATCGCATGATCGAGGTGGCGTGGGCCATCAACAACCGCAGCTCCTTCAACGCCTCCGTGCAGGTGCACGCCATGGACAAACCCGGCACGATCTCGGAAATTTCCACGCAGCTGTCGGGCCTGAACATCAACATTCAAAATATCAACGGCAAATCGACGCAGGACGGAAAGTACATCGTGGAGATGACCTTTGCCGTGACCAACGCCGAGCAGCTCAACGTGATTGTCAAAAGCCTCAAGAAGCTCAAATGCGTCAACGAGGTATATCGGCTCAATCGATAGAAGGGGATTTATGCGCGCAGTCGTACAACGTGTTACCAAAGCGAGTGTGGAAACGGATGGGCAGACCGTCGGCAGCATTGAGCGGGGGCTGCTCGTGTTTTTGGGCATTGAGGACGGGGATACGCAGCGGGACGCCGACTATATCGTCGGCAAGGTGGCAAACCTTCGCGTGTTCGACGACGCCGACGAGGTGCCCAACCTGAGCGTATACGATATTGGCGGCAAGGTGCTGCTTATCTCCCAGTTTACGCTCTGTGCGGATGCGCGCCACGGCCGTCGACCAAGCTATATACGCGCCGCGCGGCCTGAAACGGCCGTCCCGCTGTACGAATATGCCGTGAAGCAGCTTGGGGCGCTGGTGCCTGTGGAAACGGGCAGGTTTCAGGCGTTGATGCAGGTATCTCTGGTCAATGACGGCCCGCATACCATTTTACTCGATAGCAGGAGGATATTCTGATGCATTTGAAACAGCTGCAAACGGGCCCGCTGTGGGTCAACACCTATATTCTCGGCGCGGATGGCGACAACCGCTGCATGGTCATCGATCCCGGCGCAGCCGCGCCCGTGCTGGATTACCTGCTCGAAACGGGCTATATCTGCACGCACATTCTGATAACCCATGGGCATTTCGACCATATCGGCGGCGTCAGGCAGATACACGACGAAACGGGCGCAAAGGTGTGCGTCCATCGGCTGGATGTGCCAAAGCTTGGCAGCAACCGCGAGAACCTTTCCTTCCTCAAGGGCATGTCGATCGAAACGACCGAGCCCGATGTGATTTTGGAGGATGGCAATACCTTCGACGCAGCGGGCCTGACGGTGCAGGTGCTGCACACGCCCGGGCACAGCAAGGGCGCGGTCTGCTACGTCATCGAAAGCGAGCGCGCGATCTTCTGCGGCGATACGCTGTTTTTCGAGGGTGCGGGCAGGACGGATTTCCCCAACTGCTCGCAACGGGAGCTGTATCACTCCATTGTTGACAAGATTTATGCGCTGGAAGGCGAATACACGATCTACTGCGGTCACGACGAGGGCACCACATTGGAGCACGAAAAGAAGTTCAATCCCTTGACTACATACGGGCGGAAGCTGGGTTGGTAGGCATCTGCACAAACACACCCGCATACCGAAACGACATTGCGGAGGAGATACGGCTGTTTCTCGGGCTTTGTGATATCGAACTGACCGAGGCGGACGATCCGAATTGCGACGTCGTGTTTTCGTTTGCCCTTTTTCGCGTTGGCCTGAACTACACCCTCGCAGCGCATGCGGCGGGCGCAGATTATGAAACGTCGTTTACCGTGCCCGACGATGCGCCGCTGACGGTCAAAAAGCATGAGAAGAGGCAGCTCAAGCTGGCCGCCTACGCGCTGCTGAAGCGTCTGTATCCTGCTGTGGAAACGCCGTGGGGGTCTCTCACGGGCATCCGCCCGACCAAGCTGTTTCGGGAACTTGCGGGTCAAGCGCACGCCGCCAAGGCCGCGCGCACGTTTTGCCAAGTGTTTGACGTCACCGAGGACAAAACCGAGCTTGCGCGGGCCATCGTCGCCGTGCAGCAGCCGTACGTCGATTCCGTGCGGCCCAAGGATATCGATATCTATATCGGCATCCCGTTTTGCAAAACGCGCTGCCTGTACTGCTCGTTTGCATCGGAGGCGGTGGGGAACGACGCCTTGCTGGAACGGTATCTGGAAGCGCTCAAAACGGATATCGCCTTCGGCGCGGCGCTTGTTGAACGGGGCGGTTACCGCGTGCGCGCAACGTATGTTGGCGGCGGCACGCCCACGGTGCTCACGGCGCGGCAATTGGACGATCTGCTTGCGTTTACAAAAACGGCTTACGGCACGTTCGGACGCGAATGCACCGTGGAGGCGGGCAGGCCCGATACGATTACGCGCGAGAAGCTGACAGTGCTGCGCGATCACGGCGTGGGGCGCATCTCCGTCAACCCGCAGTCCATGCACGATGAAACGCTTGCACGCATCGGCCGTGCGCACACCGTGCAGCAGACGCTGGATGCGTTTGCTCTGGCGCGCGACGTGGGCGGGTTTTGCATCAATATGGATTTGATTGCGGGCCTGCCGGGTGAAACCGCAGGGCATATGGCGCGCACCTGCGACGCCGTGGCCAAACTGCAGCCCGATAACCTGACGGTGCACGCGCTGGCCATCAAGCGTTCCTCTCGGCTCAAGGCGCGCATGGAGGAATACCCGCTGCCAACGCCCAAGGAGGCGGAGCGGATGATCCAAATCGGCCGTGCCGCGGCGGAAGCGCTCGGCATGCGTGCGTACTATATGTATCGGCAAAAGTACATGAGCGGAAACCTGGAAAATGTGGGTTACGCCGTGCCCGAAGCGGAATGCATCTATAACATCGATATGATGGAGGAAACTGTCAGCATCCTTTCCCACGGCGCGGGCTCCATGACCAAGCGCGTGTTTGGCGGCGAAAACCGCATTGAGCGATTGCCGCGCCCCAAGGATGTGCCGACCTATCTAAACAAACTCCCGCAGCTGATGCGGGAGACGGAGCGCTTCTTTTCGGGTGGGGAACCTCAACCCGACTGATCGTCAGTACTCATCCACACAAAAGCATGTTTCCTCTTTGAGCCTGCCCAGCGGGTGAAACCCCACAAGGCCCTGCATCAGTTCGCCAACGGTCAGGGTTAGCTGCGGCGTTTTCGCGCTCGGTCGGCCGAGGCCGTCGAACACGCCGTTGTTTTCCGTTGCCGTATCGTCGTGCACGGCAAACAACTGCGTTTCGTCGTGCACAACCAGGGAAAGCAGCTCGGATACGTCGGCAATGCCCATGGCGTTTTGCTCGTATACGGCGCCTGCGGCACGGACGTCGGGCGGGAGCTTGGCGCTGTAGCCGCGCGGCAGCATGCCCAGCAGGGCTTGATAGGCAGCAGGGCTTTGCGCAAGCACCTCCTCGGCATACGGCTGCTCGGCGTTTGGGAATACCACCGCATACCCGTCCAGCCGCCCGCCGTGCCAAACGGTCAGGAATTCTGCGCCGTCGGCGGCGTAATCCTCGGTTTTGAGCAGCATATCGGCCTCGGTTCGCACCACGCACCCCGAATAGCGCGCCGTGGCGGCGGCATAGCATGCCGTCAGCGCATCGATCGGCGGGCGGGGCTGCCAAAGGGGCGCGCCCAAATCCGCAACGGAGGTATAGCGCAGCGTCCTCGTGCAGGGTAGCTGCCCAAAGGCGCGGTAGGTGGAAAACTGTACGGGCTTGTGCAGCACGGCAGGGAAGCCCTCCCGTCGGCAAAGCGTGAGCATCTCCTGCATAAGCATATGCATGTACCCGCGCCGTCGATAGGCGGGGAGCGTGGACACGCCGCAGATCATCATGGCGGGTACCTCGACTTGACGGATGCGCACCCGCATGGGAAAGCCCTGTATGACGCTGACGATGCGCCCGTCCTGCTCCAGACAGACCGACGTATCGGGGCGGAAGCGGTGTTGGAAGAACCAGTCCGCAAACGCTTGGGAATCGTCAAACAGATCCAGCCAAATCGACTGCACCTCGTCGTGATCGTGCTCTGTCAGCGTGCGGATGCGCGGCATGGTCAGATGATGTAGCGGTCACTCTTTTGCGGCATGGCAGCAAGCTCCGCGCGTTTTTCGTCGAAGCCGGGGCGGCCAAGCAGCGCATAAGCGGCCACCTTGCCTTCCTCCACGCCCGGCTGGTTGAATGCGTCGATATCCATCAGTTCGCCCGCAAACGCCGTGGAAAGCTCCAGCATCATGATGAGCTGGCCCACGGTGAAGGCGTTGACCTCGGGCAGGGTGATGGTCTGGCTTAAATGCCCGCTCTTGGCAACGGCATACTCCGTGGCGCGCTGCTCGGCAATGATGAGCTCGTTTTGCGTGTGCCCGCACAAAAACGATACGTCGGGCACGTCGAAATAGCCATCGTGAATCATGGTTTCCACGCGGTAACGGGCGACGCCGAGGAAGGTGATGATCTTATCGAACGGGCCCTCGGTATACAGCTGCACCTGCGAGTGCTGATCGGTCACGCCCAGCGCCTTGACGGGCGTTTGGCCAACGTTGACGATGCTGCCAAGGCGGTTGACGCGCTTGCCCAGCGATTCCGCCCAGAGCTGCGCGTACCAATCGGCCATGTATTTGAGGGAATCGGCATAGGGCATGAACACACTGATGTTGCAGCCGCGCTGCATGGCAACGTAGGAGAGCGCGGCCATCATGTAGGCGGGGTTCTTCCACACGTCGTGCTGCGCATCGCACAGGTCGTCCATAAACGCCGCGCCCGACAGCAGCTCTCGGATATCGATGCCGCACACGGCGGCGGGCAAAAGCCCCACGGGGCACAGCTCCGAAAAACGGCCGCCAACGCCATCGGGGATGACGAAGGTTTTCAGGTTCTCCGCGCGCGCAATCGTCAGCAGGTGCCCCTTCTCGCGGTCTGTGGTGGCAATCAGGTGCGTGCTGATATCCGCGCCGAGCCGCTCGTGCAATAGCGACGTCACGATCAATAGCTGCGACATGGTTTCCGAGGTGCCGCCTGATTTGCTGATGACGTTGAACATGGTGTTGTCCAAATCGATCACGTCCAGCAGCGCAATCATGCGCTCGGGATCGATGTTATCCTCCACAAACAGCCTTGGGCCGTTGCGGCGCTCGCGCGGCAGGTCGTTGTAGTGCAGGTGGTTGAGCGCCTGCTGCACGGCGATGGGCCCGAGCGCGCTGCCGCCAATGCCGAGTACGACAAAGTTTTCAAAGCGGTCGCGGATATCGGCGGCGGTTTTGAGGATATCGCGCACGACCTCGTCCTGGTTGTACGGCAGCTCACGGAAGCGCATGATGCCGCGCTTGGCCTTCATATCCAGCACGGCCAGCTCAATCTTTGGCATGACCGCGTCGATCTCGCGCTTGTACAGGCCGCGCTTGCCGAGGGTATCGGACATCATGTTGTTATAGTCAAAATGCAGCCGCATGCTCTGCCGCCACGCTTCATCCATGTAGCGTTCCATCGTCAAAACCTCCTAAGAATGGGTAATTGATTATACCATGAATCGTCGGGCGATCCATGTCCGTTATGTAAATACGGTTCGCATACGATCGAGGCTTTCGTACAGCGCGGGCGTGCTTTGGTACATATCGCTGTACACCTCGATAAACGCGGGCCCGCGATAGCCCTTTTGGGATAGCGCGCTGCGCAGCGCGGCAAAGTCGAAGTTCCCGTGCCCCGGCATCTTGAGTAACAGCTTGCCGCCACTGTCGGTCACGGCGTCGCAAAGGTGCACGTTTTCCACGTCCGTGCCCATGGCGTCCAGGTATTCCAACGGGGTATAGCCGCTGCGGAGCGCCTGCTTGACGTCAAGGGTGTACTTGAGCTTCCCTTCGCCGATGGCGCCGCGCAGGCTTTGGGTGTAGGCGGGGGAGGAGAGGATGCACCAGCTCACGTTTTCCAGCGTCAGCGTCACGCCGTATTCGGCCGCGATATCGCGCATGGCCTCCAGTATCGGCACGATGCGCGCAAGCTGAATATTCTTTGCCGCGCCCGAAAGCAGCGGCGGGCCGTGCATGACATAGTGCGTTGCGCCAAAGGACTGCGCAGCCTCCAGCACGCGCCGATACAGCGCCACGCCGTCGGCATACTGACGCGGATGGATGGAGAACAGCTGCGGCTCGAACTGCGTGCTCATCGAATGCACGCTGTACACACGGATGCCGTTATCCAAAATGCGCCTGGCAAGCATATCGGTGTATGGCTGCACATATTCCGAAAACGTGTTGAGGAATATTTCGCACAACCGTACGCCGTGCGATGCGATATCGTCAACGGCACCCTCGGTGGTAAACTTTTGAAAATAACTGGCGGTAGAAATCCCGATTTCCATGAAGCACCTCTGTACTATTTTAGCACGAATCCGCAAAGGATGCCATCATGCGGGAACAGAATGTTGTGGTATAATGGTGCGTATGAAAGATCGTGGTCAAGCGCTGCGCAAGCTGCCGTGGCTTCTGCTTATCCCGCTCGGGCTGTTTTGGCCCGCGATTTTGGCGGGCAAAAGCGCGTGGGTTGAGCGCGTGTACAGCCAAGGCGTCTATCCGTATATCAAGTATGCCATACAAAGCGTCACAAGGCATGTGCGGTTTTCGATTGCCGAATGTATTCTGTGCGCATTGTGCCTTGGCATAGCGATATGGCTGCTTTCGTGCATCGTGCGCCTGCTTTCCAAAAGGCTGCGGCTGTGGGGCTTTCTTTCGGCGCTGCTATCGTGGTGCATCGTGGGCGGCGTGCTGCTCAACGCGTTCTGTCTGACCTGGGGCTTCAATTATTTCCGCATACCGCTGAAAACGCGCATGGGGCAGGATACTTCGGAAAACAGCGAGGAGGCGCTATACGAACTGACGGCATGGCTTGCAGAAAATGCCGCCGCGCTGCGCGATACGGCGGTTATCGAGGATGCGCAGGGCGTGTTTACGCTGCAAAACGGACGGGACGCTGTGATCGATGCGCTGCCCGCGGCGTACGGCGCGCTGAGCCGTAGGGAGCCGATCTTTGCGGGCACGGTATCCCGCGCCAAGTCCGTTATGTACTCGGAAGGGCTTTCGTGGGCGGGGATTTCGGGCATCTACATCGGCCTCACCGCCGAACCAAACATCAACGTCTCCCAGCCCGATCTGCTGCTGCCGCACGCGGCGGCGCACGAGATGGCGCATCAGCTTGGCATTGCGTCCGAGGACGAGGCGGAGTTTGCGGCGTTCCTGGCCTGCCTGTGCTCGGAGCAGGCGGACGTGCGCTATGCAGGCTTGATGCAGGCGCTGATCGTATGCGGGAACGCTTTGTACGATGTATCGCCCACGCGGCACAAGGAGCTGGTCGAAACGTACAGCGACGGCATGCTGCGGGATTTGCGCAACTACAACGCCTATTGGGCGCGCTACGAAGGGCCCGTGGAGGAAGCCGCCACGCAAACCAACGATCACTACCTCAAGCACAACGCGCAGCCGAGCGGCGTGGAAAGCTATGGCGAGTGCGTGGATCTGCTGCTGGCGTATTTTCACGGACGGGGCGCATCCTTTTTCACGGCCCAAACAAAAAGTTAGATTTGCAAAAATTATTTTGATTTTCGCGTCGGATGCTGTTTACAAACGCGCGCAAAGCGTGTATGCTGAATGCGGAAATCACGAATTCTTGAAATACGGGAGTGAACAGTATGATCGATCTGACCATGAATAAGGAGAACCTCAAGCGCAGTATCGACAGGGCGCGTGAAAAGCACATCGTCATCCCGACGTTTGCCCAGATGCGCAACCCCGAGCTTATACCCGAAAAGATCAAGCAGGGTCTCAAAAGCGTCGGCCTTTGGGATATCAACCCGCTCAACCTCTTCCGCATCAGCTGGCGCAACGAGCCCAAGGAAACAGGCGGCACGTTCGGAGACGTCAACTTTATCGAGATTCCGTCCGTACTCACGGGCGTCAAGGCGCGTATCCTGCTGCTGACGGGCAAGTGGTTCCCCACGGGCTGCCACAAGGTGGGCGCATCGTTCGGGTGCCTGGTGCCGCGTTTGGTGACGGGTCAGTTCGATCCGACGTATCACAAGGCCGTATGGCCGTCCACAGGTAACTACTGCCGCGGCGGCGCATACAATTCCGCGCTGCTTGCGTGCTCGTCCATTGCCATCCTTCCCGCGGAAATGAGCCGCGAGCGGTTCGACTGGCTCAAGAGTGTTGCGGGCGAGGTCATTGCCACCCCCGGCTGCGAAAGCAACGTCAAGGAGATCTTCGATAAAACGTGGGAGCTCAAGGCCACCCGCAAGGACGTGATGATTTTCAACCAGTTTGAGGAGATGGGCAACTGCGTTTGGCACTATCAGGTGACGGGCAAGGCCATCCGCGATGCGTACGAGGCCGTCAAGCGCCCCGGCGACCGTTTTGCGGGCGCGGCGTTTACCAGCGGCTCGGCGGGCACCATGTCCGCGGGCGACTATCTCAAGGAGCAGTATCCCGATTCCAAGCTGGCCGTCGGCGAGGCGCTGCAATGCCCCACGCTGCTGGAAAACGGCTTTGGCGGGCACCGCATCGAGGGCATTGGCGATAAGCATGTGCCGTGGATTCACAACGTCAAAAACACCGATATGGTCATCGATATCGACGATGAAGATTCGCAAAAGCTGCTGCGCCTGTTCAACGATCCCATCGGCAAGCGGTATCTGGTCGAGGAGGTCGGCGTGCCGAAGGAATTTGTGGAGAAGCTGTCGCTGCTGGGCATTTCGGGCATTGCCAACATGCTCTGCTGCATCAAGATGGCCAAGTACTACGAGCTGACCGAGCACGATGTGCTGGCCACCGTCGGCACGGATTCCGCGGTGATGTATCAAAGCCGCATTGCCGAATTGGAGGAGGCCGACGGCGCATACTCCATGGTCAAGGCGGCGGCCGATTACGCGGGGCACCTGCAATCCATCCGCACCGATGTGATGGAGGAGCTGACCTACGCGGCCGCAAAGCGCGTCCACAACCTCAAGTACTACACCTGGGTGGAGCAGCAGGGCAAGCATGTGGACGAGTTGAACGCGCAGTGGTACGATGCGCACTACTGGACGGATATGCATGCGCAGGCCGACGATATCGACACGCTCATCGAGCAGTTCAACGAGCAGACGGGCGTGCTGAAAAACATGTAAACGATCTTTGCTTCATACAAAAAAGCCCCGAACCGAAACAATCGGCGCGGGGCTTTTGCGTTGACAGTCGTTAACGTTTTGCCATGCGGTCACGGCGTCGGAGAAGGCTCGGCAACAGGCTGGAAATGCACGCGCACCTCGCGTACAAAATCCATCATGCGCACATCAATATCCGTTTGAATTTCTGCATGGATGCGGTTGGCGCCCGTTTCCAAAATGGTGCCGTTGTTCACGTTCAACAGCGTCCCTTCGCCGCAGACCTTGCCCGAAGCATCGTAGAACACGATATCCATCTGCCCATCGAGCGCAAGCGGGTACGCATTGACGCACATGCCGTCCAGAAACGTGCCGTTGTCGTATTCGTACACGCGTATATCGCCAAAGGAGAGGTAGCGCTCAAAGTGCGCGTCGGATTGTATTTCGACGCCAAGCAGGTCGCGCTCAACGGGAGATGCGGTGATTTCGGCCGTAAACACATCGGGCAGCGGCGTGGGCGAAGCGGAAGGCGTGGGCGTGCCGCGCACCTCGGGCTCCACGTTGTCGCAGCCGATCAACAGCAGCGCTGCGCACAGCGCGAGGAGGATGGCCGCTGTACGAAGGCGTTTCACGAATGTTTCTCCTTGATGTAGTTATCGATCAAATCCATCTTGAGCCGATACAGCTCGTCCGACAGGTCGACCTTGTAGGTGTGCGGCATGAGCAGCCGCTTGTACTCATCCCACATGGACTCAAACTCCTTGCGCGCATACGCCTGAATCTCGCGGATGCAGGGCGATTCGTACACCTGATGCCCGTCGATGAATATCGGCACCAGCAACTCGCGCGCGGTGAAGTCCGTCAGTGTCATGCTCTTGTACGTCTGCACGGGGTCGAATATGCGCAGGGGCTTGCTTTCGTCGATGGTCTCGTGGTTGAGCGCGATCAGGTCGGCAATGGCCATGCCGTTGCGGTCGTAGAAGCGGAACACCTTCTTGTAGCCCGGGTTGGTGACCTTCACGGGGTTGTCGCTGAGCTTGATCTTGGGCACCATCTTGCCGTCGATGACCTCGGCGGACATCTTGTACACGCCGCCCAGCGCGGGGTTATCCTCACTGGTGATGAGCCTGGTGCCGACGCCCCAGACGGAGATGCAGGCGCCCTGAATTTTCAAATCGCGTATGACAAACTCGTCCAGGTCGCTCGAGGCGGAAATCTTGGCGTTGGGATAGCCAGCGTCGTCCAGCATCTTTCTGGCTTGCTTGCTCAGATATGCCAAGTCGCCGCTGTCGAGGCGGATGCCGACGGGCTCGTGCCCCCGTGCGCGCAACTCGTCAAACACCTTGATGGCGTTGGGTACGCCGGATTTGAGCGTATCGTAGGTGTCCACCAGCAGCAGGCAGTTGTTGGGGAACGTGCGCGCATAGGCGCGAAACGCGGTCAGTTCATCGGGGAAGCTCATCACCCAGCTATGTGCATGCGTGCCCGAAACGGGGATGTCGAACATCTGGCCCGTGAGCACGTTGCTGGTGGCGTTGCAGCCGCCGATGATGGCGGCGCGCGCGCCGTAGATGCCCGCATCGGGCCCTTGCGCGCGGCGCAGGCCGAACTCCAGCACGGAATCCCCCTTGGCCGCGTAGCAGATGCGGCTGGCCTTGGTGGCGATGAGCGTTTGATGGTTGATAAAGGTCAATAGCGCCGTCTCCACAAGCTGCGCCTGAATCAGCGGCGCGCGCACGCGCAGCAGCGGCTCGTACGGGAACACCACCGTGCCCTCGGGCATGCCGTAGATTTCACCCGTGAAGCGCAGCTTGCTCAGATAGGTGAGGAATTCCTCGTCAAAGAGGTTCAGCGAACGCAGGTATGCCAGGTCATATTCGCCAAAGTGCAGGTTGTTGATGTAATCGATCACCGAGTCCAGCCCTGCCATAATGGCGTACACAATGGTTTCCTTGGGGCGGAAGAACACATCGAACACGCCCTCGTTTTCCGTCATGCCTTCGCGGTAATACCCGTACATCATGGTCAGTTCGTACAGGTCTGTCATCATTGTTAAATTGCGCATAAGGTTCCTCCGCTGTTAATCATTTGATCCGTTGAATTCGTCGCCGCCCTGCTGGGACATTTCTATGGATGCATGCTCGGTTTCGGCCGTGGCGTCCGCTTGCCTTTCGGATACGGAGGAGATTTCCTCCACATGCGCATCCGAGGCGGTCGGGTTGATTTCCTCAACCGACAGTGTCGTCGTCGCGGGCGCTTGCTTGTTTCGCCGCACAAGCAGCAGTACGGCCGCCAAGATAAACAGCGGGATGCATACCGCCTGCGAGGTGGACAGTTTGCCGAAAAGATAGGGGATATCGCTGCGCAGGCAGTCCAGCAGCGCATGGCCGCAGGTAAACAGCAGCACATACGTCAGCGTAGCCGTGCCGTCGCGTGTGGCGGACTTTCGCACCCACAGCCACAGCAGCAAAAAAAGTAGCGCGCACAGCAGGAATTCGTAAAAGAACACCGCGTAGTGCACCGTATCGGTTTTTTCGATCAGCACCGCAAGCGGAAACCACATTTTGGACGGATCGGAAATGAGCGGGCCGTAACCCGTCTGGTTGAAAAAGTCGCCCCAGCTAATGATGGCCTGCGCTGCCGCAAGCCCCGGGACGATGGCGTCGGACAGGCGCAGCAGCGGTATCTTCTTTTTGCGTGCATAGATGCATATACCGACAAGCGCGGCCAGCGCCGCGCCGTATACGGACAATCCGCCGTCCCAAAGGTACAGCATGCTCAATGGATCAGCGGCATACGCGGACCGAAACGTGAACACATACCAGATGCGTGCGCCGATGATGCCGCAAGGGATGGCGATCAGGCAAAGGTCAACCGCCAGATCGGAGGGAAGCTGTAATCGCTTGGCTTCGATTTTGACAATGACAAGCGCGCCAAGTATGCCAACGGCCATGAGGATGCCATACCAGTATACGTCGAAACCGCCCGCTGAGAATGCGACCATATCGGGCAGCCGCATGGCGGGCAGGACGACCGAGGGGTGAAAAAGGTACATGAAACATGCCTCCCGAAAAGATTATATCCATTATACCTGATAATCCGAATAAAGGAAAGGCAAGAAATGCAACAGCATTGCGTACAGCTTGTAAATCCGATCCGTTTGGGCGGGTTCGGCTCCCCTCGCCTTACGAATAGAAGATATCGGTGGAAACGTAGGTCAGCCCGTCGATGGCATGGTAGGTATCGCGGCTGACGACGGTTTTCTCCATCAGCTCCCCGCTTGCGGAATAGTACTCCTTATAGGTGACGGAGGTTTTGCCGTTTCTTGATTCGCGCTCGACAATACGGGTGTTATAGGGCAGCGATTCATCCAGCATGATTTGCTCTGTGGCCGTTTCCGATGTGCTTGTGCGCTCGGAAACCACGCGGATGCTGCCGTTGCCCTGAAGCGGCCGCCCGTAGATCGAGGCGGTGAGGGTTTTTTGCTCCTCATCGATGTGCATGAATATCCGCACGTCCGCGCCGCTGTTGTTGACAAAGCAAAAGTTCTTGCCGCCTGTGCTGATGGTGGCGTCGCAGCCGATATCGACATAGCCCATGGGCCAGCTATGCGCGTGCCGCTCCGTAACGGCCAAATCGGCCATCAGCACGGCGTTATAGAGCGTGCTGGAAGCCTGGCACACGCCGCCGCCGTATTCGTCGACATACCTGCCGTTTCGGATGCCGGGCGCTTGCTTCCAGCCGTTTTCGGCCGTTCTGTCGCCCAGCACCAGGTTGCAATCGAACGTTTCGCCGTCGGCAAGCAGCATGCCGTTGATGCGCTGCGCAGCCTTTCGGATATTGTGCACGCGGTTGGGCTTGCTGTAGGTGGCGCTGTCAAACGAGGTGGTAAAGGTGGAAATCGGCGAGAAGCTTTCGCGGATGGAAGCCTCCGTGACGGCGGGTTCGATGGCGCGGTACGGCACATCGATGGTTTGATCCCCGCCCACAAGCAGCGCACCCTTGACGGTTTCCGTCAGCTTTGGCAGGTCGATGACGACGCCCGCGCGCTCGGCATGGTAGTAAACAGGCACGGCCTGCGTCGGGTCGATGGAGACGGAGGCGTCCAGTACGGTTTGCGAAAAGCTGTCGGCATAGGAGGAAAGGATGGAATGCAGGATATCCGCATCCACGTCGATTGCGCTGGTCAATGTGCGCGCGGCATCGCGCCGACGCAGCTTGGCAGCGGCCTGTATGGCGGGTTCGGGGCGCGCAACGGCGCCCAGCGCAACGGCAGAAAAGAGCGTGGGCTGCCCATTGAGCAGCAGCGTGATGCGCGTATCGTCCAGCCGCTTTGTGGCGGCGGTTTCGATCAGGGTTTCCGCACTGGCAACCGTCATGCCCGACACGTCCAGGCCATCGATGCGGATATCGTCCTTCAGTTTTGTCGAACTGCTCGGATATGCGTTCCCTTTGCAGCCCAGGGCCGCGAAAAAGAGGCAGGCGATGCAGGCGGTTGTTGTCAGTAAGTTTTTCATATGTGCGTATGTTACCGCGAATTTCGTCCGATCATGCCTGACAACAATTTCAAAACAAAATCGAGTTGAAAAGGGAGGCGAAATCCGAAAAAATATCTCCCGAATCCTGCGATTTTTATTGACATTGCAGCACCCGTGTGGTATCTTGTTTAAGCGCCCCGGACGGGGCTCGCTTTATGATGTTTTGGCCTTAGAAACGGAGGGGTTTACAAATGGCAGCAGACGCACGCGTGAAAATCACGTTGGCATGCACCGAGTGCAAGCAGAGGAATTACAATACCTTCAAAAACAAGAAGAACAACCCGGACAGGCTGGAGTTTAGCAAGTATTGCCGCTTCTGCCGCAAGCACACGACTCACAGAGAATCCAAGTAATGCCCGCGGAAGGAGCAAATCATGGCGACCAATGACAACAAGGCTGTAGCCAAACCCAAGAAGGAGCGGCGCTTTCATCCCATCCGTTACTTCCGCGAGATGTTCGGCGAACTCAAAAAGCTGACGTGGCTGAGCGGCAAGGAGCTGGTCTCGCACACGCTGGCCGTGCTGACGTTCGTGCTGGGCATGGCGCTGATCATTTACCTGCTGGATATGGCGTTTGGCGGCGCTTTCGGCGCAATCAGCAAAATCCACATCGGGTAAGGGCGCATGGAACAGGAAGCAAAATGGTTCGTGGTGCAT
>CAZRIT010000042.1:0-16791 GCA_964600225.1 uncultured Oscillospiraceae bacterium | reverse complement strand
CCGCTTGAAACACGCGCGTCACCCTCTCTGCAATAAGCAGCTTCATTATACCAAAGTTGTACACCGCATGTCAATAAATTTGTAATCATATCACACAGCGTATCCTGTGTCAATATGGTTTTTTCGTGCGAAATGCGGCGTCGGGCGGTTCCTTGCTTTCGATTTGCGCGTTTGTTATAATAGGATATATTTCCATGGGAATCAGTCGTCACAGCGACGCTTCCAACGCGAAAGGAGCCTTCATGATCCGTAAAACCATTGCCCTGATCGCAGCCTTTTCGATGCTGCTTGCCTGCATGGCCTGCACCACAGCGCCCGCCGCACCCGCCGCCGTGCCAACCGCCACGCCCGTGCCCGCCGTCGCCGACGCATCCTCCGCAAGCGGTTTTTTGCACGAGGCGGGTGAAATCCTCATGGCCACAACCACCAGCGTGGATAATTCGGGCCTGCTGCAATACCTTGCGCCCAGCCTTCTTGAGGATACGGGCATCACCATGACCTGGGTATCGCAGGGCACGGGCAAGGCCATCCAGTCCGCCAAGGACGGCAATGCCGGCGCCATACTGGTGCACTCCAAGAGTCAGGAGCAGGCCATGATCGACGAGGGCTACGGCACGGAGCGCGTGTATTTCATGTATAACTATTTCGTCATCGTCGGGCCCGAGGGAGACCCCGCCAACGTCAAAAGCGCTGCGGACGCGCCGTCGGCCTTCCAAGCCATCAAAAACAGCAACAGCACCTTCGTGTCCCGCGGCGACGAATCGGGCACGCATACGGCGGAGCTGAAAATCTGGAAGGCCGCGGGCGTCGACACCTCGGTGGAGCAGCCCATTACGGAGCCCTGGTACGTTTCCACGGGCAGCGGCATGGGCGCCACGCTGACCGTCGCTTCCGAGATGCAGGGCTACTGCTTCACCGACAAAGCAACGTTTCTGGCCAACCGTGCCGCTTATCAGGGCATGACCATCCTCATGGAGCAGTCCGACGCGCTGAAAAACGAGTATTCGTTCGTGCGGCTGAATCCCGAGAAGCTGCCCAACGTGGACGCAGCGTTGCAGGATCGGCTGATCGAGTGGTTCACGTCCGATCGCGCCGCGGAGCTGATCAAAACCTTCGGCGTAGCCGAGTACGGCGAACCGCTGTTCTTCATTGCAGAATAATCCTATGCGGAGGAACGGGCTTTGCAGGATTTGATCGAGGCCTTTCGGCTGTTATTCACGCTGGACCCCGAGGTGTACGGCATCATCGGGCTGACGCTGCGCATGGCCCTGACAAGCACCTGCATCGCCTCCGTCCTCGGTATACTATGCGGGCTGGCGCTTGGTCAAAGCGGCCCGTTTTGCGGAAAACGCCTGATTGAAAACATCATCCGTACGTTTATGAGCCTGCCGCCCGTGGTGGCAGGCTTGGTTGTATACCTGCTTTTATCGCGCAACGGCCCGCTCGGCGCGCTGGGATTGCTGTATTCCTTTTGGGCTATGGTGATCGCCCAGGTCATCCTGATTATGCCCATCGTCACGGGGCTGACGATGACGGCGGTTGCCGAGCGCGCGGCGATCGTGCGGGAAACCTGCCTCGGCCTCGGCCTCGGCCTCGCAAAGCAAAGGCGGCTGTTGACAAGGGAATGCCTCAACCCCCTGCTCTCGGCCGTGGTGGCGGGCTTTGGCCGCGCCATGAGCGAGGTGGGCGCCATCAACATCGTCGGCGGCAACATCCAATTCCGCACGCGCACCATGACCACTGCCATCATGACCGAAACAAGCAAGGGAAAGTTCGGGTATTCGCTTGCGCTGGGGATCATCCTGCTACTGTTGTCGTTTTTGATCAATTGGGGCATTCAGGCCTTTGCGGGAAAGGATGCGCGCCATGATCGTTAACAATCTTTGCGTCCGATACGGCGCGCACGCCGCGCTGGAGATTCCGTCGCTGACGCTGCCCGATGCGGGCGTAACCGCCATCCTCGGGCCAAACGGCGCAGGGAAAACCACCTTGCTCAAAGCGCTTGCGGGCGTGCTGCCCGTCAAGGATGCCATCATGCAAAGCGTGCCGCGCCCCGTTGCGTACATGGCGCAGCAGCCGTACCTGTTCCGCATGAGCGTGCTGGATAACGTCCTGCTGGGCGTTTCGCCCACGGCGGAGAACCGTCGGCGCGCCATGTCCTATCTGGCCGAGCTGCGCATCGATCACCTCGCCGAGCGCAAGGCAGGCGCCCTGTCGGGCGGCGAACGCCAGCGTGCGGCGCTTGCGCGCACCATGATGGTTCCCGCAAAGCTGATCTGCCTGGATGAGCCCACCGCAGCCGCGGATGTCGAGGGCGTGCTGTTGATTGAGCAATGCATCCAAGCCGCCGCCGCGCGCGGCGCGCGCATCCTCTTTGCCACGCACAACCCTTCGCAGGCCATCCGCATCGCCGACAGCGCCATCCTGCTGTGGGAGGGCCAAGTCGCCGACAGCGGTACTCCCAGGGAGCTGCTGCTCGCCCCAAAAACGCCGAATGCCACCCAATACGCCGCCCAGTGGCGCATGGGGTGACACAGTATGGTTCTCTGGCATAGGCCCTCTGCCGCCTAATATCTTGTTGTTCCCATACACGCCGCTTCTGAGAAATCGGCCAGAATACAGGCAGACATCCATTTGTAAAAATGGATTGTACCGCGTCAGAAAATATGCTATTATCAATGCGATCCACATTGATGCTTTGTGATAAAGGAGTTTACCATTTGTCTGATAATCCCAAGGTCTCCATTGTGATCCCTGTATTCAATGGGGCAAATTATATGCGAGAAGCCATCGTCACGCCCGCGGCCCAATACAGAAAGGTTCGGAAGCGCTTTTCGCCCAGAAGCCCCGCCAGCGGGAAGCACAAACACACCGTTATGACAAGCGAGTACAGATATGGTTGATTCGCAAGCAGGCTCTCCCCGCGGCGCTCGTTGATTACGGCGCACACAAACGTCCAAACCAGCAGATACAACAGCAGCCGAAACGCCCTTTGCCTGCGCGCATCCGAGTAAAACAGCGTAATCGCGGCCACCATGCACCCCAACGGCGCGAGCACCACCGTAAACAGCAGTTCGGAATGATACACAAAGGCATATCGTGCAAGCGAGATAAACAGCGCCAGCGCGGCAACTGCCATAACCATATGCTGCGGGGAAAGCTGCCGAACGAAACGCGGCCACCTGTTCAACATGTCGTGGGTTTCCTCCATTTCGATTGCCCGACAAAAGCGTAGCGCTCCAAACGATGCCTTGCGCTTGTCGAGCGATATTGCACATCATAGAATCAGCACGAATGATTGCATTCAGTATAGCGGCTTCGGGTCGTTTTGTCCACAATTCTGCCGAATTTGCTGTCGATCCGTGCCAATGCATGCCGCGAAAAATCCGACAAAAAGCGCACGCGGGCGGCATTTGCATAATGGCGGCGGTTTCTTTATAATAAGGATATGGAACAACTGCGCCATATCCATGCAAGGCCGCGTCTGTCCGCGGCAATGGACATGCTTTGTGGCAGCGATACCGTTGCCGATATCGGCTGCGATCACGGCAGGCTTTCGTGCGCACTGATACAATCCCGCGCCGCCAAGCGCTGCATCGCCATCGATATCAGCGCGCCCTCGCTGGAGAAGGCGCGCGCGCTGGCGTCGTTTGTGGGCGTATCGGATCGGGTGGAAACGCGTCTTGGCGACGGGTTTGGCCCGCTCACGGTCGGCGAGGCGGACGCCATCGCGCTGCTCGGCATGGGCGGCACGCTCATGGCGCGGCTTTTGGGCGGCTGCACGATGCCGTTTCACGGCGCAAGGCTTGTCGTGCTGCAGCCCATGCGCGCCGTGGCCGATATCCGCCGTTACCTTTACGAAACCCGCTGCCACATCACGGACGATCGCATCGTATCGGAAAACGGGCGGCTGTATCAGGTGTTCGCCGCCATCGGGCCGCAGGCCGCCCCGCAGCCGCTGCCAGACGGCTGGCCCGCGGATTTCTTTGAGGCGGGCTTTGTCACGCTGGCAAAGCGCGACCCACTGCTGCCCGCGTGGCTTGACGGGCGGCTTGCCTCCATCCGAAAACGCCTGCGCACGCACGATGCCCCCGCGCTGATACGGCAGGCGGCGGCGTGTCAAACCATACGACAATTATGGGAGGATGCAACATGAAATTACAGGATTGGATTGCCCGGCTGGAACAGATCGCGCCGCCGACGCTGGCCGAGGAGGGCGATAACGTGGGCCTGCTCATCGGGCCCGAGCAGGATGCGGTGCGGCGCGTGCTGGTAGCGCTGGATTGCTCCGTGGAGGTGGCCCGGGAGGCCGTAGACGGACAATTTGACATGGTGCTGACCCACCACCCGCTGTTCTACCGTCCCGTGCGCCACATGCTGCCCGACGATCCGCAGACCGCTGCGGCATACATCCTCATCCGCCACGGCATCGGGCTGTACGCATCCCACACCAATCTGGATAACGCGGCAGGCGGCGTCAACGATGTGCTTGCGGACGTGCTGGGTTTAACAAACCCCGTGCCCTTCGGCGACGGCATGGGCCGCGTGGGCACAATAATAAAGGAAACGACGCTGGCGGCGTTTACGGCCTTTACCGAGCGCACGCTGGGCGTCCGCGCGCAGCTTATCGGCCCGCTCGACGCGCCCGTCCGCCGCGTCGCGGTGCTGGGCGGCTCGGCCGCATTCGCCGCAAAGGATGCAAAGGCCGTCGGCGCAGACGTGTTTATCACGGGCGATATCACGCACCATCAGGCGCACGATATCCTCGCTTTGGGCATACCGTGCATCAGCGCGGGGCACTACGAAACCGAAAAAGTCGTGCTGCGGCCGTGGATTGACCGTTTACAGAAGGTTACCGATGATGTACAATATCAGTTGGCGCATGCGGACGCAAGCCCATACACGCGCCGTTTGGAGGAATGATCATGAGCAAACTCGACGCCCTGTGGGCGTATCAGGAAGCAGAAATCGAAAAGGCACGCGTGGAGACGGCCATCCGTTCCACGCCCGCCAGGCTGCAATTCAACAAGCTGCACAAGCTGTTGAAAACGCAGCAGGCGACCATTGCCAAATTGAACGAGGATATGGAAGCGCGCGAGCAGCAGCTCAAAAAGCTGCTCGATCAGGTTGACAAGCTGGAAAACCGCCTGGACATGGAGATGGGCGAGCTTTCGACCATCTCGGGCGACGAGGAAAGCACCGCCGAGGAAATGACGGAGCTGCGCGGCGACGTGGAAAAGCTCGGCCGCGAAATCGCCGCCGCCGTGCGGGAGGCCAAATCGGTACAGGGCGAGCTGGACGCCGCCGCCGAAAAGTATCAGCAGACGCGCCTGACCGCGGGCAAGGCCAAGAAGGAATACGATCAGCTGCGCGTCACCTGTGAAAAGGAGCGAAACCTCAGCGCCGACGAGCTGAAGGCCTGCGACGAAACGCTTTTAAAGCTCCAAAAGCAGGTGGAAGCCACGCTGCTTTCCCGCTACAACAAGGCCAAGCAGCACCACCCCGTGCCCATCGCCAAGGTGGTCAACGCCAAGTGCGGCGGGTGCAATATGTCGCTTCCGATGACGACGCTGAAGCGCATCGCCATCACCGATACGGTGGTGGAATGCGAAAACTGCGGCCGCATCCTGTATGCCGATAAGCCCGAGGGCTGACGGATAAAGCAACAACCGAATATTGTGAGTAAAGCAGACGACTGCGCCCCGTTTTTGCGGGGTGAGGAAAGTCCGAGCACCATAGGGCAGAATGCCGGATAACGCCCGGCGGAGGCGACTCCAGGGAAAGTGCAACAGAAAGAAACCGCCCGTTTTACGGGTAAGGATGGAAAGGCGAGGTAAGAGCTCACCCGCGTTTCGGCGACGAAAGCGCGCTGTAAACCCCATTCGGTGCAAGATTGAATCGGGAGCATTCAATAGCGGCCCGCTACGCTCCTTGTAATCGCATGAGCCTTTCGGCAACGACAGGCCTCAGATAGATGGTCGTCCATTGACAGAACTCGGCTTACGCTTTGCTCACAACCTGACTGTTTGGCGGGCACGCCCGCATCGATGTAAATTGTAAGAGGTATTTTCATGGAAGCAACCCAACCGCAAAAGAAAACCGTACTCAGCGGCATTCAGCCCACCAGCGCCCTGACCCTTGGCAACTACCTTGGCGCGCTGCGCAACTTTGTCGCCATGCAGGAGGATTTTGATTCCTACTACATGGTGGCCGATATGCACGCCGTCACCATCCGCCAAAACCCGACGGAGCTGCGGCGGCGCAGCATTGAGACGTTCGCGCTGTTTCTGGCCTGCGGCATCGACCCGAGCCGCTCGGCGGTGTTTATCCAGTCGCATGTGCCCGAGCACGCCATGCTCACCTGGGCGCTCAGCTGCAACACCTACATGGGCGAGCTGCAGCGCATGACGCAGTTTAAGGATAAGAGCGCACGCCACGCGGATAACATCAACGCGGGGCTGTTCACCTACCCCGTGCTCATGGCCGCCGATATCCTGCTGTATCAGGCGCACCTCATCCCCGTCGGGGCCGATCAAAAGCAGCACGTCGAATTGACGCGCGATATCGCCATCCGTTTCAACAACGCCTATGGCGATACGTTCATCGTGCCCGAGCCGTACATCCCCAAAATCGGCGCGCGCATCATGAGCCTGCAGGAGCCCGACAAGAAGATGAGCAAGTCCGATCCCAACCCCAACGGCTTCATTCGCATCCTCGATGCGCCCGACGACATCGCCAGAAAGATACGCCGTGCCGTCACCGACAGCGAGGGCGTCATCACGGCCGATCCGTCGCGCGCGGGCGTGTACAACCTGCTCTCCATCCTCTCGTCGTGCACCGATACGCCCGTGGAAACGCTGGCCGCCTCGCTGGAGGGCAAGGGCTACGGCGCATTGAAGGACGCCGTTGCGGACGCGGTGATTGCCACCCTCTCCCCCATCCGCACCGAGTTTACAAGGCTGTTGAGCGAAAAGCAGTATTTGACCGAGCAGATTCGCCTGGGTGCGGAAAGGGCAAGCGCCTCTGCGCGCAAAACCGTGCGCAAGGTCTATCACAAGATGGGGTTCGATTCCGTCAAGGCGTAGCGCGCCGATCAATCGTGAACAAAATCGCATCCGCCTGTTTTACGGGCGGATGCGATTTCACATTATGCCTGCGGGCATCGGATCTGCTATTGGGCTTGCGTTTGGTACCAGGCCACAATATCGTTCAGGTTTTCGGCGTCCACGCTGCTGGCGGCGCCCAGCGTCATTTGATAGGTAATCTCCTGCTCGGGCGTGCGGTCGGCAATGGATTCCAAATCCGCGCGGATCTTTTTGCACATGAGCTTCATGACCCATTTGTACAGGCCCGACAGCTTGTTGATATCGAACCCGCCGTGCAGATAGAACAGCTTGGTTTGGTCGGGCACGCCGCTGTTCTTGCGCAGATCGTCCATGACGATGGCGCTTGGCGGGGTCATGCCCACGCCGCAGACGGCCTTGACGTCGTAGGCCTTGGCCGTTTTTGCATAGCCCTTGATGCCGCCTGCCATGAGCCAGCCGAGGTAGATGACTTCCTTGCCGAGTACGGCGGGCGGAATGCTGTTTTTGATGTCGTAGGCGGGCAGCCCCGTCCGTTCGGCAAGCAGGTCCGCATACTGCCCGGTAAAGCCGGAGTTTGAGGTATAGAGTATTGCAGAGATCATAGAGTATTCCTCCTTTGAAACGTCGCCGACGGGCCGAAGCCGCGGTTGGTCGGCGCGCGCATTTGTATGATAGGTCCCTGTTGCATGGCAAACGCAATGCACGGTCACTACATCCTATCATAGTCGGCGGGCCGCCATATTGCAAGGGAATCCGCATGTTTTGTTGCTCCATTGCGTTGATTGTGACGGAATTGTGCGTTTGCGGCGTTGTTTTTGTAATACACGCGTGATAGCGGGTTGCGAATAACCGCGCATTCCAGTATAATTGGTTGTAATGCCGTTCGGGCGATTTGTATCGTCACCATTGTCCGAAACGGCCGTTTATTCGGAGGCGCACATGTCGGAATACCTTGTCTGCAAGGACGTATGCAAATACTACACCATGGGCGATACAACCATCGCCGCGGCCGACCACATTAACCTGTCGCTCGACGAGGGCGAGTTCTGCGTCATCGTGGGCCCGTCGGGCGCGGGCAAGACGACGCTGCTGAACATCCTTGGCGGCATGGATGACTGCGACGAGGGCGAGGTGTGGCTCGACGGCGTGCGCATCAGCGATTTTGACCGCAAACAGCTCACCACCTACCGCCGTCACGACGTGGGCTTCGTGTTCCAGTTTTATAACCTTGTCCAGAACCTCACCGCGCAGGAGAACGTGGAGCTGGCAAGCGAAATCTGCCTTCATCCGCTCGATGCGCGCGAGTCGCTTGTGCGCGTGGGCCTTGGGGAACGGCTGCAAAACTTCCCCGCGCAGCTTTCGGGCGGGGAGCAGCAGCGCGTGGCCATTGCGCGCGCGCTGGCCAAGAACCCCAAGATTCTGCTGTGCGACGAGCCCACGGGCGCGCTGGATTATCAAACGGGCAAGTCCATCCTCAAGCTCTTGCAGGATACCTGCCGCGATTTGGGCAAAACCGTCATCGTCATCACCCACAACCAGGCCATCACCGCCATGGCCGACCGCGTGGTGCATATCCGCAACGGACAGATCGTCAAAACCGAGCACAACGCCGATCCGCTGCCCGTAGAGAGGATCGAGTGGTAACACCGTGAACAAAACGTACCGAAAGCTGCTGTTGCGCGGCGTCAAATCGAGCCTGTCGCGGTTTTTGTCGATTCTGGGCATCGTGTTCATCGGCACGGGCTTTCTGGCGGGGCTGCTGGCTACCGCGCCCGATATGGAGGACACTGCCGACCGCTATTACGACGACTGCGCCATTCTCGACGCCGATATCAAGGGCACGCTGGGCGTTACCGACGATGATATCGCGATTTTGTCGAATCTTCCCGGCGTCGGCACGGCCATGCCCGCTTCGGTGACCGACCTGGTGCTCTCCCTGCCCGACGGCACGGGCTACGTTGCGCGCCTCTACGGTCTGCCGCTTGAAAAGCGCGGCACGGAGGCGTTTCTCAACGATTTTGTGCTCAACGGCGGGCGGCTTCCAAAAGCGGCGGGCGAATGCGTGCTGGTGTGCCCGAGCGAGTTCCACGAAACCTGCGGCATCGGCGACCAACTGACCATCTCGCCCGAGAACGAGCATTACGAGGATCGCGCCGATACCTACGCCCTCGATACGTTCACCATCGTCGGCACGGCCGAAACGCCCTATCACATGTCCATCGAAACCGAGCCCTCGGGCGTGGGCGCGGGCTCCATCGAATTTTTCCTGATTGCGGATCTTTCCTGCTACAGCCTCGACGTGTATACCGATGCGTTTGTGACGCTTGCAGGCGCAAGTGCGCTCAACGCGTTTTCCGAGGAGTACGAGAACCGCGTCGATGCGTTCGTAAGCGAACTGGAAACGCTGGGTTTGCCGCGCTCCGAGGTGCGCTTTGCCGAGGTCAGGGGCGAGGCGCAGCAGGAGATCGACGACGCGCAGGCGGAATACGACGAAACCGCCGCGGACGTGCGAAATGACATTGCCGATGCGCACAAAGAGCTGGAGGATGCGCGCACGGAGCTGGCCGATGCGCGGCAGGAGCTGACGACCGCGCAGGGCAGGTACGACTATGCGCACTACAAGTATTACGAATCCAAGTATGCGTTCGAACGCAACATCGCCAAGCAGCGCGCCGACGCGGCGGAGGCCGAACGCGCGGGCCTGATCACGCACGATCAATACCACGCCGCCATCGCCGCCATCGACCGTGCGGAGGCGGACGGCCAGAAGGAGCTGAAAACCGCGCACGGCAAGCTCCAAACCGCTAAAGATCAGATTGCCGACGGCGAACGGGAGCTGGCCGATGCGGAAACGGAATTTGCCGACGCCGAGCGGGAGCTTGCGGAAACGGAGGCCGACGCGGAACAGGAGCTGGCCGATGCGCAGCAAAAGATTGACGATGCGCAGACCGAACTGGACGATTTGGAACCGCCCGAGTGGAAGGTGCTCAGCCGCTTCGATACGGTGAGCTTTGTCAGCTACGAAAGCAACGCGGGCAAGATCGGCGCAATCGCGCGGGTGTTCCCGATCTTCCTGTTTCTGGTGGCGGCGCTGGTTGCGCTGACCACCATGACGCGCATGGTCGAGGAGGAGCGCACGCAGATTGGCACCCTGAAGGCCCTGGGCTACACCGACAACGCCATCATGGCCTACTACCTGGGGTACAGCATGCTGGCAAGCCTCATCGGGTGCGCGCTGGGCACCGTCGCGGGCTTTCGGCTGATCCCCACCGTCATCAGCCAGGCCTACACCATGATGTACCGCATGCCGCGCATCCATACGGTGTATCGCCACAACATCGCGTGGATCATTGCGCCCATCGCCATTGTGTGCACCACCGTGGCCACGCTCATTGCATGCCGATCGGAGCTTAGCCGCAAGCCGTCCGTGCTCATGCGCCCCCGCGCGCCCAAGGCGGGCAAACGGATATTCCTCGAGCGCATCGGCCCATTGTGGAAACGGCTCAAGTTTACGCAAAAGGTCACCTGCCGCAACATGTTCCGCTACAAAAAGCGGCTGTACATGACGGTGTTCGGCATCGCGGGCTGCATGGCGCTGCTGCTGACGGGCTTTGGCCTGTACGATTCCATCAACGATATCGTCAACCGGCAGTTTGGCGAACTGTATCGGTACGATACCAACATCTATCTCGACAGCGGCAGCGTGCTGGAAACCAACGCCACGCTGACGGCAAGGCTGAACGACCCCGCCGTCTTTTCCGATCATCTGGCCGTGCATGCCGAAAACGGGGAAATGTTCTCTGCGCTTTCGTCCGATTCGGTCAATATCTACGTCCCGCAGGAAACCGACGGGCTCAAGCGCCTGATCGTGCTGCGTGAGCGCAGAAGCGGCGCGGATATCCCGTTTGACGACGACACCGTGGTGCTCACCGAAAAGCTTTGCGAAACGCTGAACCTCGGCATTGGCGATTCGTTCACGCTCGTCAACGATTCGGACGCCTCCGCCACGTTCACCGTAACGGGCATTACGGAAAACTATGTGGCCAACTATGTATTCATCAGCAGCAGCGCCTACCAAACAGCCTTTGTCGGCACGCCCGCGTTCGACCGCGTGATTGCAGCGCTTGCCGATCCCTCCCCCGCCACGCGCGACGCCGTGACCAGGCAATTGCTGTCCGATGATGACGTCACGCTGGTGCAGTATAACGATTCCATCCGCGAAACCTTCGATAACATGGTCGGCAACGTCAACTATATCGTGTATGTGCTCATTGCGGGCGCGGGCGCGCTGGCGCTGATTGTGCTCTATAACCTCACCAACATCAACATCTCCGAGCGCAAAAAGGAGCTGGCCACCATCAAGGTGCTGGGCTTCTACGAGCGCGAGGTGGGCAACTACATCTTCCGCGAGACAAACCTGCTTAGCCTCCTCGGCACGGTGTTCGGGTGCGGCTTCGGGCTGTGGCTGCACGCGTTCGTCATCCGCACCGCCGAGGTGGACGGCATCATGTTCGGCCGCACGCTGTACCCAAGAAGCTTCCTGCTGGCCGCCGCGGTGACGATGCTGTTTACGTTTATGGTGGATGCGCTCATGCTGCCGCGCATCCGCAGCATCGATATGGTGGAATCCATGAAGGCCAACGACTGAAACATTTTTACGAAAGCGAATGAACAACCATGGAACAAATGCAGCCGCAACCTGCCGATCCTAATCCGCAGTTCGACCCCGCCGCGCCCCCGCCGCAGCAGCCGAGCCAACTGATGCGCATCCTTGCCGCGCTGTTTCGAACGGGCGTGGGCTTCCTCAAAGCGCAGCTCATCATGCTTGGCGTCAACATGCTGCTCATCACCGTGGGCATGCTCATCGTCGGCATGCGCTGGTGGTCGCCGCTCATTGCCGTGGGCGTGGCGCTGCTGGACATGCTGCCCGTCATCGGCTCGGGCATCGCCTTCATCCCCTGGACGGTCGCGGCGTTTATCGCGGGCAACACGCGCATGGCGCTTGGCGTGGGGCTGACCTATATCGCCATGGTGGTCGTGCGCATGGTGCTTGACCCCATCGTAACGGGCAAGAACATCGGCCTGTCCCCGCTCATCACCCTCGCCTCCGCCGTACTCGGCATGCTGCTGTTTGGCAGCGTGGGCCTCATCGTCGGCCCCGCCATCGCCGCAGTGGCAAACGTGGTGTATCGCGTGTTGTTTGAAAGCAAGCCGAGAGCGTGAGGACGGGACGCGCAACGGAACTTGTCCCTTTCTTTCATTTGTCCCTTTCTTTGAAAAGAAAGGGACCCAAAGAAACGCATAAATCATGACACTCCCACGCCGATGCCACCGCATCGGCTTTTGTCATCCTGAGCCAACGCCGCAGCGTTGCCCTGAGGCCGTATCCCGCCGAAGGGGCTTGCGAAGGATCTGTCCCGCCGCAGCGGCCGCATACAACGTTCCTCGCCAAGGCTCGGAAAGATTCTTCGTCGCTTCGCTCCTCAGAATGACAACGGGAGAAAGCTTCGCTCCTCCGAATAAAAATATATGAAGTTTTTCTGCTTACTCTTTTTTTCAAAAAGAAATCGAAAGAAACTCATAGATTTTTTATCACCCCCAAGCACTCCTTCGAATAGCAGCATGATTCCGAAGTTTTTCTGCTTACTCTTTTTTTCAAAAAGAAATCGAAAGAAACTCATAGATTTTTTATCACCCCCAAGCACTCCTTCGAATAGCAGCATGATTCCGAAGTTTTTCTGCTTACTCTTTTTTCAAAAAGAGTAAGTCGTACCCTCCCCATGCCAAAAGCGGCCGCATATGCGGCCGCTTTTTGTTCGCTTCACAATATGGTCCCCCCGCAGGCTCAGCCCGCGCAGGATGCAATCACCGAAAACAGCGTAGCAAACAGCATGATGCCCGCCAGCAGCAGGCAAAACAGGCGTGTGCGCTTCTTCATTGCGCGTTCCCCTCCGCTGTGGTCTCCGCGGGCGCGGCGGTCGCCTCAGGCAGGTTTTCCTTGCCGATGAAGCGGTAGTTTTCCTCGTAGCGGGTAATCAGGCCGTCCTCCGCTTCCCATGCTTCCACAACGGCGTTGTAGGCCTCGTTATCGGCCAGCGTCTGGGCAAAGGTATCGAACGTTTCCTTCACATCGGCATAGGCCACGTCGCCCGCGGGGATATCGGCATAGCGCTTGATGATGTGGAAGCCGTAGTCCGATTCCACAATTTCGCTCAGGTCGCCTTCCTTCTCCAGCGCCAGCGCGGCGTTGAGGAACGGCTCCACAAAGCCCGCGCCCTCGCCCACGGCATAGCCCGCGGCGTACTGCTCGGTATGCAAGGCGGTATCGGTATTGTATTGCAGCATCAGTTCTTCAAAATCGCCGCCCGCGTTGATCAGATCGAGCACGTTTTGCGCCTCCTCCTGCGTTTTCACCAGGATGTGCTTGACGTAGAACAGCCCCTCGGGCACAAACAAAGGCATGAACGTTGCGCCATACTGCGCGGAAAGCTCATACTCGAAATACTTGCTCTGATCCTCGGCAAACAGCGCCTTTTGCGAAGCCAGCTCGGTTTCATACTTGTCCTTAAGCGCGGCCTCGTCCATCTGCGCGGCCGCAATCAGCTCCGTTTTGTGCTTTTCGATTAAAAGCGTATCGGTGGCATCCTGCAAAAGCTGCTTTTTGAGCTTGCCGACGGAGGAACCGTTGGCAATGAGCGTATCGGTGAGCATCTGGTTGGCGTACGCGGCAGGGTCGGCCGCGCCCGCGCTCTGTGCATTGTCGATGAACGATTGTATAGTGGATTGATAGCTTTCGTCCGCGTTTTTCTGCGCGGTCGCCTTCTCCTCGTCGGTCAATGTGACGCCCGCCTGCTCGGCCTTGTAGGCCTTGAGCTGCTGATCGATCAGGCTGTTGAGGATGCTGTCCTGCAGGGCCTCCGCCTCGGCGGCCGTGGTGGGCGTGGTGCCGTAGTAGGCGGCATAAGCTACGTTGTTGGCATAGGCAGTTTCCAGTTCCTGCACGGTCACCTCGCGGTCTCCCACGGTGGCGGCAACGGGCTTGCCCGCGCACGCGGTCAGCATGGACAGGCACATCAGCGCCGATAGCAGGAAGGCAATGGTCTTGTTCCGTCTCATAGGTGTTTTTCTCTCCTTAACTCGTATCAAAGGCAAACGTATAACAGTCAAAGTATACTCGTTCGCGGCATGCTTGTCAATCGAGGCAACTGTGTCAAATCAGCGACAAATAGGCGGCCATGCCGCCCGTTACCCCGCCGTCGCCACGGTAGGAATAGAGCCTGTCGTCCTCGGCTGTGCACACGTTCATCAGCCCGATATGATCGGGGCGGACGCCCGCCTCCAAAAACTGCCCGACCGCCACCTTCCACAGGTCCACATACGCCTTGCCCGCCCTGCCGGCTTTCCTGCAATTTGCATACGGGAACGCCTGATCGAACGTTTCGCCCAGCGCCGCGTCCACCTCAAAGCAGTCCGCGCAGATCGACGGCCCCACGCCCGCAACGATATCGGCAGGGTCGCTTTTAAAGCAATCCCGCATCATGCGCACCGCCTCGCATCCGATGCGCCCCAGCGCCCCGCGCCAGCCCGCGTGCGCCAGCCCGATGCAGCGGCGGACGGGATCGACAAAGTAGAACGCCATGCAGTCGGCATGGCCCGTCATCAGCGTCACCGACGGGTCGTTTGTCACCAGCCCGTCGCACGGCGGCAGCGAGGGCCGCGTCCACCCGCGCCCGCGATCGGCTGCATCCGCCCGCAAAACCCGCACGCCATGCTCGTAGGTATCCATCACCATGCTGTCGGGATCGATCCCCTCGGCGCGGCAGAATATGCGGTAGTTTTCCATGGTGGTTTCGCGCGGCTCGTAGCCCTCGCGCGAAAAGCTGAGGTTGAGGGAGCCGAGCGCACCCGTGCTCACCCCGCCCGTGCGCGCCGAAAAGCCATGCCGCGCGCAGGAAAGGGCGCTGAGCATGGGCAGCGTAAAGCTGCCGACGGACGGAAGGTTCTCGTGATAATCAAAACCGCGCGGAATGGCCTCCCACGCGGCGGAGAATGTGGCGTGGTCCATGTTATTTTTCGTCCAGCAGCCGCTGCAGCTCCTGCATAAACGTCTGCGTATCCTTGAATTCGCGGTAGACCGAGGCAAACCGCACATACGCCACCTCGTCCACCTGCTTGAGGTTCTTCATGACGATTTCGCCGATATCGCGCGTGGGGATTTCGGACTTGAGGGTGTTGAACACCTCGCGGGTGATATCGTCCACCAGCCTGTCCTGTTCGTCGGCGGAGATGGGGCGCTTCTGGCAGGCCTTGCGGATGCCGCTGCGGATCTTTTCACTGTCGAACGATTCGCGGCGGCCGTCGCGCTTGACCACCATCACGGGGATTTCCTCGATCTTTTCGTAGGTCGTGAACCGCTTGCCGCAATTGATGCATTCGCGGCGGCGGCGGATGGCGCTGCCATCCTCGGTGGGACGACTGTCGATCACTTTACTGTCCGTGCCGGTACAGAATCTGCATTTCATGGACGCCGCTCCTTTGTATAGTAGTGGTATTTTATTTAATATACCATATCTAGACGTCTATTTCCACCAAAATCACGTCTTCTCCGATTTTTTTCAGCCTGCAAAAGGGAATCACCAGCTCCTCCGCGCTGCGTATCAGCCCGAAAAAGCGCATCGGCCCCGGCACCACCACCGAAAGCACCGTGCCCTGCGCCGTATCCAGCTCCAGATCGCACACGGTGCCCAGCCTTGCGCCGTCGCAGATGTTGATCACTTCCTTGCGCCTGAGTTCGCAATAGGTGGTCCGTTCAAACATGCTCAGCGCCTCCTTTCGACAGCTTATGACCGAAACCGCGGGTTTATGACGGGGAGCAAAGCGGAGAGAACGGTTCTTCTTTCCTTTCGTACAGGAAACGGCTCTACTTTTCTTCGAAAAGATAAGTTGTCAAAGCGTTCGCTTTGACATAGCTCCCGGATGTATGCCGAAAGTCCAAGGACTTTCGGTAAAGCAGCAAAAGAAACTACAAACAGCAAATAAAGGTGAAAAGATTCTTGTTCGCCTGTCATTCTGAGGCGAAGGCGAAGAATCTGCCCCGCCGCAGCGGTTGTCAGCGCATACAACATGCAAAAGGAGCCGTCCGATCGGACAGCTCCCTTGGTGGCAAATCAATTAATACTTGCGCTTTCTGGCGGCCTCAGCCTTTTTCTTACGCTTGACGCTGGGCTTTTCATAATGCTCACGCCTGCGAACCTCCGCCAGCACGCCGCTGCGGGCGCATTTGCGCTTAAATCTCTTCAGAGCGCTTTCCAGGGATTCGTTTTCACCAACGCGGATCTCCATAACTTTTCCCTCCCCTCTTACGCAACAGTCACAAAATGTCCCTTCGGACAACACCAGTGGCTATTATAAACGAGCGGTACGGCGAAGTCAACATAAAATTACAAGGAGTTTCCATTCAACGGGGCAATCACGCAAGCTATGACAAATTTGTGAACAACCACCTTGCAAGATGACCCCGTTTCTGGTAGACTATGCAGTAGGAAGCATAGTGAAAATTATGCTATCAACAGCAGGAGGAAGCTTATTAATGAAAAAAGTCCTAGCAATTGTCTTGGCATTGGCCATGATTCTGGCCCTCGCGGGCTGCAAAAAGGCGGAAACGTACGAAATCGCCATGATCACCGACGTCGGCAACATCGACGAC
>CAZRIT010000041.1:0-16821 GCA_964600225.1 uncultured Oscillospiraceae bacterium | reverse complement strand
GGGGGTGTCGGGGGGCCGTAAGGGGGAAATCGGAATCCCCCTCAGCCCCCCGACGAAAGAAGCCAACCCGTCCGCGCGCCATGGCGGACTTTTTTATGCGTAAAGAATTTGCAAAGATTGCACGAATGCATCGCTATTTCAAACAGCGCCTGTTATAATATGTAAAAATGATCATTGTGAGGACATATCCGTTTCACAATGCTTGGCGGGATCGATGCACAGCAGGGGGTAACCATGAAAAGCTTTTTCTACCGCATGATCTGCGGCATTCTCATAGGCATCGGCGGCGTGCTGCCGGGCGTTTCGGGCGGGATAATGGCCATCAGCATGGGGCTGTACGAGGATATCATGCGTTCCATCGGGCGCTTTTTTTCCAATATCAAGAAAAACACCAAGTTTTTGCTGCCCGTTGCACTGGGCATCGGCGTGGGCATCCTTTTGACCAGCAACGCCTTGAAAATCGTACTCGAAATTTACGAAGGGCCGCTGCTTGCGCTGTTTTCGGGGCTGGTGCTGGGGAGCCTGCCCGAACTGTTTGACGAGGCCAAGGCCGACGGCGGCTTTCGCCGCAGGCATGTGATTGCGTGCATCATCGGCTTGCTGTTTGTGGTGCTGTTTGCGTTTGGCGAATCGGGCGTGGTCGAGGTGCAGCCCACGGGCGCGCTGAATGTGCCCATGGCCATCCTGGCGGGCGCGGTGCTGTCCATCGGCGTGGTCATCCCGGGCGTCAGTTCGTCGTTTTTGCTCATCTATATCGGCATGTACGGCGCGGTGCTGTCGACCATTGCGGGCGTGATGGATTTGACGGTGCTGTTTTCGGAGGGCTTTGCGGCGGCGATACAGCATCTTGGTACGCTGATTGTGCCGCTGATGTGCATGATGCTCGGCTTTGCCGCCATGGCGCTGTTGATCGTCAAGGGCGTCAACGCCATGCTCAAAAAGCACCATGCCATCTCCTATTCCGCCATCATCGGCTTTGTCATCGGCTCGGTGGTCATCATCGCGCCGTCGATTGTAAAAAGCTTTACCTGGGTGTGCATCCCCATGTTCATCGCGGGCCTTGCCGCAAGCCTGCTGCAATGCTATTTCAGGGGCAAGCGCAAGCATCTGGAGCAGGAATTGGCGGAGGCCGCCGCCATGGGTGAGCTGACGGAGGAACCGTTGCACGAGCCGCACGCGTCCGACGCGGCGGACAAGGGCGCCGCGCAAAAGCAGGGCGCATAAGCGCGGCCTCGTCAGCCAAAAAGGAACGGTATATATTCGGCTTTGTGCGTTTGACAAGCGCACAGGCGCATGTTACAATTTGCGGTAGCCTGTGACATATTTCGCTTTTTGGGGATCAAACGTCAGGCTGAAGGGCGCGAATAAACCATGTATTCACCCAAGAGATTTAAAAAGTCCATCATGCTGCTTTGTAAGCTGGTGATATTGTCGTTTGTATGCGGCGCTTTTTTGTATCTGGTGCTCAACTACTATCCCGAAACGGACTTCTGGTTCAAGGGCTTCTTCGCATTCGAATTTTTGTATACCGCGCTGTATCTGCTGCTGGCGTCGACGTATCGGTGCTTCCGCATTGGCATACTGCGCTTCCGCGAGATCATATTCGGCTACTATATCGCTTTGGTACTGACCAACTTTTTGTTCTATTTCGTTCTGTGCCTGACGGCCAAGGCACTGCTGCCGCCGGGGCGGCTGCTGCTGATGCTGCTGGTGCAGATGGTTGGCGGCACCATCCTCTACATCGGCGCGGATCGGCTGTACTTTTTGCTCTATCCCGCGCGCGATTCCGCCATTGTGTGCTCGATAAGCGGCGACGAGGCGGGGCTGCTGGCCAAGATCGGCACCATCAAGGAGCGCTACAAGATCTGCTGCGTGTGCAGCGAGGCCGAGGGCTACGACGCCATCCTGCGCAAGATCGACCGCTACTCCACCCTGTTTATCGGCAACATCAACGATAAGCTGCGCATGGAGCTGATGGACTATTGCTTTGAAAAGGGCAAGCGGCTGCTGGTAACGCCCACCATCGAGGATATCATCTTCCACAATGCGCACGAAACCTTCATTGGCGATTCACTGGTGTACCTGTGCCGCAACCGCACCTTCGGGCTGGAGCAGCTCATCATCAAGCGCCTGATGGACGTGTTTGTATCGCTGGTGGGCGTTATCCTCACCAGCCCCATCATGCTCATCACCGCCATCGTCATCAAATTGCAGGATGGCGGGCCCGTGCTGTTCAAGCAGGCGCGCTACACCAGGAACCTCGAGCAGTTCACGCTGTACAAGTTCCGCAGCATGGTGGTGGACGCCGAAAAGGAGGGCGCGCGCTTTACCACGCCCAACGACAAGCGCATCACGCCGTACGGGCGCTTCATCCGCCGCACGCGCATCGACGAGCTGCCGCAGTTTTTCAACATCCTCAAGGGTGAAATGTCGCTGGTCGGCCCGCGCGCCGAGCGCATCGAAAACGTGGATTATTATTGTGAGCTGATGCCGGAGTTTCGCTACCGCATGAAGGTCAAGGCGGGGCTGACGGGCTATGCGCAAATCTACGGCAAATACAACACGTCCTATGAGGACAAGCTCAAAATGGACATGCTCTACATCGAAAACTGCTCCCTCATACGGGATTTGCAGATTCTGTTTTTGACGCTCAACGTCCTCTTTATCCCCGAAAGCACCGAGGGCTTTACCGTGGAAACCCTCACCGATATGCCCGCGCAGCAGAACGGGGAGGCCGCGGACGCAGAAAAAGCGCCCGCGCAGCCCGAGCACAAGGAGGAGCAGGCGTCATGAACAAGCCCATCTATGTCACCCGCCCGTCGCTGCCGCCGTACGAGGAATACTGCAAAGAGATTGCGGATATCTGGGAAAGCCGCATGCTCACCAACTATGCCAAGAAGGAGCGGCAGCTCACCGCAGCGCTCAGGGACTACCTGGGCGTGGACGATATCCTCATGTGCGTCAACGGCCACATGGCGCTGGAGCTGGCGCTGGAAAGCTTTGATCTTTCGGGCGAGGTCATCACCACGCCGTATACGTTTGTTTCCACCGCCAACGCCATCGTGCGCAGCGGGCTTACGCCCGTGTTTGCCGATGTGGACAGGGATACCTGCTGTCTCAACGCCGACGCCATCGAGCCGCTGATTACCGAAAAAACCTGCGCCATCCTGCCCGTGCACGTCTACGGAACGCCCTGCGACACGGCGCGGATCGAGCAGATTGCCAAAAAACACGGCTTGAAGGTGATTTACGATGCCGCGCACGCGTTTGGGGTTACGGTCAACGGCGTGCCCATCGGGCGGTTTGGCGACGCGGCGATGTTTAGCTTCCACGCCACCAAGGTGTTCCACACCGTCGAGGGCGGCGCGGTCTGCATCAACGATCCCGCGGTGGCGGAGCGCATGAAGCTGCTGGCCAAGTTCGGCATCCCGTCGGGCGAGGAAGCGGCCATTATCGGCGGCAACAACAAGATGAACGAGATGCAGGCGGCCATGGGCCTGTGCAACCTCAGGCACGCCGCGGAATACATTGCGCTGAGAAAGCATGTGTCCGACCGCTACGACGACCGTTTTGCCGATGTGCGGGGGCTGCGGATTCTGAAAGATCGGGCGGGTGTGACCCGCAACTATGCCTACTACCCGCTGTTTATCGAGGCGGCGTTCGGGGCCAAGCGGGACGAGGTGCTGGCCGCGCTCAACGCCGAAAACATCTTTCCGAGGCGCTATTTCCACCCTGCGGTCAACCGCATGGCGTGCTATCAACATGTGGGCCGCAGCGGCGAAACACCCGTATCGGACGAGCTGTCGGATACGGTGCTGTGCCTGCCCATGCATGCCGCGCTGACCGACGGGCAGGTGGACGCCATTGCACACATTGTACGAAAGGCGGGAGGCAGGGCATGAAGGGAATCATACTCGCAGGCGGCAAGGGCACCAGGCTGTATCCCATGACCAAGGCGGTCAGCAAGCAATTGCTGCCCGTGTACGATAAGCCGCTCATCTACTATCCGCTTTCGGTGCTGATGCTGGCAAGCATCCGCGAGGTGCTCATCATCTCCACGCCCGAGGACACGCCCGTTTACCAACGGCTGCTTGGCAGCGGGGAAAAGCTGGGCATGCGCATATCCTACTGCGTGCAGGAGACGCCGCGCGGGCTGGCCGATGCGTTCATACTGGGCGAAGCGTTCATCGGCGGCGACAGTGTCTGCCTGATACTGGGCGACAACGTGTTTTACGGGCAGGATTTGACGGCCAAGATGGAGCGCGCCATGGCCAATACGCGGGGCGCCACGATATTCGGCTACCCCGTCAAGGACGCGCGCGCGTTCGGGGTGGTGGAGTTTACCAAGGACAAGCGGGTGCTTTCCATCGAGGAAAAGCCCGCCGTGCCCAAATCCAACTATGCCGTGCCGGGCCTGTACTTTTACGATAACCGCGTGGTGGAGATTGCCAAGAATGTGCAGCCGTCCGCGCGCGGCGAAATTGAGATTACCTCCGTCAACAACGCCTATCTGGCCATGAACGAGCTCAACGTGGTGCTGCTTGGCCGCGGCATGGCGTGGCTGGATACGGGCTCGCCCGAGGGTATGCTCAAGGCTGCGGAGTATGTGGAGGCCGTGCAGTCGCGGCAGGGGTTTTACATCTCCTGCATTGAGGAGATTGCGTGGCGCAGGCATTTTATCACCACTGAGCAGCTTCGCGCGCTGGGCGGGGAGCTGGCCATGACCGAGTACGGTCAATACCTGATTTCCCTTGCGGAGGAGGCCAAATGAACATACTGGTTACGGGCGGCGCGGGCTTTATCGGCAGCAACTTTGTGCGCCTGATGCGGCGGGATTACCCCATGCACTGCATCATCAACCTCGATGCGCTCACCTATGCGGGCAATTTGGAAAACATTGCCGATATCCCGCAGGGCGACAACTATGTATTCGTGCGCGCGGATATCCGCGATCGGGAAACGGTCGGGGCGCTGTTTACGCGCTACGATATCACCCATGTGGTCAACTTTGCCGCCGAAACGCATGTGGACCGCAGCATCGTCGATCCTGAGGTGTTCCTTTCCACCAATATCATTGGCACGCAGGCACTGCTGGACGCGGCCATGCGCCACTGGAAGCTGCTGCCCGATGACAAATACAGCCGCGATTACCGCGCAAACGTCAGGTTTTTGCAGGTTTCCACCGACGAGGTCTACGGCGCGCTGGGCAAAACGGGTCTGTTTACCGAGACCACGCCGCTTTCGCCCAACAGCCCCTATTCGGCGGCCAAGGCGAGCGCGGATATGATCTGCCGCGCCTATCACGAAACGTTCGGGCTGCCCGTCAACATTACGCGCTGCTCCAACAACTACGGCCCCTATCAGTTCCCCGAAAAGCTCATCCCGCTCATGATCAACAACTGCATCCACGGCGTGCCGCTGCCCGTCTACGGCGACGGCATGCAGATACGCGATTGGCTGCATGTATCGGATCACTGCAGGGCAATCCTGACCGTGCTGGAACGGGGCGTATCGGGCGAGGTGTACAACATCGGCGGCAACAACGAGCGGGCCAACCTGGACATCGTGCGCATCATCCTCGGTGCGTTCGGGCGCGATGAAACGCTCATCACCCACGTCAAGGACCGTCCCGGGCACGACCGCCGCTATGCCATCGATAACACCAAGATCACAAAAACCCTTGGCTGGCAGCCGCAATACACGTTTGAACGCGGCATGGCGGAAACGATACAATGGTACCGCGACAACCAAACGTGGATGGAGCGCGTGCTGTCGGGCGCGTATCGCGATTACTACGAACGCATGTATGGAGACGCCGCCCAAGCCTGACGGCTGGGAAAGCGCCGTTCTCGCAGCGGCGCGCGGGCGTTGACAACAGACGAATACAATCAGAACAATGGGAGAGAGAACATGGATTACGCAAAGGAATCATTGAAGCTGCACGAGCAATGGAAGGGAAAGATCGAGGTGGTGGCCACTGTTCCCGTAGCGACCAAGGACGACCTGTCGCTGGCGTACACGCCGGGCGTTGGCCAGCCTTGCCTGGAGATTCAAAAGGACGTGGATAAAAGCTACGACCTGACCCGCCGCCACAACCTCTGCGCGGTCATCACCGATGGCACGGCCGTGCTGGGCCTGGGCGATATCGGCCCCGAGGCGGGCATGCCCGTGATGGAGGGCAAATGCGTATTGTTCAAGTCGTTCGGCGGCGTGGACGCGTTCCCGCTGTGCATCAAGTCCAAGGATGTGGACGAAATCGTCAACACCATCTATATGATCTCGGGCTCGTTCGGCGGCGTCAACCTGGAGGATATCTCCGCGCCGCGCTGCTTTGAAATTGAGCGAAAACTCAAGGAAAAGTGCGACATCCCCATATTCCACGACGATCAGCACGGCACTGCCGTCATTACCCTGGCGGGCATCACCAATGCCCTCAAGGTGGTCGGCAAGCGCAAGGAGGACGTAAAAATCGTCACCTCGGGCGCGGGCGCGGCGGCCATCTCCATCGTCAAGCTCCTGCTTTCGGCGGGCTACAAAAACATCACCATGTGCGATCGCACGGGCGCCATCTATGCAGGCCGCGAAAAGGGCATGAACTGGATCAAGGAGGAGATGGCGCAGGTTACCAACCTCTCTTGCAGCAAGGGCACGCTGGCCGAGCAGCTTGTGGGCGCGGATATCTTTGTGGGCGTTTCCGCCCCCGGTCAGGTGACCACGGAGATGGTCAAAACGATGAACCGCGACGCCATCATCTTTGCCTGCGCCAACCCCACGCCGGAGATTTTCCCGGACGACGCCAAGGCGGGCGGCGCCAAGGTGATCGCCACGGGCCGCAGCGATTTCCCCAACCAGATCAATAACGTCTTGGCGTTCCCCGGCATATTCCGCGGCACGTTCGATGTGCGCGCAAGCGATATCAACGAGGAAATGAAGGTTGCCGCCGCCGAAGCGCTGGCGGGCCTGATTTCCGATGCGGAGCTTAGCCCCGATTACATCATTCCCAAGCCGTTCGACCCGCGCGTGGGCGCGGCCGTGGCCAAGGCCGTGGCCGATGCCGCCAGAAAAAGCGGCGTGGCAAGAATCTGACGGTTCATAACAACGGCAAATGCAAACAGGGCGGCCGATCGGCCGCCCTTTGTCTTACTCTTTTTGAAAAAAGAGTAAGCAGAAAAACTTCGGAAAGGGGTATGCAAAGAAGAGAGGTTTCTTCGTGTCATGCCGAGGAGCAAACCTCTTTTTCCGTGTCATTTTGGGAATACGCTTTGGCCTGACGATATGGAATGCTTTATGCGTTTCTTTCGGTTCCTTTCTTTTCAAAGAAAGGAATAACCGTTCCCGTTGCTCATTTGTTTCCCGCCTACAGCATGCTCCTGCGGCCTTCGAGGGCCTTGGCGAGCGTGACGGCGTCGGTATACTCCAAATCCCCGCCGATGGGGATGCCGCGGGCGATGCGCGTGCAGGTGACGTTGAGGGGCTTTAAGAGCCTTGCGATATAGCTGGCCGTGGCCTCGCCCTCCACGTCGGGGTTGGTGGCAAGGATGACCTCGCGCACGTTGCCCGCCTTGACGCGCTCCACCAGCTCGTTGATGCGGATATCGTTGGGCCCCACGCCGTCCATGGGCGAGAGCACGCCGCCGAGCACATGGTATTTCCCCTGAAACTCGTGCGTTTTCTCCATGGCCAGCACATCCTTGGCGTCGCACACCACGCACAGCACCGCCGCATCGCGCGCCGTATCGGTGCAGATGCCGCAGGGCGTGACATCGGTATAGGTGCCGCAGACGGGGCAGTTTTTGACGTTTTCGCGCGCAGACAGGATGGCCTCGGCAAGCTCCTTGGCCTGCGAGGGCGGCACATCCAGAATGTGGTACGCAAGCCGCTGCGCCGTCTTTTGCCCGATGCCGGGCAGACGGCTTAGCTGCGTGGTCAGGCGCACGATGGGTTCTATGGTAATCATAAGGATGCTTCCAATCGCGTTGTCAATCGATCATATGCCAAGGTTCATGCCGCCCGTCAGCTTGCCGAGCGTGGCCTCGCTGTCCTCGGTTGCCTTGCGCATGGCCTCGTTGACGGCGCTGAGCACCAGATCCTGCAGCATCTCCACATCGTCGGGATCGACGCAGTCGGGCGAGATGGTGAGCTGCTTTAGCTCCTTGGAGCCGAGCGCCACGGCGGTCACCATGCCGCCGCCCACGGTTGCGGTATATTCGCGTGTCAAAAGCTCCGCCTGTGTGCGCTGCATATCCTGCTGCATCTTTTGCGCCTGCTTCATCAATTGCTGCATGTTTGCCCCGCCCATGCCGGGGAAGCCGCCGCCTTTTGCCATAATGAAAATCCTCCTTGGTTATTCGATGACGAGCTTGTCGCCAAACAGTTTTTTTGCTTTCTCCGCCGCCTCGCCGGTGGCGGGCGGGAAGTGTTTTTGCGTGAGCGTCAGGCGCACATTGGGCCTGAGCGCGCTCAACGCCTCCTGTAAACGGTTATAGTTGATGGCCGCCGATACGGCGCGGTACTGTACATCGTCCGCGTCGGGGTAGGCCACGGTGAGCGTATCCTCGGTCAGGGATTGCACCACGCCGTCCTTGGCCATCAGATATACCATCATATTCTGCGATTGCACGTTGGATAGCACCGATTGCCAAAGCTTGGCCGCATCGCTGCCGACGGGCTTCGCGGGGCTGCTTGCGGCGCTTGGCCGCGCTTCGGCTTGGGCTGCGGACGGCGCGGGCGCGGGCTTGACGGCGGGCGCATCGGACGCCTCGGGCGGTGGCTCGGGCAACGGCGGCGCATCGACGGAAACGGTATTTGCCGCGGGCGCGGGTTGGGGCGTCGTCTGCGGCGCCTGCCGGCGCGCGGTTGGCTCGGCGGCGGGCGGCACGGGGACGGACTGCACAGGCGCGGGGGCCGACAGGCCGATGGCCTCCAGACGGTCGATGCGCGCCTCCAGATTGGCGATGGAGCGGTCGTCCTCGGGGCGGCAGATGCGCACCAGGGCGCTTTCCAGCAGCGCGCGCGGGGAGGCAAGGTAGCGCATATCGCCCTGGGCTTTGAGCAGTAGTTCGAGCGAAAGCAGCAGCCGTGCTTCGGACGTGGCCTTGCTTTGCATCAGGTAGCGGTCCATGGCGTCGGCGGTGCAGGAGAGCAGGTTTTCGCAGCGGCCGCAGGTGCGGCTCAACAGCAGCGCGCGGAAGTGCTGCGCCAGATCCTGACAGAATACCGACAGGTCGCGCCCGCCGCGCACGATATCGTCGAGCATGTTGAGCGCTTTGGCCGCGTCGCTTGTCAAAAGCGCATCGGCCATATCGAACAAAAAGCCTTCCTCCATGCTGCCCAGCACATCGTACACGTCCTGCTTGGATACATGGTCGCCGCAGAACGACAGGCACTGGTCGCACAGCGAAAGCGCATCGCGCATGCCGCCGTCGGCCGTGCGCGCAATCAGCATCAGGCCCTCGGGGTCGATGGTTGCGTTGGCCTGTTTCAGTACCGATTCCAGTGTGGCAACGATATCCTGAACCGACAGGCGGTGGAAATCGAACCGCTGGCAGCGGGAGATGATGGTGGCGGGCAGCTTTTGCGGCTCGGTGGTGGCAAGGATGAACAGGATGTGCGCGGGCGGCTCCTCGAGGGTCTTCAACAGCGCGTTGAACGCGGGGCCGGAGAGCATGTGCGTTTCGTCGATGATGAACACCCTGCGCCGCATCTGCATGGGCGCGTACTGCGCCTTTTCAATGAGGGCGCGCACGTCGTCCACACCGTTGTTGCTGGCCGCGTCGATTTCGATAATATCGGCGTTGTTCTCGTCCGCCGCGGCGATACACGCGCTGCACTTGCCGCAGGGCTCGCCCTGTTGGTTGTCCAGACAGTTGACTGCGCGCGCCAGAATGCGCGCCGAGGTGGTTTTGCCCGTGCCGCGCGTACCGCAAAACAGGTACGCGTGCGCAACGCGTCCCTCCGCCACCTGGTGCTTCAGCGTGGTGGTGATATGGTTTTGCCCGATGACCTCCGAAAAGCGTGTCGGACGGTATTGTCGGTAGAGTGCGCGGTATGCCATGCGTTTGCTCCCGTCGGTAGTGTATGCCGTTACGGCGTATATAGTAGCCCCGTCATGATGCCGATGAACGAGCCGACCGCCACCTGAAGCGGCGTGTGCCCGACCAGCTCCTTGAGCTCCTTTTTGGGCATATCAATGAATGCGCCCGCTTTTTCCGTTAAATACTCTATGATGTTGTTGATGGTGACGGCCTGCTTGCCCGTTTCCAGCCGCACGCCGCGCGCATCGTAGAGAACGATCATGGCCAGTACCGCCGCAACGGCAAACTGGAACGAGTTGGTGCCGTACACGCGCGCCGTCATGGTGGCCAGCGCGCACACGGTCGCTGCGTGGGAGCTGGGCATGCCGCCGCTGCCCACCAGACGCTCCAGATTCAGCTCGCGATTGATGATAAGATAGAGGAGGGTTTTCAATAGCTGCGCAACCAGCCAGCCCGTGAGGGCCGCGACCAATATTCTGTTTTCCCATATCCCGATCAAGTAATTCATCGGCATCCATCATACCGCATCGGCGCACGAAATTCAACAAAAAATCGCCCGTTTGCTTGACAGAAACGCTTTGGAACGCTAGGCTGAAAGCATATGAAGCGGATATTGGCGAAACTCATGGTAGGCTGCCTGTTGTTGGGCGCGTTTTTTTGCGCAAATACGGCGGCGGCGGAGGAACCGCGGGATGCGGGCCTTTCCTTTGATGAAGACGGAACGTTCACGGTGCTGCTGTATGCCGATGCGCAGGACACGCAGCTGACCAGCACATATTTAACCCGCGCGCTCCGAAACGTGCTGTCCGTCAGCGATGTGGATTTGGTGATTCTGCTGGGCGATCAACTGGAGGGCAGCAGCCCCTTGTTGCATATCGGCAGCGGCTACGAAAACGTGCGCCGCGCCATCGACAACGTGCTTTCTCCCGTGGTGGACGCGGGCATCCCGTTTGCATACCTGTTTGGCAACCACGATTATGACGCGCCGCTCTCCGCCAAGTTTCAGATGGAGCTGTACGACGCGTACCCGCTCTGCCTGACCAAGAGCGATGAAGCGGGCGTGGCGGACAAGAGCGTGTTCATGCTGCCCGTCAAAACCTACGACGGCCTGAGTACGGCCCTGTGCCTGTATCTGTTCGACTCGGGCAATCTCCTGCCCGATGGCAACTACGCGGCTGTCACGGCCGATCAGGTGGCGTGGTACAACGGGCAGAGCGCTGCCATGCGCGCGGAAAACGGCGATCGGCCCGTGCCCTCGGCGGCGTTTTTGCATATCCCCGTCCAAGAGGTGTACGAGCTGTTTACCGAGGTGCCCAAGGGGACGGCGGGCGCGTTCAAGGGCGTGGGCTTTCAGCGGGAAACGTGGTTTCTGCCCGATTCGGACAAGATCTTTCTCGGAGACGTCAACGAGTCGCCCTGCCCGTCGAGCGAGAACAACGGGCTGTTCGATGCGTTTGTCGGCAACGACGACGTCTTTTTGGTGGCGGCGGGGCACGATCATGTCAATTCCTATATTGGGTCGCTGCGCGGCGTCGATCTGCTGGCAGCGCCCGGCAGCAGCTACACCTCCTACGGCTCGCGCGAGATGCGCGGCGTGCGGCTCATCCGCTTCCGCGAGGACAACCCCAAAAGCTACGATACCATCCATGTGCCGTTTTCCGATTACGACGGTGTCAAGGGCCTAAATTGGCCGTATTACTATCTGGTGACCACCACGCGCATTCCCAACGCGGCCAAGGTGGCGGTGGTGGCGCTCATACTCGTGGCAGCCATTGTGTGGCTGTCGGTTTCGCTGTTTCGGCAAAGCAAAAAGCCGCCGCTGCCCGAGGGCAAGGACGACGACTTTGATGATGACGAGGGCTGAAAGCGGGAGGCGTCTTGCCACACGCACGGTTGCGGACGATCAAACGGCATGATATAATACGACAAAACAATCGCAGAACAATCGGAGGCGGCATGGTCTTTCATTCGTGGCAGTTCGCTATCTTTTTTGCCATCGTTTTTATCGTATACTACCTGATTCCGCACCGTTGGCGCTGGAGCATGCTTCTGGTAGCCAGCTATTATTTTTACATGAGCTGGAACCCGGAGCTGATTGTGCTAATTGCGGGCGTAACGGCCGTTACCTATGTTTGCGCGCGGTGTATCGACGGGCCGTCGGCTTCGCGCAAATTGAGGAAAGCGATGCTGGCGCTCGGCATTGCCGTACCGCTGGCCGTTCTTTTCTTCTTTAAGTATTTTAACTTCTTTAGTCAAGAGGTTACGGTGCTGCTGTGTACCTTCTCGATTCCCGCCTCGCCGTTTTCGCTGAAGGTCATTTTGCCCATCGGCATTTCGTTTTACACTTTTCAGGCGCTGAGCTATGTCATCGATGTGTATCGCGGGGATCGGCCTGCGGAGAAGCATTTGGGCTACTACGCGCTGTACATCTCCTTTTTCCCGCAGTTGGTCGCAGGTCCGATCGAGCGCAGCGGCAATCTGCTTCCGCAGCTGCGTGCGGAGCATCGGTTTTCGTATGAAAACGCGGTGGACGGCATTCGGCTCATGGCGCTCGGTTTCTTTAAAAAGCTGGTGGTTGCGGATTACTTCGCGGGCTTTGTTGATGCCTACTATGCCAACGCCATGGAGCAGAGCGGGTTTGCGGGGGCGGTGGCAACGTTTCTGTTTGCCATTCAGATCTATTGCGACTTTTCGGGCTATTCCGATATCGCCATCGGCGCTGCGCGCATGATGGGCATCCGGCTTATGCAAAATTTCCGTGCGCCGTATCTGTCGCGCTCCATAAAGGAGTTCTGGCGGCGTTGGCATATTTCGCTTTCGACGTGGTTTTCCGATTACGTCTACATCCCGATGGGCGGCAGCCGCGTGACGCTGCTTAGATGGGTGTTCAACACGATGGTGGTGTTCCTTGCCAGCGGCCTCTGGCACGGGGCCAATTGGACATTTCTCATCTGGGGCGCGTTGCACGGCCTGTATATGGTGATCGGGCGGCTGACGCAGCCGCTAAGGGAACGGATGCTGCCGAAAAACCGCAGCAAGGGCGTTTCGGCGGTCGGTTCCCTGCTTTCCGTCGCGGGCACCTTCCTGCTTGTCTGCATTGGCTGGGTGTTCTTCCGCGCGGAGACGGTTCCCGAGGCGCTGCATGTGTTTGCCCATCTGCTTGACGGCCTGCAAGACGGCGCGTTCTCTTACCTGCGTGACGGCGTCGTTTCGCTGGGGTGCGGCTTGAGCGTGCTGATTCGGATTGCGCTGTCAGTTTTGATGCTGCTCATCATCGATTGGAAGCAGGGCAAAACAGATCTGCTGGCATGGCTCGACAAGCTGCCCACGCCGCTCCGTTGGACGCTCTACATCCTGTTTGTCAGCAGCATTGTGATGCTGACGGGCAAGGGCGCGGAGACGGCAACGTTCATCTACTTCCAATTCTGAGGTGCGTATGAAACGGTTTTTGCTGAAATTTTGCGGATTGCTGCTCGGCTGTGCGGTGCTGATACTGGCGTTGAGTCCGGGCTATCTCAAGCTGTTGAACGAGGATTATCAGCGCGAGCAGGCGCTGACGTTGCAATTGAAGCATGTCGACGACGGCATCGATGTGGCGTGCTTTGGATCCTCGCACAGCATCAATGCCTTTCAGATGTATCAATACACCGATGGGGACATGTTCAACTTTGGGCTCTCGATGCAGACGCCCGAATGCGACTATATGCTGTACCAACTGAATCGGGATCACTTTGCCGAGGATGCGCGCGTTGTGATGGTGATCAGCTACTTTTCCCTCTATCAGCAATTTATTCATGATCTCGATCATATGAAGCGCTACTGCACGTTTGTGCCAAATCGATTGCTGCCGACAACGGAATGCAAGCTGTATCGGCTGTTTCGGGCGGTGGAGTTTGAGCTCGATCCGATCGTAACATATTTGACCCACAAGCAGGCGGCCCCGCTGGAATGGGAAACCAGCACCGTGGCCGCCGAAAAGCCGCCCGAGCAGGTGGCGGCCAAGATTGACGAGGTGGCCGGCTATTTCCTATCCTCCTGCAACGAGCAGCAGCGCGTGGAACCATCGGTGGACGCGGCGATTCGGAACATGATTCAGGACTGCCAAAAAAACGGCTTCCGTCCCGTTTTGGTGACGACGCCGTTACTGAAGGAATTCAACGCGTACTTTGACGATGCATTTATGGAGAAGTTTCGCGCGGACTGTCAGGCATATGCCGATGCATATGGCATTCCATATCTGGATTATTCGCACGATGCGCGGTTTATCGAACGGCCCGATCTGTTTGTGGACGGGGATCACCTGACGACGGAGGGCTCCGTTCAGTTCATGCGCATCTTCTTTGAAGAGCTTGCAGCGGCCTCATAAGCGTCTGAGGCAAGCGTCTGCGCAATAAAGGAAGGAGATAGCTCCCGAAACGCCGTCAGCGGCGCGGGATACGGCGGCTCATCGATGAGCCGCTTTTCCATCCACGCCACATCGACCCAGCGGCCGAATTTATAGCCCGCTTTGCGGAACGTGCCCACGTCAGAAAAACCCATCGCGCGGTGGAAGCCGATGCTGGGGTCGTTGGGCAGCGCAATGCAAGCATAGGCGTTGTACACGCCCTGCTCGGCCAGAAGCCGAAGCATGGCGGTATATAGCTGCCTTGCGCCGCCGCGGCGCGTTTGCGATGCGTCGATATAGATTGAAAGCTCCGCATCCCAGCGGTATGCCTCGCGCGTGCGGTAGCGGCTTGCGTAGGCATAGCCCAGCGGGCGGCCGTCCTCCTCCCACACAAGGTACGGGTAGCGGCCGAGAATGCCCTGCATGCGCTCCCGAAACGCCGCCTTTGCGGGCGGCACGGTTTCAAACGATACCGTCGTGCCTGTGACATACGGCGCATAGATGCCAAGCAGCGCCTCGCAATCCTCCGATGTTGCCGTGCGCAGCATCGTTATGCCCGCCTCTCGCCGGCGAGCGAGACCACTTTTTTCAGTCGCTCGGCAAAGTGCGTTTCCGTATACCTGGCGTCGGGCAGGTTGAGGTTTTCCAGCGTGAACGCGCCCTTGTAGCCTGTATCCAGTATCGCGGCCAGTATGGACGGAAAATCCGTATCGCCGTCGAACGGTAGCCCGCGGTTGGAATCGGCCAGGTGCACGTTGGTGATGCGCTTGCCCGCGCGGCGCACGGCCGCAATGACGTCGCCATCCTCGATGCGGGAGTGGTAGATATCAAACAGCAGCCCGAGGTTTTCGGGGTTGCCCATTTCGTCAAAGAAACGGAGCGCGTCATCGGTGCTGTTGATGAGCAGCAGCTCCGTATGGTTGATGGGCTCCAGTTGCAGCACCACATCGTGCTTGGCGGCATAGTCCAGGCAGGGCTTGAGCGTTTCCTTTAAAAGCGCGCGGCACGCCGCCAGCCGTTCGGGCTTGCCCTTGCCGCGCATGAGGCCGATGGTCACATGCGGATGGCCGATAGCGCGGGAAAGGTCAACGTGCCCTTTGACGATCGCCACGGTGCGGGCGCGCACGTCGGCATCGGCGCTTGTCAGCTCCAGCCCGTCGCGGCCGTAAACCTGGCCCGTGGACAGGGTGGTGGCGGCAAGGCGGTGCGCGGCAAGCTTGCGGTTGAGTGCATCCGTATCCACCTTGTCGGGATACGCCACGGCCAGCTCCACGCCCGTCAGCCCGCCCGCAGCCACGGCGGCAAGCGCCTCGTCAAAACGGTCGGCCGTAAACGGGGAGAATATGGTGTCAAATTGCAGCGGTACGGTTTGGGATAAAAGATTCATGGGACACCTCAAACTATAAATTCTGAATGGCTGTTACAGGATAAATTTCCGCGAGCCGCCCGAAGGGACGGCTCGCGGAATGCTTGGAGTAATGGTTAGTCGATGAACATGCCGATGCGCGGCAGCTCATGGATGCTCTTCCACCCTTCGCTCTGCGGCTCGCGCAGGCAGGGCTCGATCTCCTCGTACGGACGGAAGGAGAACTTGGTGGGATCGGGCACCTTGCCCGCGGGATACTTGGCGTAGATATCCTCGCACATGCAGGTGAGGTACTCGCAGATGGCCGCGATGGCGCGCTTTGCACGGCGCGGATTGGCGCGCGTGGGCTTGCCGACCACGCCCTCGGGCGTGCCGAAGCGCTCGACCCATGCGTTGCCTTCCATTTCCTGCCAGCGGTTCGGGCGGTGGAACGAGTCCACGGAACCGTCGAAGAAGCCTTCCTGCAGGAAGCCAAAGTTGACGGGCGTTGCGTCCACGCACACGCTCATGTCCACCATCTCGGGGAACATCAACAGCGCCACGCTGGTTTCGGCCTCGTCAGCATGGATAAACGGCGTGCTCACAAAGTCGGGACGCTCTTCACCCAGCGGGTAGAAGAACTCGCGCACCGCACGGTGCCATTCGACCACGCATGCAAATGCGGGCAGCTGATAGCGCTTGAAGAACTCCTGCACGGCGCTTTCAAGCATCCAGTCCTGACCATGGTTGTTGACCAGGATGATCTTGCGGAAGCCATCGTCCCACAGGCCCGCCATGACGGCGGTGAGGGTGTTGATGATGGTGGTTTCCGAGATCATGACGGTGCCCGGCATGCCGAGGTGGTGATACGGGTGTCCGCCGTAGTTGAGCGGCGGGAAGGCCAGAGAGACCTCGTGGCCGAGCTTGGCGGTCTTGCGGCGGACGGCCTCGCAGATGAACTGCACCATGAACGTATCCAGGCCCGAGCAGTTCTGTGCGCCGTGGTTTTCGGTGCAGCCGATGGGCACGAGCACGATGTCGTTCTTGCGGCGCTTTTC
>CAZRIT010000040.1:0-16860 GCA_964600225.1 uncultured Oscillospiraceae bacterium | reverse complement strand
GACAATTTGAAAGACATCACAGGACGTGATGTCTTTTTGTATGCATCGGACAATCCGAACGTGCCCATTCACTTAGATCAGTCAAAAGCCTTGCGAATTTCCGAATCTCATCCTGAAATAGGCAACTTTATTTTCTGGGCGATTCCAGAGATATTGAATGATCCAATTGTTATTGCCGAGTCAAAAGATAACAGCTCAGTCGTCTATGGAGAAGCGAGTTATAACGGTCATCCATTGAGTGTTGTCCTTAGAATTAAGTCTACGCAGCGTGGCAACGCGTCAATTGAAACATGCAAAGTTAGAAGCTCCTATTTAATGAAGGATTCTGATCTGCAGAAGGTGTTTGGTGAAAACGGTTCGAGAGTGGTTGATTTGAATGAAAATAAAATGGGAAGGTGCATGGGCGCATCCGATTACGCTGCAACAATTAATTGTATGCATGTATACAATTATGCTTGCATTCTGAGATGCGGCGTGCTATAATCGGTCATCATTTGTACGGGAGGAATTTCTTATGAAAAAAGTCTTTGCTCTGTTGATGGCAATTCTCATGATGCTGATGTTCGTCGCCTGCGGCGGACAGGCGGCGTCCTCCGTAAACCGCATGACCATGGCCACAGGCGGCGAATCGGGCACCTACTTCGGCTTTGGCGGCGTGATTGCATCGGTGCTGACGGAAAAAGTGGAGGGGCTGGAAATCACCGCCGTCACCTCGGGCGCTTCGGCTGCCAACTGCCGCTCGCTCAATTCGGGTGAGGCGCAGCTTGCCATCCTGCAAAACGACGTGCTCGACTATGCCTACAACGGCATCGAGATTATGAAGGACGACGGCGCTATGCCCAAGCTGCGCGCCATTGCCACCATGTACACCGAGACCATCCAGTTGGTTGCGTTGAAGAGCAGCAACATTGCGTCCATTGCGGATCTCAAGGGCAAAAAGGTCTGCGTGGGCGACCAGGGCTCGGGCTCGGAGGCCAACGCGGTGCAGATTCTGACGGCGTTTGGGCTGAGCTACGATGATATCGACGAGCATTACCTCTCCTTCTCGCAGGCGTCCGAGGCGCTCAAAAACGGCACCGTGGATGCGGCTTTCCAGACCTCGGGCCTGCCCAACACGGCGGTGAGCACGCTGGCGGCGGAGCGTGAAATTGTGGTGGTGCCCATCGACGGCGCAGGGCGCGATGCATTGATTGCCGCGTACCCGTTCTATGTAAAAAGCACCATTGGCGCGGACGTGTATGGCGTGAACGAGGCCGAGAGCGTCGCCATACTGGCCACCCTTGCCTGCACGGAGGATATGGATGAGGAGATGGCTTACCAAATCACCAAGAACCTGTTTGAGCAGAAGGAAGCGCTTTCCATCGGCCATTCCAAGGGCGCCGATCTGGATGCGGCCAAGGGCATGGACGGCGTATCCATTCCGTTCCACCCCGGTGCGCTCAGGTACTATCAGGAAGTCGGCGTTGCGGGTTGATTCCGCATACGAAAGCGTATCGTGTGACCCATTCGGAGGGGAGCCGCCCGCAGCGGTGGGCTCCTCTCCTTGTAATCGTTGTATGCGCTGCGCTGGCCCTGCTGCTGCCGATCAACCGACGGCTGGTGGTTGCGGAATCGGGCGGGCGCACGCTGCTGACGCTACCCATCAAGCCCGATGAGACGTTCCAAATACGCTTTACGCACTCGCTCAACCTGTCCGATATAACCGATACCATCGCGTATACAGGGGGCAAACTGGTGTGCCGCTCCACGCTGTTTACGGCCTACGGCGCGGGCATTCCCGACCTGTCGGACGGTATCGGCACCACGTTTACCGAAACGGCGGATGGTTTTTTGCTTTCGGGCATCGACAAGCAGGAAACGGAAATTCCCATCCTGCTGCAGGCCGTACCCAACCACAGATTGCTGTGGCGGGGCGGCGAATACAACCTGTACCAACTGCGCCGAAGCGGCGCGCTGATTACCATACGGGTGCAAAGGGTATCGCTTTTGACGATACTGACGCACAACAATGCATGGAGGTAATGCATGAAACGCAATCAGGACCGACACCCCGTGGCCGAGGCGAGCATGCCCACGCTGGATATCGACGTCACGGGCATGACCGACGAGGAGATTTCACGGCTGGAAGCGGCGGCCGTGCTGGAAAAATACGATAAGGAATCGGCGTTTCGCAACCGCCTGCCGCGCGCCTTGGCCATTGCCATCGGCGCGGTGCTGATTGCGTTTTCGCTGTTTCAGCTATTGACGTCCATTTGGACGCTGGAGATTCAAAAGCTGCGCCCCATCCACCTGGCGTTTACGCTGCTGCTGGCGTTTTTGCTCTATCCAGCCAAGCGTGGCCTGCGCAAGGACCGCATCGAGTGGTACGATTGGATACTGGCGGCGCTGGCGGTGTACTGCATTCTGTACATCCCCTTCAACTATGCCTACATCATCAAAAATGTGGGTAACTACACGCCGTTCGACATCGCGGTGGGCGTGATCGGAATATTGATTTTGATGGAGGCGTGCCGCCGCGTGGTGGGGCTGCCGATATTGATCATCGTATCGGCGTTTCTGCTGTATGCGCTGTTTGGCTACCTGATTCCCGGTAAGTTTGGGCATGCGGGCTACAGCGTGCGCCAGATCGTCAACCATATGTATTTCACCACCAACGGCGTGTTCGGTACGCCGTTAGGGGTATCGGCCACGTTCATATTCCTGTTCATCCTGTTCGGCGCGTTCCTGGAGGAAACGGGCGTGGGCAGGCTGTTTATCGACCTGGCCAACGCCATTGCGGGCAAGCGCATCGGCGGCCCCGCCAAGGTGGCCGTCATCAGCTCCGCATTGCAGGGCACGGTATCGGGCAGCTCCGTTGCCAACACCGTCAGCACGGGTTCGTTTACCATCCCCGCCATGAAGCGGCTGGGCTACAAGCCCGAGTTTGCGGGCGCGGTGGAGGCGGCTGCCAGCACGGGCGGGCAGCTCATGCCGCCCATTATGGGCGCCGCGGCGTTTTTGATGGCGGAATCCACGGGGTTTGCCTACTCGCAGGTGGTCAAAAGCGCCATCATCCCCGCAATACTCTACTTTTCGGGCATCCTCATCAGCGTGCATCACGAGGCCAAGAAACTGGGGCTGAAGGGCCTGCCCGATGCGGAAATCCCCAAAATCGGCGTGGTGCTCAAGGAGCGCGGGCATCTGCTGCTGCCGCTGGCATTTATGATCTATATGCTCGCCAGCAAGGAGACGCCCTCCTACGCCGCGCTCGGCGCAATCCTTTCCAGCCTGATGGCGTGCAGCATCGGCTGGTGGGCGCTGGTGCCGACGGCGCTGATGGTGGCGGGCATGAACGCGGGCGTATGGTTCCCCGAAACGGTTCTGTCGCTGCTGGGCACGGGCAAGGTGCTGTTTACGCAGTATGCGCCGATTGCGATTGCCGTATGGCTGTTGATGGCGCCGCTTGTCAACCGCGGCAAGGGGAAAACGGTCAAGCAGATATTCGGCTTCGACCCGATGCTGATCGTGCACGCGCTCAAAAACGGTGCGCGCAACGTGCTGGCCGTGGCCATCGCGTGCGCCATGGCGGGCATGATCGTGGGCACCGTGACCATGACGGGGCTGGGGCTCAAGCTGGCGACGGGGCTTGCGGCGCTTGCAGGCAACAACATCTACCTGCTGATGTTCTTTACCATGCTTGCCAGCATCGTGCTGGGCATGGGCGTGCCGACCACGGCCAACTACCTGATTACCTCCACCATCTGCTCGCGCGCGCTGATTCTGCTGCTGATGCAGCGGCAGGGGCTGCCCACGGGCGGGGCGATCCCCATGGCCATCATGATGAGCGCGCACCTGTTCGTGTTCTACTTTGGCATCGTTGCCGATATCACGCCGCCCGTTGCGCTGGCTGCCATGGCGGGCTCGGCCATCGCCAAGGGCGACCCGTTCAAAACGGGCGTTACCGCCACCAAGATCGCCATCGGCGCATTCATTGTGCCGTATATCTTTGTGCTCAACCCCGCCATGCTCATGATTGACGCGGCATGGTACGAGATCATCTACAACGTCGTCACGGCATTGATCGGCATGTACGCGCTGTCGGGCGGGCTGACGGGGTTTGTGGAGGATCGGTGCATCTGGTATGAACGCATATTGCTTATCGGCGGCGGGCTGGGGATGATTATCCCCGGCTGGCAATCGGACCTGATCGGCCTCGTCTGCGCGGCGGCGGTGTGGGCGCTGCAAAAGCGCCGCGTCAGCGCGGTGGGGTGAGGGACGTGTTCCTTTTCTTTGAAAAGAAAAGGAACCAAAAGAAACTTGTAAAGGGCTGTGAGATGAATGTTCTATTATGAGTTGCTTTGAAAAGAAAAGAAGAACGTTCCCCCAAAGAAAAGAAGCACGGTTCCCCAAAACCGTACCCAAAGGGCCACCCGCAAGCGGGTGGCCCTTGTTGGTTTTCAGGTTGGTTTGTCAGTTGAAATCGACGCGTATTTCGTTGAAATCGGCGTCCTTTTCGTAGCGCACATCCAGCACGAGGCTGCCATCGTAGCCGAATATGGCCTTTAATTGCTGCGCCTGGGAGGCCAACAGCTCGCACTCATCCCAGAAGTTCTGGGAGGCGGAGGAGAAGGAGTTCTTTTCGCCCGCCAGGTACTTGGCCGCCTGCGCATCGGCGCGATCCTGCGCCTTTTGCAAATCCTTGATGGTCTGCAGGTACGAATAGTACAAATCGCGGTCGCCCTGCGAATAGATGCGGGTCATCTGGCGCAGAATGCGTATGCCGTGCAGAGACAGCGCATCGTTGAAGCGCATCGGATAGCCGATGATGGCGTCTCCGCTGCCGCCGCCGATGGCGCCCGCGTCTCCGCCACCGCCGCCCGCATCGCCGCCCGAACTGCCGCCTCCGCCGACGACCGCGCCCGCGTCGCCACCGCCGCCGATGGCGCCCGCGTCCCCGCCGCCGCCCGCATCGCCGCCGCCAATGACGCCGGGATCGGTGATGATGCCGCTGTCGGGTATGGGTTCGACCGTAGGCTCGGGGATGGCTGTGGCCACGGGCCGCTGATCGTCCGCGGCAATCTCGGAGGAGACGTGGGAGGTCAGGCCGCGAACGGTTTTGAGGTACTGCGGCGCAAGCATGCTGGCCCAGCGGTATCTGGCGTACGCCATGGTGTATTGCAGCTCTTCGGGCACGGCAATGCCATAGACATCCTGCACGATCTTGACGCGGTTGGCCTGATCGGTGATGCAGAAGTTCCAGTTGAATATGTTTTTCATCGACCCGCCCATGGAGTACATGCCGATGTTCTCGCTGCTGAGGTTATAGGCAAAGGCGGCGAGCGCGGCGGTCTGGCTGAGCGTGCAGTTGGTGTACAGCTGCCCATCGAACGAGCTGATGATATCGGAAATTTTAAGGATCAGATTTTGCTGCTGCATGGATTGAAACAGCGCGATCATCATCTTTTTCTGGCGGTTGATGCGGTTGAGGTCGCCGCCCTCGCTGACGTTCTTTCGAACGCGCAGGTAGTCCAGCACGCCCTGCCCGTCCATGTGCTGCTGCCCCGCGCGGTAGCGGCGGCCCATCATGGTGTAGGATAGCTCCAGGTCGTAATCCACGCCGCCGACGGCGTCCACCAGCCCCTTGACGGCGGGCATGGTGACGGCATAGTAGTAATCCACGGGGATGCCGCCAAGCATCCAGCTCACCGACTCGCAGGTTTTCAAAAAGCCCGCGCCGCCGGGTGCTTCCAGCCCGCCGCCGCAGTTGAGGGAGGCGTTGAGCTTGTAGATGCCCTTGACGCCCGGGATGTTGGCGTAGGTATCGCGCGGGAAGGAAATCAGATCGACGCGGTTTTCATCAAAGTTGATGGCCAGCAGCAGCATCACGTCGGAATGGAAATCCTTCTTGCCGTTCCAGGTTTCCCGTTCCTCCGCATAGTCCACGCCGATGACCAGCACATTGAGGATGTTTTGCATGATGGACGTATCGGCGCTCGCCAGCAGCGCGGAATACGGATCGAGCGTGGGCGAGGGCGTGGGAATGGCCGTGGGCGAGGCGTCGGGCGCGGCGGTTGCATCGGGCGCGGGCGTCGGGGTGACGATGCCCGCCTGCATATTGAAAAAGGAGGACGGGTTGTTGCGTATTCTGGTAAACCAGATGCCGCCGACGGCCATCAGCACCACGGCGACGGCCGCAACGACGATGCCCACCGTGCGGCCCGCCCTGCGGCGGCGCTGCGGCTTCTTTTGCGGGCGGCTGCTCTGGTAAAAATCAGCGGGGTCGAACGGCTCCACTGCGTCGGCAGGCGCTGCGGCAACGGGGAAACCCTCGTCCTCGAACGGCTCGTCAAAGGCGTCCGCATCCGCAAAGTCGGAGGCAAAGTCCACGCTGCCGTTGGCGGCGTCCGTCTCGGGCATGACCGCGTCCGCGTCTGTGCCAAGGATGGTAGGTTCGTTCTCCCGCCCGTCTCGGGTTGGATGATAGTTGCCCATGTAAGATAACGAGTCCTTTCGCATACTTCTTTTTATTATATCAAATATGCGGCCGTTTTAGTGCCGTAATCGAGATATTACAAAGAATTCACAACTTTTGCCGAATCGGCGGGGAAGGCGGGCAGGCTGCGACGGATGCATCGGATTATGACAAACATAAGGCGTTTTATGCGCTTCATTCATAAAAACGTTCCTTTTCAGCGGCGCAAGTATGCGGTATAATTGGTCTGTATTTTTGCAGCCTTTGCGCCGCAAAGCAAAAGGAGAAGTGATATGATCGTTCTCATTCCCGCCTATCAGCCCGATGAAAAGCTGGTGCGGCTGGTCGAGGAGCTTCACGAAACGACCGATTATGCCATCGTCGTCGTCAACGATGGCAGCCGTGCCGACTGTGCGCCCATATTTGAGCAGCTTCAGCCATACACCAAGGTTTTGACGCATGCCGTCAACCGCGGCAAGGGTGCGGCGATCAAGACGGCGCTTAGATACATTCACGATAACTACTCCGCCACCGAGGGCATCGTCACCGTCGACGCCGATGGGCAGCACCTGCCCAAGGATATCGTGGCCGTGAGCGAGGCGTGGGAGGCCGCGCCCGAAAAGCTGGTGCTGGGCTCGCGCAAGTTTACGGGCAAGGTGCCGTTTAAAAGCCGCGCAGGCAACGCCATCACGCGCTTCGTGTTTGCCGTCAGCACGGGCGTCAAGGTGTACGATACGCAAACGGGCCTTCGGGCGTTCGGCGCGTTTCGCATACCCATGATGCTGGAAATGAAGGGCGATCGCTATGAGTACGAAATCAACGTGCTGCTGTATGCCACCCGTAACCACATCCCCATCAGCGAGGTGGAGATCGACACGGTCTACATCGAGGATAACAAATCCTCGCACTTTAACCCCTTGCGCGACGCCTGGCGCATTTACAAGATGATACTGCTGTTTGTGGCCTCGTCGCTGCTGGCGCTGGTGCTGGATTATGTGCTGGTGCTTGCGCTCTCAGCGGCGACCGCGGGCATGGCGCATTCGCTGCTGATCAGCGTGGTGGTTGCGCGTATCCTCAGCTCCTTTGCCAACTACTACATCAACTGCAAGCTGGTGTTTGAAAACCGCGAAAAGCGCAGCATCGTCCGCTACTATCTGCTGGCGGCGGCGCTGCTGGCGGTCAACTACTTTATGCTGCGGTGGGTGACGGCCATGATGCCCATCTCCGTGGGCAAGATCCTGGTGGAGGTCATACTGTATCCTGTTAGCTTCTATGTGCAGCGCAAGTATGTATTCCCACCCAAAAGCGAGGCCAGAAACGCATGAAACGTACCGAATCGCCAAGCGGGCGCATCATCAAAACCGTACTCATAGACCTGTTGGTGCTGGGGGCGTTCCTGCTGACCTTTGCATACTTTCATCATGTGCGCGTGCGCGAGCCCGCGCCCGTGAGCATTGCCGCACCCACGCCGACGGCCGCGCCCACGCCCGTTGCGCCCGCCGCGTCGACCGATGCGGGGGATGTGACGGCCGCGCCCACCGCTGAGAACGATCTGCTGGGCGGCAGGTTTGCCGAAAAGTTCACCGCAGGCGAGGTGGAGGCGACCGAGCGCAGCTATCGCAGCGCCAACGTATCGCTCACGGTGGATACGGTCTCCGAAAACGACGTTACCTACCATGTGGCGGATATCTACATCCGCGATATCACAAGCTTCCGCACGGCGGTGGCGTTTGAGTATGAGGCATACAACACGGGCGTGCGCAAAAACGCCATGCCCACGCTGCAGATGGCTACGCTTTCGGGCGCGATTACGGCCATATCGGGCGATAACTATTCCTTCCGCAAGGAGGGGCTGATCGCGGTGCGAAACGGCGTGGAGTGGGAGTACAACCTGCCGATCGTGCAGGATCTGTGCGCGTTGTTCTACGATGGCACCATGGAGGTGTTCACCCAAAAGAGCATGAACCGCGCGGGCGTGGAGGCGCTGTATGCCAGGAACCCCTATCAGGTGTGGAGCTTTGGCCCGCTGCTGGTCAACGACGGGCAGATCGGGACTGCCTTCCGCCACGACAAGCGCAACCCGCTCAGCGCCGTGGGCTACTACGAGCCGGGGCACTACTGCTTCATCCTTGTCGACGGGCGGCAGAAGGGGTATTCGCTGGGCATGACGCTGGAGGAGCTGGCAAACGTGTTCCTGGGGCTTGGCTGCAAGGTGGCCTACAACCTGGATGGCGGCGACACGGCCGTGATGACGTTTGGGGAGCAGTGGCTGAGCCGTCCCGAAAACGGCGAGCCGCGCGAGGTCAGCGATATCCTCTACATTGCAGAACCGCTGCCGAACGGGGGTGACGTGGCATGAAACGGCTGTTGTCGCGGATGTTTCCGCATTTGACCATCATACTGTCGCTCATGACGCTGACGTTCTTTTGCATCGACCGCGTCAATCCCATCATGGCGTTTATGACCAGCGAGCTGTCCAAGTGGGTGTTCGCTATCCTTGCGGTATCGGCCATCGTCACATCGGTGCTGCTGATTGCCCGCCAGTGGCGCAGCGATTTGAAAAAGGCCAAACGCCTGCATACCGAGCATGCGGAGCATGTCGGGCATATCGAGCATGTCGAGCGGGAGGCCGAGGCAAAGGACGAGCCCGCGGCGGACTGAACCTTGCAATCATTGGCAACGCGCCGCGCGGCGAAGGGCTGCACGGCGCGTTTTTTGTAAACGGATTGCTTTAGAGGCATAAAAATGCGCATCATACAGACCAACGGGCTGACACAGGAACAAACGCAGGGCATTCGGGCGCTGGAGCGCATCTGCCATGAAGCGGAAGCGCTTGAAAACCCGCTGTTTCTGTCCAATGAGATCAACTTTGACCGGGAAATCCCCGTGTTCTTCCTTGCCTTGGAAGGGGAGACGTTGACGGGCTTTTTGACCTTTTTCATCCCGACGAAAGAGGAAGCGGAGATCTCCGCCATCGTGCACCCGCTGTATCGGCGCAGGGGCGTGTTCACCGCGCTGGACGCGGCGGCAAGACGGGTCATTGAGGCAAGCGGCATCGGAAGGATCCTGTACTGCGTGGAAACAAAGAGCGTAAGCGCCGCGCAGGTGCTGAAGCGCCGGGGCATATCGCATATTGCGCGCTCCGAATACAGGATGCAGCGGGATGCGGGTTTGCGCGCATGCAATGCGCAAACAGCCGCATGCGGCGCGGCGTTTACCGCAAAACGCGTAACGCCCGAAAACATCGCCGCGTATTTGCAAATCTCCGCGCGGGCGTTTGATGGGGAGGACGGTTGTGCGTACGCCGATGCAATCATGACGTCCGATACGCGCATGGGATATGTGTTTTGCAGGGACGACGAGCCCATCGGCGCCTTCGTCATCGGTTTGGAGCAGCAGGGCAAGCCGTTCATCTACGGCGTGGCCATTGCAGAGGGGGAGCGCGGCAAAGGGTACGGCAGGCTGCTGATGGAACAGGCCTGCGGGCTTGCGGCAGCGCACGGGGACGTGCTGCGGCTGGACGTGGATTCCGACAATCCCGTGGCATACCGCCTGTATCGGAATATGGGCTTTGAAACGACATTTCAGGTGGACTATTACAAACGCTGATCATGCAATCGCCTGCGAGTGCGGGCGGTTCTCCTTAGACAGAGAATACAAATCCGAACCCGCCCCAAGGGCACAGATTTGTGCAGCATGCAAAAAATGTTACATTGCTGTCAAATATTAGATTTGCTTTATCGAAAAACTGCGATATAATAAAACAATAAACGAGCGTAAACGGAGGGATGAACGTGATCTATTGGTTCTCGGGCACGGGCAATTCGCGGCATGCCGCGGCGACGCTGGCAAAGCAGACGTCCGATGCCACATTGAGCATGGTAACGGCGCTGGAGGACGGGGCGACCACCTTTACGCCAAAGGGCAACGAGCCGCTGGGCATCGTAACGCCCGTCTATTTCTGGGGCCTGCCGATGCTGGTGCATGCCTTTCTCGAAAAGCTGACCATCGAGGGCGAGCAGCCGTTTACTTACGTTGTGTTTACCTGCGGCGGGTCGATGTGCAACGCCGTTTTGCAGGTGAAAAAGTACCTCCGCGTGGACTACTGTGCGGAGCTGGTGATGCCCGATAACTATGTCGTCATGTACGATATCCGTCATCCCGACGACGTCAAGCGCACGCTCATGGCGGCGCAAAAGACGCTGGGCGTCATCTGCAACGACGTCAAGAAGCGCGAAAAGAAAAAGCTCAAGACCCCCGGGCTGTTGGAGATGATCCAGACCAAGTGGATGTACCCCATCTATCGCAATGGCCGCAAGACCGATCGATTTTTTGCCGACGACCGTTGCGATGGCTGCGGCGTCTGCGCGGCCAACTGCCCCGATAAGGCCATCGATATGGTGGGCGGCAAGCCGACCTGGAGCAAGCCGCAGTGCGAGCTGTGCCTGTCCTGCCTGCACCATTGCCCGCGCCAGGCGCTGCAATACGGCAAAAAAACGGCCAAGCGCAGCCGCTATATCTATCCCCGCGTCATCAAGCGGCAGGAGAGCTGATTGCCGGAAGGGAAACCGTTTTTGAATATGGAAAAGGGCTGCCTCGGCAGCCCTTTTGGGTATTTCTTATTTTCTTACTCTTTTTGAAAAAAGAGGAACAGAAAAACGGATCAATGGTTGTTTTGCCATGCGGAGGGCGTGTTGTATCCGCTGCGGCGGGGCAGATCCTTCGCCAAGGCCCTTCGGCGGGAGACGCCTCAGGGCGACGCTGCAGCGTCGGCTCAGGATGACAAAAGCATTGTCATTCTGATGGCATCTTTTCCCGTGTCATTCTGAGGAGCGAAGCGACGAAGAATCTTGCCCCGCCGCAGCGGCAAAACATGATGCAGGACACGCCCCGTCAAAAACTGACGGGCCGGCCTTCCTCCGCCGAGAGGTACGCCGCGTAGACGATCTTGGTCACAAGGTACGCAATTTCAAAGCCGCTCTGCGGCTCCTTGTCCTCCGCCACGCACAGCATGAAGTCCTCCAGCTCGTCGGAATAGCCGCGGATGACCTCGTCGGAGACAAAGGCGTTGTTCCAGCCGAGTTTGCCGGGCAGCAGCTCCGCCAAAAAGTAGTTTTCCAGCCCGTCCTCGCTGGCCTGGAAGGTGTTGAGCAGGTTGTTGTGCGTAATCTGGCACTCGTAGGCGGAGTCGTTGCAGTAGGCGTTGACATAGCACTGCGTGCCGCCCAGCACCAGGTCGGTGGACAGGATGGTGGCCTTGGTGCCGTCGAGGAACGTGATGGACACCACGCTGTAATCCTCCACATCCTGCGGGCGGGCGTTGAGGTGCTTGTGCTCGGCCTCGCTCAATGCGCGCGTGCTCACGCCCACGTCGGCGGTGAGGCTTTGGATGCCGAAGGCTTCGCCGCGCGCCATGGCCTCCGCCTGCTTGAGGTAGAGCGCCGCGCCGATGGCGTGCGCGCCGCAGCGGATGAGAATGCCGCCGCCCGTCTTGGCCCATTGCCCCGCCGCGGGCGAGCTGGAGCCGCCAAGGCTCTCCTCACTGCGCATGTAGAGAATCTTGCTCTTTTTGAGCGCAATCATTTCGGCGGTCTTGCGCACCGCCGTGGCATAGACCCAGTTTTCGGCGTACATGAACCTGCGGCCGCTGCGGTCAAACACCGCGCGCAGCGCGTCCATTTCGTCCAGCAGATCCTTGTACATCTTGGATTTTTTCACCGATGTGCCGATGGGCGTTCCATCGCCCTCGCGGCCGAAATAGCCCGTCAGCGGCTTTTCGCAGATGACGTGCTTCCCCGCTTTGAGCGCCTTTTCGGCCATGGGGATGTGCAAAAACGGCGGCGTGGCGATATCCACCACATCGATTTCGGGGTCCAGCAGCATTTGGTCGTAGTCGGCAAGCGCCTGCTCAAAGCCGTACTGATCGCGCATGGCGACGGCCTTGTCGTAGACGTTATCGACGATGGTCTTGAGCCGTACATCGGCGCAGGCCACGCGGCGGTAGCCGTTGGCGTGCAAAAAGCCCGCATATCCGCTGCCGACGAGCGCAACGCAAACCTGTTTTTTCTTCATGGGCTCTCCTTTCGGTTATGCATCGACCGTCCAAAACGTGTTGATTTGGATGAAGCGGGGGCAGATGCCCCCGCTTCGGTTGGTTCCTGTGTGGTTGTGCTTACGCAGCCGCCAGCGAATCCTGGAGCAGCTTGACGAGGTCTGCGCCGATCTGCGCGCCGATGGAATCGTACACGCCCTGGGCCTTGGCCAGCACTTCGTCGATGAAGGAGGGCTCAAACTCGACCAGCTCCATGCCGGCGTCGGTGAGCTTCTTGGTGTTGTCGGCGTTGATCTGGACGAGCTGGGCTTCGATTTCCTTGGCCGCTTCGTCTACCGCCTGCTGCAGGGCCGCCTGGTAAGCGGGATCCAGTTTGTCATAGCTGGCTTTGCTGATGATGAACTGGTTGCAGTAGAGGATGTGGTGGGTCAGAATGAGGTACTTCTGCACTTCGTTGAGGTTGTTGCTGGCGCATGTATCGGTTGCGTTCTCCTGTGCGTCAACAAGGCCCTGCTGCAGGGAGATGAACACTTCGCTCCACGGCAACGGCGTGGGGATTGCGCCCAGCGCTTTCCAGAAATCCATGTGGTTGGTGTTCTCCATGGTGCGGATCTTCAGGCCGGCAAAGTCTGCCAGGGTGGCGATCTTCTTGTTGGAGGTCGTCTCACGGAACGTACCGCCCTGCAGGTAGTGCAGGCAGAGCATGCCCTTGGCGGCATGCCGATGGCGATCATGGCCAGCGGCGTGGCCGAGGCACCCAGCGAGTTGACCGCGCTTGACACCATGGTGGGCAGCGGGATGCTGAGCGCGGAGAACGCAAAGCCTATGAGGATGCCGATGAGGATGGGGTTGCTGAATATGGCTTTCAGCATGGAGAGCGGGCGGACTTTTTCACCGCTGCCCGAAAAATAGGTCAGTATCACCACGCCCAGAATGTTGAACAGCGGCGCCACCAGCACCGACATCAGCACGCACGGCATGGAGGCTTCCTCGCCAAGCAGGCTGATGGCGAGGGGAATCCCCAATAGCAGCGCATTGGGGCGCACGGCGCTGTGCACGAACGCGCCCGCGCGGCGATTATCGGGGATGCACTTGGCGCCGATGGGCATCATCACCAGCGCCGCCACTATGAACGTGGCCGCGCCGTACAGGTAGAGCCAGCCGTTGGTGAGGTTGCTGAGGTTATAGGAATAGGAGCTTTTAAACAGCGCGCAGGGAATGAGCACGGTAAAGCAGATTTTGCTCAACAGCCGCGTTTGCTCAACCGTGGGGCGCAGGAAACGTTTCAGCAGCATGCCCGCAACGACCATGATGAACATGGGCGAAACGGCGTTGAGCGCGAACAGAAAATAGGACATATTGGCTCCCTTCCGAAAGGTGTTGCTCGGCGCGGCCGAACGGGGAAACGAGGGGGGTCAGTCGGCCTCGTCGAAAGCGCTGTAAAGCTTGCCGTACAGGCCGCCCTGCGCCAGCAGCGCCGCGTGCGTGCCGCGCTCGCGGATGCCGCTTTGGTCGATGACCACGATTTCGTCCGCATGCTTGATGGTGGACAGGCGGTGCGCAATCACCAGCGTGGTGCGCCCGTGCGCAAGCTCGTCAAACGAATGCTGAATCTCATGCTCGGTTACGGTATCCAGCGCGCTGGTCGCCTCGTCGAGGATGAGGATGGGCGGGTTCTTTAAAAACAGCCTGGCGATGGAGATGCGCTGCTTCTGCCCGCCCGAAAGCAATATGCCGCGCTCGCCCACGGCCGTTCGGTAGCCGTCGGCAAAGGTGAGAATCTCCTCGTGAATGTGCGCGCGCTTGGCCGCATCGACAACCTCCTCGTCGGTGGCGTCCAGCCGCCCGTAGCGGATGTTCTCCAGGATGCTGCCCGCAAACAGGAACACGTCCTGCTGCACGATGCCCACGTTTCGCCTGAGCGAACGGAGCGTGACGTCGCGGATATCGTGGCCGTCGATGGTGATGCTGCCGTCGAGGGTTTCGTAAAAGCGCGGGATCAGGTGGCACAAAGTCGTCTTGCCGCCGCCCGAAGGGCCCACCAGCGCCAGCGTCCTGCCTGCGGGAATCTCCAAATTGACGTGGGAAAGCACCTCGCGCCCGCTTTCGTACGCAAACGATACGTCGGTAAAGCGGATATCGCCGCGCACGTCGGTCAACTCCTTGGCGTCGGGGGCGTCGGCCACGTCGGGTTCGATATCCATAATCTCGCAAAAGCGCGTAAAGCCCGTCATGCCCAGCACATACTGCTCCGCAAAGGCCGCCAGGCGCTTGATGGGCTGCACGAACGCCGCCACATACAGCGTAAAGGTAATCAGGATGATGGGATCGAGGCTGCTTTTGTACACCAGATAGCCGCCCACGCCCAGCACGGCGATGTTGAACAGGCCGATGAAAAACTCCGTGCCACTGTTGAACAATGCCATGTATTTGTAGAAATCATCCTTAGCGTGCACGAATTGCCGATTGCCCTCGGAGAACTTGTGCATCTCGTGCGATTCGTTGGCAAACGCCTTGGAAACGCGCGCGCCCGATATGGCGGATTCGATGCCCGCGTTGATCTCCGCCATGCGCTCCTTCACGCGCGTGGAGCTGCGGCGCATCTGCAGCCTGAGCCGCATGACGTACCACACCGCGGGCGGCACAATGCACAATAGCGCCAGCGCCAGCCGCCACTCGATGGCGAACATGCAGATGAACGCGCCCACGATGGTGACGCCCGATATGAGCACGTCCTCGGGCCCGTGGTGGGCCAGCTCGGTGATTTCAAACAGGTCGGTGGTGATGCGGCTCATCAGCTTGCCCGTGCGTTGCTTATCGAAAAAGCTGAATTGCAGCGACTGGATGTGCGAAAACAGATCCGTGCGGATATCGGCCTCGATGTGCACGCCCAGCACATGCCCCCAGTAATTGATGACGTATTGCAAAAATGCGCGCAGCACATATGCCAGTAACGCCAGCCCCAGCAGGATGGAAAAAACCTTGATCAGCCCCGCGTCCAGCGTCATGGCGGGCAAAAGCGTACGCAGGATGTACTGGGTCAGCAGCGGGTAGCACAGGTCGATGCCCGCCACTGCCGCAGCGCAGCACATATCCAGTATCAATAGCCGCATATGCGGCCGATAATAGGCAATCAGCCTTCGTAGTTTCGTCATGCCGCCATATTAACATTAAATTTTCGCATAATCAATAGCGTTGGATGAAACAATATACCCATGATCAAACCTGATTTTTTGGAGTCCAACGACTTTACCGAGCAGCAGATACTGGATGTGATGAACCTGGGCGTCACATTGAAAGCCTGCGTGCGCGCGCTGTACTACCCGCCGCTGCTGAAAAAGAAATGCGTCGGGCTGGCGCTTCCCGCCGACGAACCGCTGCTCAGGCTTGCGCTGGAAACGGCCGTGTACCAGCTTGGCGGCCACACGCTCGACCTGACGGGGCTGCCGTTCGATCAAACGGATACGCTCGGGGAAACCGCCATGCAGCTCAACCGCCTGTGCGACGGCGTTGTGGTGCGTTCTCAGCGGCACGAGACGCTTCTGATGCTGGCCAAGTATACAGACGTCCCCGTCATCAGCGCGGGCAGCAACCACTCGCTGCCACTGAAGGAGATTGCGGATTTGATCACCATGTTTGAGCATCTGCCGTCGGAAAAGAAGCTGGACGAATGCAAGCTGGTCTACGAAGGCCCCGCGTCGCCCGTATGCACCTCGGCGCTGCTGACGGCCAGCAAGATCGGGATGCAGTTTGTGCAGCACTATGGGAAAAAGAACGAGGAATTGCAGCCGCCTGCATTGAAGATGGCGGAGCGCAACGTCAAAAAATCGGGCGGCACCTACGCCACCACCGATAACGGGGCCGAGGCGTACCACGGCGCGGATTTTGTGATGATGGATGCGCCGCTCAATACCAGGCTGCCCGCGGATGCTGCGGGGATGCTGCGCATCGACCCGACGGAAAACCTGCTGGCCGCCTCGCGCGCGGTGCTCGCCTGCATGCTCTACGAAAACCCCGCCGCCAGGGAGCCCATCCTGGTGGAAAAGATGAAACGCATGCTGGCGGTCAAGCTGCAGGCGCTGTTCGGCTTCGGCGAGGCAAGCGAATAGTGGGGAAAGCTTTTTTGTGTACGCGGAAAGATTCTTCGTCGCTGTGCTCCTCAGAATGACAACCACGACCGTGCCCTTCCAAGCAGATGCCACCACGTCGCCCTGAAGCGTTTCCCGCTGAAGGGCGCTGTTCGAGGAATCTCAAGGGCTGCACGCAAGCGCAAGATTCTCTGGGCATACAGCCTTTTGAATAACAAGCACGAAGTTTTTCTGCTTACTCTTTTTTCAAAAAGAATAAGAAAAAAGAG
>CAZRIT010000039.1:0-18098 GCA_964600225.1 uncultured Oscillospiraceae bacterium | reverse complement strand
ACTCAAACTCAACATTAGACGAATATCAAGAGCAAAGGAAAAGCCCCATTTCTGGGGCTTTTTGGCGTTCCCGGGGCGACTCGAACGCCCGGCCTACCGCTTAGGAGGCGGTCGCTCTATCCGACTGAGCTACGGGAACATGGACTTTGCTGAGTGGCTCAAGGCGAGTGTAGTTCCTCACATTTAGGAGGCGACCGCTCTATCCGACTGAGCTACGGGAACATGCGGATTAATATTCAGCTTATTCCGCCATCCGGGCGGGGATGCAGCTCTTTAGGAGGCGAACGCTCTATCCTGCTGAGCTACGGAGACAAGGGGTGGTGTTTTGCATGGATTACGGCTTGTCTGCAAATCATAACCATGCCACGCGGAGCAATGCGCAAGCCGCACCATGCAACCGCATTATTATACCGAGGCGAGAGGCGCGTTGTCAACAACCGAGGCGACAAACTGCGCGCAGACGGCGGCGACATGCTCCCGTTCGGGCCCGTAGGTGCAGCCGTGCGGGGAGTGTTCCAAATGAACATACGCCGTATGCGGCACGTTGACGGCGCCTTGCTTCCAGATATCCGTACTGCTTGGATCCACCTTGTCATCGTACTCGGCGGTCATAAAGAGCGTTGGGCAGGTGATGCGGTTGAGGTTTTTGCGCAGGTGCTTGCAGAGACGGTTGAGATCGACCAGCTTGAGCGTGGAGAAACCATCGTACATCTGCTCGTACGGGTTGGGTTGCCGTTTCGCTTTCGATTCACTGTCGGAAGGGTAGCGCACAAACGGTAAAAAGCGGCTGATGCGGCGGCCGATGCGCAAAAACGGCTGTACCTCCAGCGGCGCGCACAGGAGCGCAAGCCCGCTCAAAGGCTCCTCAATGGCAAGGCAGGCTGAGAGCACGCCGCCCAGCGAAAGCCCGAGCGCGAGCACACGCGTGCAGCCTTCCGTTTTCAGTTGATTGTAAGCGGCACGGACGGCGTCCAGCCACTGCGCGTCCGTGGAGCGGTTGAGCGCGCGCACCGTTTCCCCATGACCTGGAAGAATGGGGGAGAGGACGGTATAGCCTTTCTCGGCAAGCGCATCGGCAACCAAGCGCACGTTGGCGGGCGTGCCGCCGATGCCGTGCAGCACCAGGCACCCGATCTCGTTGCCTTTATGGAAATACGGCGCGGACAGGTCGTCAAAATCCACGGCTTCATCCAGCACCGAGGCGTCGGGAACATATTTCATCAACTGGTGCAATGTGGACTTGCGTTTCATGCGACACCTTCCGATTTTGATTAAAGCAATTTTTTGGTTTGCCGATACACGTCGCCCGAACCGACCGTTACCACCAGATCGTTCGGCTGCCCGTGCGTATCCAGCCACAGGCGGATATCCTCAAAGGTCGGCACATAACAGGCGTTGCCCGAGTGGCGGTTGATGGCCTCCACCATATCGCGCGCGTGGACGATGCCCGTGTCCTTCTCGCGCCCGGGGTAGATATCGGGCACCAGCACGGTGTCCGCGTCGGCAAAGCAGGCGACGTCGCCGCAAAACAGCGTGCGGGCGCGCGTGTAGCTATTGCACTGGAACACGCAAATCAAGCGGTTGTGCGGCAGACGCTTGGCAGCGTCAAGCGTAGCGCGGATTTCGCTGGGATGGTGGCCGTAGTCATGGAATACGCGGATGCCGTTGCGCTCACCGTAATACTCAAAGCGGCGCTTGGTGTTGTGGAAGCGCGCCATGGCCTCGGCATAACGATCGAACGGGATGCGCAGCTCGTTGACAACGGCATAGACGCCCAGCGTATTGACGATGTTATGCTGCCCCGGCACGCACAGGCGTACGCGTCCGACTTCTTCGTTGTGATGCATGAGCGTAAAGGCGGCGCAGCCGTCCTCGCCAAAGGCGATATCCGCCGCGGTATAATCGCCGTTTTGCAGGCCGTAGGTCACGGTGCGGTGCTTGGATGCATCGGCGAGCTTTTTGACGCGCTCGTCGTCAACGCAGGCAATGAACACGCCGTCCGACGGCAACAGATCCAAAAATTTTTGGTAAGCGGATACGATATGATCGATATCCCGATAATAATCCAGATGGTCGTCGTCAATATTGTTGATCAAAGCGATGGAAGGACGGAGCGCGAGGAAGCTTTCCACATATTCGCAAGCTTCGGTGATGAACAGCTTCCGCCCGCCGACGCGCACGCCGCCTTTTAAAAATTCGACAAAACCGCCGACGTGGATGGTGGCGTTCGCATTCGAAAGCTCGTTGACGACGGCAAGCATGGAGGTGATGGTGGTTTTGCCGTGGCAGCCCGCCACGGCGACGACCCGATCGAACCGCTCGGATATCTGCCCAAGCGCCACGCTGCGCTCCAGCTCGGGAATACCGCGCTCTTTAGCCATGACACGCTCAAAATTTTCGGGCTTGATGGCGGCGGAATAGATCACAAGATCCGCGCCGTCCAGGTATTCGCCCGTGTGGCCGATGGAATACGGAATATCGGCCTGATCCAGCGCATCCGTAAACTGGGTGCGCTCCCGATCGGAACCGGTGACAATATGTCCCTGTTTTTTCAAAATTTGTGCCAATCCGTTCATGCTGCATCCTCCGATACCGATCAGATGGATCCGCTTTGCCTGGTCTATGTGCACGATGCGTTGCCTCCATTTTTAAAATCAATTCATTATACGCTTCCAACCCCTTCCACGCAACCATCGAACAAAAATCGGGCATGCTAGATGACACACGAAAGGAAAGGAGGCGAACAAGAATGTCGTTTGAAAATGAGAACAACAGCAACAACAACAACCGCAGCCAGCAGTAGCAGAAGAACCAGCAGCAGAAGAACAACAACAACCAGCAGAACAACAACAACCAGCAGCAGAACAACAACGAGTATAAGTTCTGACGGAGGCGCCCATGCGGCAACCAAAAGACGTTCGTATCCGTGAGCTGACCAAAACGTTGCCAAACCAGGCCCGATCATCCGATATCCCTTCGGATGTGCTGGGCAGCTACACAGGCCATGCAATGGACGGCGACAGGCCGATTCAGGACGCGGACGACCTATGAGGTCAACACGGCGCGGGAGCATATCCCGCGCCGTGTTGTATGTCTTTTCTAGCAGCCTGTAACGCTGCACTGCTAACAAATAGGAAAAGGTACCCATGCATCCCATATGTCAATTGCAATCAAATCGCAATTCCTGTATAATATATATCAGTTTGTAGTAAAAGGTTGTCAAGTCGGAACGCTTGATGATTGCACATAATAATCATGTTGGAAATCGAAAGGTTTTTGACCGACAATATTGAGATGCCGAAATGGAAACATCTTTTGGCGAAGGAGTGGAACGGTATGCCGAATATCGTCATCATTGGCGGCGGCCCTGCGGGCTTGACCGCAGGATTGTACCTTGCGCGCGGCGGCGCAGATGCGTTACTGCTGGAGGAGTTGTCCGTCGGCGGTCAGGCCACCAAGACGGAGCGAATCGATAATTTCCCGTGTTTTCCCGACGGCATTGACGGCTATGCCATCGGCGCGCTTTTGGAGCAGCAGGCCACAAAGTTTGGTCTGCAAACCGCGTACGAAAGCGTCACGGCGCTGGAGCGGACGCCCGAAGGCTTTCTGGTGACCACAACGGAACGCAGCATCGACGCCAAGGCGGTCATTCTGTGCATGGGCGCAACGCCCAGAAAGCTCGGCCTTGCCGACGAGGCGCGTCTGACGGGCGCGGGCGTATCGTACTGTGCCACCTGCGACGGCGCGTTCTTTCGCGGCATGGATGTTGCGGTTGTCGGCGGCGGCGATACGGCGCTGTCGGACGCCATCTATCTGGCGCGCATGTGCAAAACCGTAACCGTGGTGCATCGGCGCGATGCGCTGCGCGCGTCTCACGCATTGCAGGAGACGGCCTTGCGTGAACCAAAGATACGCTTTGCGTACAATTCCGTGCCGATTGGCATCGACGGGGCGGAGCGCGTGGAAGCGCTGCGGCTGAAAAACGTGAAAACGGGCGAGGAAGCCACCCTGCCTGTATCGGGCGTATTCGTGGCGGTTGGCGTGTCGCCGCGCACGGAGCTGGTGCGGGAGCTGGTGAAGCTGGACGGAATCGGCGCCATCCTTACGGATGCGCATATGCAAACGGACTGTGCGGGCATCTATGCCGCGGGAGACGTACGCCAAACGCCGTTAAGGCAGGTTGTGACGGCCTGCGCCGACGGCGCTGTGGCGGCGACGGCCGCGCTGGAATATATATCCAAATGACCCTCATTCTGACTTCAAACTGAAAGGACGATCTTTCTTATGGCAAGACTATTCGGAACCGACGGCGTGCGCGGCATCGCCAACCGTGACCTCAACTGCGAGCTGGCCTTCAAAATCGGCGCTGTGGGCGCATATGTTTTAACCAACGAGGTGCACTCCCCGCGCATCCTGGTTGGCATGGACACCAGAAAATCGGGCCCCATGCTGGGCGCTGCGCTTTCGGCGGGCATCTGTTCTGTCGGTGGAGACGTGCTGGACGTCGGTATTCTGCCTACGCCCGCCATGGCGCATCTGGTGCGCCTTTATGAGGCCGATGCGGCTGTGATGATCTCCGCAAGCCATAACCCCATGGAGTATAACGGCATCAAGTGGTTCGATGGCAACGGCTTCAAGCTCAGCGACGCCATCGAGGACCGCATCGAGGCCATCATCCGCGATAACGAGCCGATACCGCATCCCGAGGGGCGCGGCGTGGGGCGCATCATCTCCGCCGTGCGCGCGCAGCAGGATTATTGTGATTTTCTGGTCGAGCAGTCCTCGGGACGGTTTGAGGGACTGCGCATTGTGCTGGACTGCGCCAACGGCGCAACGTCGTTCATTGCCAAAAATGTGTTCGAGCGCCTCGGTGCGGAGGTCATTGCCAAATCCTGCGCGCCCGACGGCACCAACATCAATGATCACTGCGGTTCCACGCATCCCGAGCGCTTGCAGGAGATGGTCGTCAACTACGGCGCGGACCTTGGGTTTGCGTTTGACGGCGACGCGGACCGCCTGATCTCCTGCGACGAGTACGGCAACATCGTCGACGGCGACCAGGCCATGGGCATTCTGGCGCTTTCGATGAAGGCGCACGGCAAGCTCAAAAAGGACACGCTGGTCATCACGGTCATGTCCAACCTCGGTCTGAAGAAAACGATGCAGGAAAACGGCATCCATATCGCCGAAACGAAGGTGGGCGACCGCTATGTGCTCGAGGAGATGCTGGATAAAAAGTACAACATCGGCGGCGAACAGTCGGGCCACATCATACTGCTTGACAGCAACACCACAGGCGACGGCATGATGAGCGCTATTGCGCTGTTGAATGTCGTGGCCGAATCAAAAAAACGCCTGTCCAAGCTGGCGGCGCAGATTCCCGAGTTTCCGCAGGTGCTGGTCAACGTCATTGTCGATAACGGCAAAAAGGCGGCCGCCATGGAGGACGCCGACCTGCACAAGCGGCAGGCCGAGGTGGAAAAGCTGCTTGGCGACAATGGGCGCGTGCTTGTGCGCGCATCGGGCACGGAGCCGCTGATCCGCATCATGCTGGAGGGTCAGGACGAAAAGCAGATTTTGGATTATGCGCTGAGCATGGCGCATATCATTGTGGACAAATACGAAGGTAAGATCAGGAATTGACCATGTTGAGTGACGCCGAAAAGAGGCTGGTGCTGCAGCGCCTGGCCGCCGAATACCCAAACGCCAAGCCCGCGCTGGTGTTTTCATCCCCGTTTGAACTGCTGATTGCCACCATGCTTTCTGCGCAGTGCACCGATAAGCAGGTGAACCGCTGCACGGAAAGGCTATTTCCCGTGGCGAACACGCCCGCGCAGTTTGCCGCCATGACGGAGGAAACGCTGGAGCCGTACATCAAAAGCTGCGGTTTCTACCGCACCAAGGGAAAACACATTCTGGAAACCTCAATGCTGCTTATGACCAACTATGGCGGCGAGATCCCGCAGGATCGGGACGAGCTGACCAAGCTGCCGGGCGTGGGCAGAAAGACGGCCAACGTGGTGGTGTCCAACGCGTTTGGCATTCCCGCCATCGCCGTGGATACGCATGTGTTTCGCGTGTCCAACCGCATCGGCCTGGCCAGCGCGAAAACGGTGGAGGAAACGGAGCGGCAGCTCATGGCTGCCATTCCCGAAAAGGATTGGGGCAGCGCGCATCACTGGCTCATCTATCACGGGCGGCAGGTGTGCGCGGCGCAGCGGCCCAAGTGCGAACTTTGCGCATTGCAGGATATCTGCCAATATCGGCAGCAGACAAATACGGAAAGAACGGCGGGTTAACGCATGCAATTCATCGATAAGGCGCGCATCCTCGTCAAGGCCGGCAACGGCGGCGACGGATCGGCGGCGTTTCACAGGGAAAAGTTTGTCGCCAAGGGCGGCCCGTCGGGCGGCGACGGCGGCAAGGGCGGCGACGTGGTGTTTGTGGCCGATCCGCACATGTCCACGCTGCTGGATTTTAAGTACAAGCGGCATTTTCGCGCCGAGGACGGCGAACCCGGCAAGGCGGAGATGATGAGCGGGCGCAACGGCGCGGATATGATTGTCAAGGTGCCCATCGGCACAATTGTGCGCGATGTGGAGACGGAGGCCATCGTGGCCGATATGAACGAAAGCGACAAGCACAGGACAGTGCTGTTCGGCGGCAGCGGCGGCAAGGGTAACGCGCGCTTTGCCACGCCGACGCGCCAGGCGCCGCGCTTTGCGCAGCCGGGCAAAAAGACGCAGGAGCGCGAACTGGAGCTGGAGCTGAAAACTATTGCGGACGTGGGCCTGATCGGCCTGCCATCGGTGGGAAAATCCACCATACTGTCCGTGCTGACGTCGGCAAAGCCCAAGATTGCAGCCTATCATTTTACAACGCTTTCGCCAAACCTCGGCGTGGCGGAGCGACACGGGCACCGCTTTGTGCTGGCGGATATCCCCGGTCTCATCGAGGGCGCGGCCGAGGGCTCGGGCCTGGGGCACGATTTTTTAAGGCATATCGAGCGCACGCGCATGCTGGTGCATGTGCTGGATATCGCGGGCAGCGAAGGGCGCGATCCGATTGACGATTACGAAAAGATCAATCTGGAACTGGAGAAATTCTCCGAGCAGCTTGCCCAAATTCCGCAGATTGTTGCGGCCAACAAAACCGACCTGCCCGATGCGGAGGCACATGTGGAACGCTTTCGGCAACGGTACCCGAACGTGCCGCTGTTTCCCGTTTCGGCGGCGACTGTCAAGGGGTTTGAAGCGCTGTTGGACCGCGTGGTGCAGGTGCTGGATACGCTGCCGCCCGTGCTTCGGTACGAGGAGGAGGCGCTGGATATCGGCGCTTCGTATGAGGAAGGCTTTCATATCGAGCGGGCCGACGACGGGGCGTTTGTCGTCAGCGGCGGGGATATTGACCGTCTTTTGGATACGACTGATCCCAACGACGAGGTTTCCATGCGCCGTTTCCAGCAGCTTTTGATCAAATACGGCGTCATTTCCGCTTTGCGGGAGATGGACGCCAAGGATGGCGATACCATCCGCCTCAACGGCTGGTCGTTCGACTTTATGGACTGATTGTTTCCTTAAAACCCGAGTAAAACAGGGAGGAGAATGCGTATGCGGCGAATCGTATTATGGATGCTTTCGGTACTGCTACTCTGGGCGTGCGTCGGGTGCAAGGAGCCGGATGAGATTGTGCCCGGCCCCACACCCAAGCCGACGTCGCCCGAGATCGTGGTCAATAACGATTTTGTATCGGCGGCGCGCATGATTGAGGTCACGGGCTATGGCGAGGTGATTGCCTCGCCCGATTTTGCCACCATCAAGCTCAAGGTTTCAGGCATCTCCGACACGGCCGAGCATGCTGGCAGCATCTGCGAAACGAATCTGCAAAATGTGTATGAGGTGGCGGATTCGTTGCAGGTGCCCAAGGACAGCATCTCCGATTCGGGCGTCAACATCACCGCGCAGCAGCGGCCGAGCGACGGCGCGATTACGGGATATCTGGCCATGACCACCATCACCATCGTGATTGATGATGCGCAAACGGCCAACACCGTGATGTCGAGCATCATCGATGCGTCGTCGGGCGAGCTGATTAACGTAACCTACAGCCTCACCGATGCGTCGGCTGCCTATAAGGAAGCGCTGATGGCTGCCATTGCGGATGCGCAGCAGAAGGCCGATACGATTGCAAGCGCTGCGGGCGTGACCCGGGGACGCGTCATTGGCGTGGAGGAAACCTCTGGCAGCGACAATGCGCTTATGGGGGAGGACTTTGAAACCAGCGCTATCGAGGTCAGCGCGCATGTGGTCGTGCGCTTTGCCATCCCGTAAGCTGCAAGCGCTTTTTAAAAATTCGCACACAAAAACGGCCGTCCGAGAATCGGACGGCCGTTTCCTGTAAACGGGATGTCGGAGATTTACGCGGTCGCCTTGTTGGCGATGTCCACAAGCTCCTTAAACGCGTTCATATCGTTGATGGCGAGGTCGGCAAGAACCTTGCGGTTGATGTTGACGCCTGCCACCTTGAGACCGTTGATCAAGCGGCTGTAGGTGGTGCCGCAGATGCGCGCGCCCGCGTTGATACGCGCAATCCAAAGCCTGCGATACTCACGCTTTTTCAGCTTGCGGCCGACATAGGCGTAGGCCATGGATTTCATGACCTGCTGCGATGCGGCACGGTACTGCTTGCTCTTTGCGCCGTAGTAGCCCTTGGCAAGCTTGAAAACTTTGCGACGCTTCTTTAATGCGTTGACTGCTCTTTTAATTCTGGCCATTTTTCATTCCTCCTCAGCTGTACGGGATCAGTTTGCGAATCTTTTTCTCTTCGCACTCGGCAATGTAGCCAACCTGGCGAAGACCGCGCAGACGCTTGGTGGTTTTCTTGGTCAGGATATGGCTCTTGTAAGCCTTACCCCGCTTGATTTTGCCGGATTTTGTCGTGGAGAAGCGCTTGGCCGCACCACGATGGGACTTGAGTTTAGGCATTTGGTTGGTTCCTCCTGGTTCAATTTGTTACTTTTTCGTTTTATCGGCCTTGGGTGCAAGTATCATGAACATGTTTCTGCCTTCCATTTTGGGCGGACGCTCCTTGATGGCGATCTCCTCCACCATGGTGAAGAAGCGGTCCATCACGTCGATGCCGATATCGCCGTGGGTAATCTGGCGGCCGCGGAAACGGATGCTGACTTTGACCTTGTTTCCGTCCTCAAGGAATTTTTTGCAGGACTTTGCCTTAATCAACATATCGTTGACGTCGATCGTGGCGGAGAGGCGAACCTCCTTGAGCTCGATGACCTTCTGGTTCTTACGCTGTTCCTTTTCACGTTTGCTGTTTTCAAAGCGGTACTTACCGTAATCCATGATCTTGCAAACGGGCGGATTGGCGTTGGGCGTGATCTTGACCAGATCCAGCTCGCGCTCCTCTGCATAGCGCTGCGCGGTTTGGTTATCCACGATGCCCATCTGGTTGCCGTTTTCGTCGATGAGACGAATCTCCGCGTCGCGGATATCCTCGTTAATCATAAGGTCCGAAGTAGCGATGGCAAAACACCTCCGAAAAAATAGTGGGTGCAAGCAGCGCTGCACCCACAAAAACAAAACGAACAGATTCATTTTGATAACCGTGCCTGACACAGTGGTCGGCAGGTGAGAAGCGGGCGCTTCTGCTTGAACAGTATCATTATAAGGATCACAACGCCCAGTGTCAAGCGTTATTTCCCTTGTTTTGCGGCAATCCGTGCGCCACAGCCCTGTTGACCGTGCTATCATAGCATACGCAAAGCCAAAATGACAGGGAAGGGATGAAAAACATGGCGATACGCACCTGCTTGGAGGACCGCATGCTGACCGAAAAGACGAAGGGCTGCCGAGGCTATGCCGAGCGCGTGTGCTTTCGGCTGATCCCGCACTTTTGGTAAGTTTACAAAAAAGAGCCGTTTTCAACCGTGCCGCGTCATGTTCAACATGGTATAATGATGACCGTTTGCGACGCAACCTTTTGGAGCGTTGCAGAGTGTATTGTGAGAAGCAAACTCTGGAGGAACAACTATGAAGAGACTGGTCTCGATGGGCATTGCGTGCATTTTGGCGCTGTTTGCGCTTGCCTGCGCGCCCGTTACGAAGACGGATTTGCCCACGCCCGCAGTGGCAACGGCGGGGAACGCAGTGGATATGACGGCTGCCGAAACGGCTGCGCAGCAGCAGATGAAAACACTTTTGACCAATATCCAAACGGATTATTTCCCGGGCACGGCGGGCTGTTCGCTGATTGCGGCGCGCCTGGCGGGCAGCATCATCGATAGCTACACCGTCAACCGCCCCACAAGCGAGCAGGTTACGGCCGCAACGCAGTCGTTCTACAATGCGCTGCCTGCCGCGGATGCGCAGGAGTTTACCTATAAGCTTGGCTCCGTATACGGCGCGGCGCAGTTGCTGACGCAGGATATCGCCGCCGAATACCTTGCGTCCGCGGGCTATCAGCCCAAGGCGTTTCCGTGGTCGTCTGATGATATCAACGCCGTCTTTGCCGCCATCTATCATGGCATCGGGGCTGCATTCACCCCGATGACGCCCGATGTGAGCACGCCGAGCGCGCAGGACAACCGCATCGACGCCATGATGCCCATTTTGGATTCCGTCGTACGCGCCATGGGCATTGGCGAAAACAGCGCGTACCTGCCGCACGACGATGCTTTTTTGTGGAACGTGCTCTATCTGATGGGCAATAACCATGCGGGCCTGCTGCCGAATGTCACGCATCGGGAGGCGGATGTGACGGTTGTGCCGCGCGCCGTGATGGATGAGGTTGCCGCGGCAGCGTTTTTGGATTACAGCGCGCTGCCTGCGCTGTCAAAGGACAACATCTTCGGTATGACGTTTGATACGGCTGCGGATACGTTTTGCTTGCCGCCGTCCGACACGGGCGATGCCGATACGAAAACGGAGGAGGTTATCGAAAACCCCGACGGCACGCTGGATGTGCTGGTCGGCCTGTATCTTGGTGACGGCGAGCGCCTGGGCGGCGTCCGCTTTATTCTGACCGAAAATCCGTATCCGTCCACGCAGTTTCCGTACAGCGTGCGGGATGCGTTCCTCAACAGATCCGCGGATATGTGGCGGCAGGTGGATGCATCGCAGCCGTTCACAGCGGATTTGGATTGCGACGGCACGCAGGAAACCATCAGCGTGATTGCCAACGAGGATCAAGCGGCGGTGGCGGTAACCATGGTTGGCAGCGTGCAGATCGATGTGGTATTGGATTCGCTGCTGATGAACATGAGCTGCTATGTGGCAGATACACAGTTGGACGACGGCTATCGGGAACTGTACCTGTGCGGAGACATGGCCTCGGACGATTACGTCACCTATATCCTGCGCATCCACGAAGGGAAACTGCAGCAGGCCGAGATTTTTGGCAGCGTCCGCTATGCCACGGGCACGGGCAAGGTCGTGATGGAATCGGTGGTCAACGTGATGGGAACATACAGCGGAATTTGCCGCTACGGCATGCAGCCCGATTTCACCTTTGCATTGGAAACGCCCTATACCATCCGGCGCAGACAGGACGATATCGAGTATGTGCAGATCGCGCTCAAAAAGGACGGTTTCCCCGTGACGCTGCTCAATGGCGGCGCGGAAAAAGTGCTACCCAAGGGCACGGAGCTGACGCTTGCGGAGACGGACGCGGCAAGCTATGCCATCCTTTCGGACGCAGCCGACGGCACGATGTACCGCGTTGCCATTTCGCAAAAGCCTGACGATTGGCAGTGGCTTGTCGGCGGCGTGCCGGAAAGCGATTGGTTTACCACTTTGCGCTACGCGGGCTAAAGTAAGCGCGCCCTTGGTGTGCGTATCAGCGTATCATAACAAGTGCCCTGCATCGATAAAGATCGGTGCAGGGTTCTTTTTGATGAACGAGGTGTGTCAGTAGCGGTTGGGGTATGCCTGTTTGGCAGCCAGCGTATATTCGCGGACAAACGCGGTCTTGGCATCGGTGTACGCATCCCGATCGTGCTCGTACCGACGCCAAAGCGCCCGCTTCAAGCGCTCGTATGCCAGAGCAACATCCGCATGCGCCATCAAATAGTCCCGAAAATACAGCTCGTCGTTGTCGCCGACATATCGGACGTGCAGGTGATACACCTTGTCCGCAAACCCGTTTGCGGTGTATCCGAGGTTGAAGGATATCCGCCCGTCGCTTTGACTCATGCGTTGCCACCCGTTTTCCGTAAGGATTTGAGAAACGGCGGCCATGTCCGCGTCGGTGCGCAGCTCCAGCAGGATATCCACAATGGGCTTTGCGCATATGGATTCGATTGCGGTGCTGCCGATGTGGCTGATGCGCGCAATGAAATTGGATGGCAGGCAGTTTTCCAGCGCGCGCGCCTGCTCGGCATAATCCATCGCCCAAGCGGCGTTGTGCGGCGCCAGTTGAATGGGAAACAGCGCCCAAAGCTCCTGCAAGCTCATTTCCTCAAGCGATTTTTCCATTTCAACAATCCTTCGTTTATATTCAAAAATGGATATCATACATCATTTTACCATACTTTTGTCTGCCGTTCTACGGTCAGAATGCGCCCGCATGCGCGTTGACGCATTTGTGTCAAAATGATATGATAAATACAACTATATGTGTGTTGTCGGTACGAATATCTGTGCGCAAACGGGTGCGGTTACTGATATGGTGCCGATGTGACGGGAGCAGCCATTGAATAACATCCAGCAATTGAAATATGCCGTCGAGGTGGCCAAGACAGGGTCCATCAGCAAGGCTGCGCAAAATCTATACATGAACCAGCCCAATTTGAGCAAGGCCATCCGAGAGCTGGAGGCCGATATGGGCATTGCCATATTCAACCGCACGGCAAGGGGCGTTGCGCCGACCGAGCAGGGCAAGGAGTTTTTATCCTACGCAAGCAACATCCTTTCCCAAATTGCGGAGATGGAATCCCTCTACAAGCCCGCGTCGCCGCACAAGATTCATTTTGATATCTGCGTGCCGCGCGCCAGCTATGTGTCGTATGCGTTTACGGAGTTTGTCAAGGCGCTCGATCCCAATGCCGATATCGGCCTGGATTATCGCGAAACCAACTCGGTGCGCGCCATCAAGTGCGTTTCAGAGGGAGAGCACAATCTGGCCATCGTCCGTTACCAAAGCATGCACGAGGCGTATTACCTCAACGCCCTGACCGAGCGGCGGCTGCGTTACGCGCCGATTTGGACATTTTCGTACCTGGCGCTGATGAGCGCCGAGCATCCGCTGGCCGACGCGCCCATGGTGGATTTTGCCATGCTGCAAAAGTATACCGAAATCATCCATGGCGACCTGTCCGTGCCCGCGCTGCCGATGACGGCGGTGCAGGAGCAAAAGAAGGCAAACGAGGCAAAGCGTACCATCGCCGTATACGAGCGCGGCAGCCAGTTCGAGCTGCTTAGCCGCATACCGACCACCTATATGTGGGTATCGCCCATGCCGCAGGATGTGCTGGATCGGTTCGGCCTGGTGCAAAAGCGCTGCGACGCCTCCAGGAACGCCTATCGGGATATCTTGATTGCGCGCAGGGATTACCATTGCCATCCGATTGAGCAGCAGTTCATCCGCAAGCTGACGGAATCGGTCTTGATGGTATCGGCCAATCTGGGGCTGCCCATGGAGACGATGGAAATATCCATATAACGAGATAACGAGCCCGCGCCTTGTAACGGCAAGACCCGACCGAGTATTTGGAAAGGAAGCATCACACTATGACGACAGACAAACCGATTTCACTCCAAACGTTACAGCGCATGCCGCTATATCTGGATTTTCTCAAGGGACTGCCTGAAACGGAGGCGCGCCACATTTCCGCGCGGACCATTGCGGATGCGCTGTCGTTCGGTGAAATTCAGGTGCGCAAGGACTTGGCTTCCGTTTCCGATGGAGGCCGGCCCAAGACGGGCTTTGCCAGGCAGGAGCTGATTGCCGACATTGAAGAGTTCCTCGGCTGCAACGACGTCAACGAGGCCATTTTGGTGGGCGCGGGCAACCTTGGCCGCGCGTTGATGAGCTATAACGGCTTCCACCGCTACGGGCTGCAAATCATTGCCGCGTTCGACAGCAACGCATCGGCGCTGGGCACGCAGGTCGGCGGCAAGCCCGTGTACGGCATGGAGCGCCTGTCCGAAATCTGTAAGCGTCACGATATCCGCATCGGCGTCATCACCACGCCCGCCGACCAGGCGCAGGAGATCTGCGAGACGCTGGCAAAAAACGGCATCCTGGCCATCTGGAATTTTGCGCCCACGCGCCTCAAGGCGCCCGAGGGCATTTTGATACAGAACGAGAACATGGCCGCGTCGCTGGCGCTGTTGCGGCGGCACTTGAAGGAGACCATGCAGCCTGATCAACCGCTTGCGTGAACGCGCAGCGGGATGGATGAGAGGATGCTGCCTGCCGAGCAAACGGCAGGGAGGACGGAATATGAGCGACTTTTTAAAGCTGAAAAAATCCAATTGCAAAAATTGCTACAAGTGCATTCGGCACTGCCCCGTCAAGTCCATCCGCTTTTCGGCGGGTCAGGCGAATATTGTGGGCAACGAGTGCATCCTGTGCGGGCAGTGCTTTGTCGTATGCCCGCAAAACGCCAAGCAGATTGCCGATGAAACCGAAAAGGTGCGGGTGCTGCTCATGGGCAACGCGCCCGTCTATGCAAGCGTTGCACCCTCGTTTGTCGCCAACTATGACGGCGTCGGCATCGAATCGCTTGCGGCCGCCATGCAAAAGCTTGGCTTTGCGGGCGCGGAGGAAACGGCAATCGGCGCAACCATCGTCAAGCGCGAATACGAGCGGATACTTTCCGATGAGCAGCCCGAGGTGCTGATTTCCTCCTGCTGTCACTCGGTCAACCTGCTGATACAGAAGTATTATCCGAATCTTTTGCCAAGCCTTGCCAACGTGCTTTCGCCCATGCTGGCGCACGCGCAGGATATCAAGCGCCGTCATCCCGAGACCAAGGTGGTGTTTGTCGGGCCGTGCGTGGCCAAGATGGATGAGGCGGAGCATTACGCGGGCTTTGTGGACGCGGTGCTGACGTTTGAACAGCTTTCCGCCATGCTGGAGACGGATGGGATAGGCATCGAGCCCGTTGCCGATCAAGCCGTCGGCGGCCGCGCGCGCAGCTTTCCAACCACGGGCGGCATCCTCAAAAGCATGCTCAACCACCGTGACGACTACACCTATCTGGCTGTTGACGGTACGGAAAACTGCATTGCCGCCTTGCAGGATATCGAGCGCGGCAGGCTCAGCCGCTATTTTATTGAGATGTCGGCGTGCTACGGTAGCTGCGTCGGCGGCCCCGTCATGGAAAAGTTCCACCGCTCCCCACTTCGGGACTATGGCGCGGTCAGGCACTATGCGCCCGAAAATGATTTTGCCGTTTCGCAGCCCGACAGTGCGTCGATTCTCAAAACCTTCGAGCCCATTGCCAAAAAGGCGTCGCTTCCATCGGAGGCCGAGATACAGGCCATATTCCGCCGCATGGGCAAGTCCAGGCCCGAGGACGAGCTCAACTGCGGCTCCTGCGGCTATGATACCTGTCGGCTCAAGGCCATCGCCGTGTATCAGGGAAAGGCCGATTACACCATGTGCCTGCCGTTTTTGAAGGACAAGGCGGAAAGCTTTTCCGAAACGATCCTCAACAACTCTCCCAACGGCGTGATCGTGCTCAACGAAAGCTTCGAGGTGCAGCAGATCAACAAGGCCGCGTGCGCCATGATGAATATCCGCATGCCGTCGGATGTGCTGGGCGAGCCCATCGTGCGCATCCTCGACCCCAAGCCGTTTATCAACGTGCACGCGGGCGCGCCGAGCATACGCGCGCAAAAGACCTATCTGGCCGAATACCGCAAGTATGTGGAGCAGACGATTCTGTTCGATCGGGAGTACCGCGTCATCATCTGCATGATGCGCGACGTCACCGCCGAGGAGACCGCGCATGAAGAGAAGGAACAGCTCAACCGCCGCACCATGGAGGTGGCCGATAGGGTGGTGGACAAGCAGATGCGCATCGTGCAGCAGATTGCGTCCCTGCTTGGCGAAACGGCTGCGGAGACCAAGATTGCCTTGACCAAGCTGAAGGAATCGATGCGCGATGAATGATCTGTGCGCGGATATCGGCTACCATAGCCTGCATAAATACGGCGAGCAGCTTTGCGGCGACCATGTGGACGTCATCGAGCAGGAGAACGGCGACGTCGTCCTCGTCCTTGCCGACGGCCTCGGCAGCGGCGTTAAAGCGGGGATACTGTCCACGCTGACGGCCAAGATCATCTCCACCATGATGGCGGAGGACATGGCGTTGAGCGAATGCGTCAAGACGATTGCCGCCACGCTGCCCGTCTGCGCCGAGCGTGGCGTGGCGTATTCTACGTTTACCATCATCCGCTTGATGCGTAACAGTGTGGCGGAAATCATCGAGTATGAAAACCCTGCCGTCATCTTTGCGCGCGGCGGGCGCACTGTGGAGTTGGAGCGTACCGAAAGCAGCATCGAGGGCAAACGAATTTGCCAAAGCAGGGTAGAGCTGCAGGAGGGCGATGTATTCATCGCCATCAGCGACGGCGCGCTGCACGCAAGCGCGGGGCAGGCGCTGAATTTTTCGTGGGAGCGCAGCGATATTGCCGCCTACATGCAGGATCTGTACGCGGTCGGCTACACGGCAAAGACGTTGTGCACAATTCTGCTGGACAAGTGCTACGCGCTCTACGACGGGCGACCCGGCGACGATACCACCGCGTGCGTGGTGCGCATTATCAAGCGGGAGCCGATGAACCTGCTGTTCGGCCCGCCGCGCGAGCGTGACGACTGCGACAAGATGATGTCGCTGTTCTTCGGCAAACCTGGCAAGCATATTGTGTGCGGCGGCACCACCGCGGCGATTGCGGCGCGGTATCTGGGGAAACCCGTCGTGCAGGAAAGCGGCGGCGTTAAGTCCGATGTACCGCCAATCTCGTCCATTGAGGGCGTGGATTTGGTTACCGAGGGCATGATGACGTTGAGCAAGGTGTTGTCCTATGCTATGGACTATCTGGATGAAAACGAGCAGTACAGCCACTGGAGCGTGCAGCGCGACGGCGCCTCGCTGATTGCCAGGATGTTGTTCGAGGAGGCCACCGATATCAATTTTTATGTCGGCCGCGCGGTGAACCCCGCGCATCAGGAGGGCGATTTGCCCATCAATTTCCAGAGTAAAATGCGTTTGGCGGAGGAGCTTTCCGATTGTCTCAGGCGCATGGGCAAGCGCATCAAGGTCAGCTACTTTTAGTGGTTGCGTAACGATGCATCATGTAGAGCAGATGCATCGATGGCAGACGGCGTCTTTTATCTTTGATTGGATTCGCTTAAGATGCGGAAAGATTCCGCCGTAAGCTGTATGACGCGTTTTTCAAACGCGGTCAGTTTTTTCTGCTTCGGATAGAATATGTTATGTTCCCATCCAAGCTGTGGATCGGTCTGCAGAATGCATATCGGTTGCGGCAAGATGGACGGAATGAGGTATCGCGGTACGATGGAAACACCAATGCCCTTGCTGACAAATTCAATGCAGGTATTGTTGCTGCCAACACGCAGCACTTTGTTTGGTATAACTTTCAATCGTTCCAAAGTCGTGCTGACGTATAGATGCAGTAACATGTTTTCTTGAAATCCGATGTAGCTTTCCCCATCCAGCTCAGTCAGCGGTACTTTATGATTGTGTGGCCCTTTGGCATATGCTGCCAGGCGGTGTTCTGGCGGCACGATTAGAACCAAATCCTCCCAAAAGACCGGCTTGGAGGAGAGCGCGTCACTGTGTGGGGGAATATACTGCGATGGGATGGCTGTTAAAGTCATATCCATCTTTCCCTCAGACAGACGTTTCAGGTTGTTTTGGTAGCGGTCATTGACCAGTTGCAGGGACACCTCAGGATATTGATTGTGAAACTGCTTGTAAATATACGGGAAAACCTTCTCGCCAAAGAGAATTCCCAGAACACTTCCCGTCACAGTTGCCAGAAGCGCATAACCGAGATATTTTCCTGCAATGGAATGCCTCTCATATCCGAGGGCTTTCAGTGTTCCGATCA
>CAZRIT010000038.1:0-18545 GCA_964600225.1 uncultured Oscillospiraceae bacterium | reverse complement strand
GATACCTTGAGCCACAGCTTCATGGGGATACCTCTTTGAGGAGGGCTCTGCCCTCAAACTCCCGCCAAAGGGCAACAGCCCTTTGGAATCCCGTGCGATACATGCGCATGGCTAGTCCTCCAGTCGATACCCGAGCTTGGTGATGGTGCGGATTTGATCGGTCAAATCAAGTTTTTTGCGAAGCTGCCCGATGTGCACGTCCACGGTACGCGTTTCTCCGCTGTAATCCACGCCCCATACGCCGTGCAGCAGCCGCTCGCGTGACAGCGCAATGTTTTTGTTCTTGGCCAGCATCACCAGCAGGTCAAACTCCATGGGTTTGAGGAATATCTCCGCGCCATGCTTGCGCACGGAGCGCTCCATGAGGTTGATGGAAAGATCGCCCACCTCCAGCACCTGCTGCATCTTGCCCGTGCGTTCCAGCACCTTTTCGATGCGAACCAAAAGCTCCAGCACCTCAAAGGGCTTCACGATGTAATCCTCCGCACCGTCGCGCAAGCCCTGCACCTTGCTGTCCACATCGTTCCTGGCCGTCAGGTAGATCACGGGGATGTCGGCATGCTGCATGTGGCCCATCAGTTCAAAGCCGTCCATGCCCGGCAGCATGATATCCAGCAGCGCCAGGTCAAAATCCGTATCCGTACTCACGGCCGCGGCCGCCTCCATGCCATCGTGATACGAAGCCACCGCGTAGCCCGCGGCGGTCAGGTTCTTGACGATGACCTTGTGGATGCTTTCATCGTCCTCCACAACCAAAATGCGGTTCCTTGCCATCATATCCCCCTCCGTTCGACAACATTTTACCATGATCGTTGTAAACAAATCCGCATCGCGTTGTAAACGTATTGTAATTTCCGATAAACGCCTACGCAGGGCAAAAACAAAGCAGGCACGGCGAATGAACGCGTATGCCTGCATTGTGATGCTCCCCGGTTATTGCGGCTTCATGATTCAATGTTATCCAACGTGATCATACAGCCTGTGCTCACCAAAACACGGACGGGCAGAGCTTGGATGGTTTTGGGGATTCCATATCGTTGTCTCCTCAATCGTCAAATCTGTTTCACGCCATGCACGGCAGTATAACAAAAATCACACGACGACCAAGCGCTGCTTTGCCTCAATCCGAAAGCAGCACATCCAGCATGCGCTTAGGGTTATCCATAAAGCTTTTCATGATTTGATAGTGCTCCGTATCCTCATAGCGGACGGGTTGGATGCCTTCGCCGTTGAGCAGGTAGATCACGGCGTTGGGATACGACAGCAGAATGGGCGAATGCGTGGCGATGACCAGTTGCGAGCGGTTTTCGACCAGCCGATGGATGGCCGCAAGCAGTGTGAGCTGCCGCGCGGGCGACAGCGCCGCCTCAGGCTCGTCAAACAGGTACAGACCGTTGCCGCCAAGGCGGTTGAGCACGAGGCTGAGGAAGCTTTCGCCATGGGACTGGCGGTGCAGCGACCTGCCGCCGTAGCTATAAAAAGACGAGCCATCGCCATCGTCCAGCTCGTCGATGTTGCTTGCCACATTGTAAAAGCTCTCCGCGCGGAAAAAGAAGCCGTCGCGCGCTCGCGCGGCAGTCCGCACCATGCGCATGCGTTGATACAGGCCCGAATGCGTATCCGCCGTTTTGAAGTTGAAATTGCGCGATCCGCCCTCGGGATTGAAGCCCGCAAGCACCGCCAGCGCTTCCAGAATTGTGGACTTGCCCGTGCCGTTTTCGCCCGCAAGGAAGGTGACGGGCGCGCGGGAAAGATCCAGCGTGCCCAGCGCGCGGATGGCGGGGATACCGCCTAAGTATGCATCGTCGCCCGCAAAATCGGCGTCGGTCAACGCGATGCTTCGGATGTACATGCGTTCAGCCCTCCAGCACCTTGATCTGCACGCTGCGGCGGCGCGGGCCGTCAAACTCGCAAAACCAGACGCCCTGCCATGTACCCAACAGCAGCCGACCGTCCCGCACAATGACCGTCACGCTGCTGCCCACGGCAACGGCCTTCAGGTGCGCGGCGCTGTTGCCCTCCACATGCCGAAATTCCGCCCTGTCGGGAAACGTCCTGTTCAGAGCGAGCAACAGATCCCGCACTACATCGGGATCGGCATTTTCATTGATGGTGATACCCGCCGTCGTGTGCGGGCAATACACCACGCACAGGCCGTCACGAACGCCGCTTTTTGTAACAGCCTCCTGCACGCGCCGCGTGATATCCGTAAAGCCCTCGCGCTCGGTCGTAAGCGTCAGCTCCGCCAGCACCATCCGCCTCCTATCCGATTGCGGGATCGGCGACAGGCGCATCCCTAAGCCCCGCCAGATACAGCAGGTTTGCATAGGCCGTGTCGCCCATCATGGTATACATACCCCGCTCCCCATACTGCAGCACGGGACTGCCCCCGACAACATACTGATAGTAGGTCTGCCGCACCTGCTCGTTCGACGAATCGAACGACAGGATGATGCAATCCGCCAGCTCCGATGCTTCCACGCCCTCCCACGCGGCGGACCGCACCATGTGGTCGAACACGATGTGCGCAGCCAGTTCCGCAGCCTTCTCGGTATCCCATGTGCGCGGAGGCGCTGTTTCACCGTTTTTACGCACACTGACGGTGATATCGGAAAGCCTTGCGGGCTCGGCCGCATCGATTGCGCCGTCGTCCGTTTTCGGTTCGCCTTCCGAAGGCACGGGTGCAGCCGCGTCCTGCGTCAACGGCGGCGCAGCGCTCGGCCGCTCGGCGCTTGGCGTACAGCCTGCCAGCAAAAGCGCGGGCAGCAGAACAAGGCAGACGATTCTCTTTATTTTCATATGAAACCTCCAATGAGCCGCCCGATATGCAAAACAAGCCGCATGCGCAGCGAACGCTTACGGAAACAGCTTGTCAAGCTTGAGGTTGGGCAGGTCCCTGATAAACATATGCTTGATTTGGTTAAGCACACCGTGCAAATCCGAACCCGCCCAAACGCACTGTATTGGCGGGGTTCTGTGTTCTCGTCGGTCGGAATAGCCACCGCTATGCCTTCCTCCTCAGCCTTGAACCCCATCCAATGCAGTGCGTTTGGGTTCAAGGAAGTTTGCATGGCGCAGGCGGCGTCATAGCAAGGCGGACGAAGGAGGCATACCCGGGGCGGTATTCCGACTGAGGACAACGCCGCCTATGGCATTGCCCTGCGCCATGCAAACCGTGGTTCGGATTTGCACGGTGTGCTTACGCATATCCTCGTCGATATGCTTTACAAGCGCGCCGTTTCGCTTGCGCGAGGTGCGCACGCACAGCGCATCGATATCGTCAGCATAGTAATCCAGCACGGTATCGATGGCCTCGCGGTCTCCCGCGATGGCCGCCTGTACGACGGCTTTGGTCAGCGGACGTTTCTCCGTACGCATCCGCCTATGCCTCTTGCGCATGCAAATCGATGATGCGCTGATTGCGGCTGCCGCGAAACGGCAGCGTCAAATCCCGCTCGGACAGCACAAACGGGCCGTCGATGAGCGTATCCGTCTGCGAAAGCAGCGCGCGCACGGATGCGTCGGTCTCGGCCATCGTCAAAAGCTGCTCGTAGGTATAGCCCGAATAGGTAATGACCGTCCGCCCCATGGCATGCACAGCGTGCGCAATCCTTGCCAGCGCCGCGGCATGGCAGAAAGGCTCCCCGCCCGAAAACGTGACGCCCGACAGCAGCGGGTCGGCATGTATATCGGCAAGGATAGCGTCGATATCGGCGTCGCGGCCTCCGTCAAAATCGTGCGTTTGCGGGTTGTGGCAGCCTTCGCAGCGGTGCGGACAGCCCTGCACAAAGATCACATACCGTATGCCGGGGCCGTCCACAACGGATTCTGCGACCGTTGCGTTAATGCGCAGTCGTTGTGGTGACTTTATGCTTGACACGGTCCTGTTCCTCTGCGCGCTTGGCGTTGTTGAAACGGTCCGTCGTGCCGACCAGGTAGCCCGTAATGCGGCGGATGCGCTCAAATTTGACGTTCTGTCCCAGGGTCTTTTCGGTTTTGCTTTCCATAATCGTTCAGTCCTTTCCGTAGAAGCTTGGCATATCGGGGTATTTCTTTTTCAGTTCCTTCAGCTTTTCCATCGGCACCGCTTCGCCGTCGTGCCGGCCGCAGCGTGGGCAAACGTCGTCGATCACGCCCGTGTATCCGCAGATGGGGTCTCGGTCTACGGGATGGTTGACCGAGCCGTAGCCGATACCCATCTCCTTCATGTAGCGTATCACCGCCTCAAATGCAGGGAGGTTTTTGCTCATGTCGCCATCCATCTCAACATAGCTGATGTGACCCGCGTTTGTCAATGCATGATACGGTGCTTCAATGGCAATTTTCTGAAACGCTGTTGTGGCATAGTATACGGGCACATGGAAGGAGTTGGTGTAGTACGCCCGATCGGTAATGCCCGCCAATTTGCCGAATATCTTTTGATCCAACCGCACAAAGCGGCCCGAAAGCCCCTCCGCGGGCGTGGCAAGCAGGGTGAAGTTGAGGCCCGTATCGGCCGCCTGCCTGTCGCAGCGCTCGCGCATGTGGGAGACGATGCGCAGGCCCAGCGCCTGGCTCTCCGCGCTTTCGCCATGGTGCTTGCCCATCAGGGCCACCAGCGTTTCCGCAAGGCCGATGAACCCCACCGACAACGTGCCGTGCTTGAGCAGCTCGCCCACGCAATCGTCCCGATCCAGCTTTTCCGAATCGATCCACACGCCCTGCCCGAACAGGAATGGATAGTTGTAGCAGTGCTTTTTGCACTGAATCTCCATGCGGTGCAGCAACTGCCGAAACACCAAATCCATACGGCTGTCGAGCTGTGCAAAGAAGCGGTCGATATCGCCGTTGGCCATGATGCCGATGCGCGGCAGGTTGATGGAGGTAAAGCTCAGGTTCCCGCGGCCCGCGGTGACCTCGCGGCTCGGATCGTGGACGTTGCCCATCACGCGCGTGCGGCAGCCCATGTACGCCACCTCGGTGTTGTAATCGCCCTCCCGATAGTACTTTTTGTTGTAGGGCGCGTCCAGAAAGCTGAAGTTGGGGAACAGCCGCTTGGCGCTGGTTTCGATGGCCATTTTGAACAAATCGTAGTTGGGATCGCCCTCGTTGAAGCTGACGCCCTCCTTAACCTTGAAAATCTGCACGGGGAAGATCGGCGTTTCGCCGTTGCCCAGGCCCGCCTGTGTGGCCAGCAGCAGGTTTTTGACCACCAGCCGTCCTTCGCGGGAGGTGTCCGTACCGTAGTTGATGGAGGAAAACGGCACCTGCGCGCCCGCGCGCGAATTCATGGTGTTCAGGTTGTGCACCAGCGCCTCCATGGCCTGATAGGTCATGCGGTCGGTGCGCGCCCACGCGGTCTCCTCGGCGTACGCGCGCGCAGCGTCATCCTCCTTGCCGCCCTTGAGCTCCAGATACTGCTTGAGCGCCGCCTTGTACTCCTTGGCGTAGGTCTTTTTCACACCGGGAGCCATGCAATAATCGAAGTTGGGGATGGACTGGCCGCCATGCATCTCGTTTTGGTTGGCCTGTATGGCAATGCACGCCAGCGCCGAATAGCTGGCGATGCTGTTGGGCTCGCGCAAAAACCCGTGCCCCGTGGAGAACCCGCCGTGGAAGAGCTTGATCAGGTCGATCTGGCAGCAGGTCTCGGTGAGCATGTAGAAATCCTTATCGTGAATGTGGATATCGCCCCCGACATGCGCCGCGGCAATGTCCTTGGGCAGGATATAGTTGTTGACAAAGTAGTTGCTGCCCTCGGAGCCGTATTTAAGCATGGTGCCCATGGCGGTGTCGGCGTCGATATTGGCGTTTTCGCGCTTGATATCGGCGTCGCGCGCATCGGAAAAGGTCAGCTCCCGATAGATGTCCATCAGGTCCTGCTCGCTCTGGCGCACCTTGGTATGCTCGGCACGGTACAGGATATACGCCTTGGCGACATAGAAATAGCCCGCCTCCACCAGCGCTTCCTCCACCTTGTCCTGCACCAGCTCCACCGTGGGGCTGCTGCCCTCGGGAAGCTTGGCGATCACCTGCTTGGTGATCGTGGCCAATTCAGCCGCGGGAATCGGCTGCCCCGGCGTGGCCTCGCTCGCCTTGCGGATAGCCTCCAGGATTTTTAACGCGTCGAACGGAACGGACGAACCATCCCGCTTGCGGATGGTTGCGGGCGCTGCCTGAGCCATGAACTCTACCTCCGATTGTTGAATGAATCTTTGCCATAAAACACTAGATCATGTTGTGAAATGCGTATCCTGGCACAAGATATTGTAGTATATGGCGTCCGCATTTGCAATAGGTTTATCAAGAATTCACAGTTTCTACATTTGTTGACCGCGAACAACAGTAGGCACGTCGGGCCATGCAAAAAGCCTGCCGCCCGATATTTGCAGGCGGCAGGCTTTCCTTGTGATGCCGTATGGCGCAATGCGGTCAGTTTATGCCCGGGTCGTTGAAGCTTGGCGGGTTGGCAAACGTATCGCCAAAGGTGTTGCCCGCCGAGGGGCTCGAAAGGTCGAAATAGATGCGGGAATCCTTGGTCACGCCGAAATCCCGGTTGGAGCCCGTGTCCTGCACGCGGTTGAACGCCTCGCGAAACAGTGCGTTGTGCGCTTCCTCGCGGTTGAGCAGGAAATCGATTGTCTCGCGCACCTTCTTGTCCTCAATCTGGCGGTAAAGATACTCGTAGACGACCTTGGCGCGCTGCTCGGAAGCGATATTGGACAGCAAATCCGCGCACAGATCGCCCGTGACGGTAACGTAATCGGCCGTCCAGGAATAGCCCGATGCGTTGATGAGCCCCGGGTTCAGGCCCAGCAGCACAAGTATGCCGACGACAAGGATGCCTATCTTGACGAGCAGATCGCGCTGTACAAGCAGGAGAAGTACCGTCCGATGGCGGGCGTCATCCCGCTGTTGATACAAATCCCGATTATATTCGGCTTAATCGACGTCATCTATCGGCCTTTGACGCACATCCTGCACCTGTCGCAACCGTTGGTCAGCCTTTTGTGCGCCAAGGCGGAGGCCATCGTCGGAATGCCGCTGAGCTCCTCGCCCGAGCTGAAGGTTGTGGAGTTGATGACCACCCAATCGGGCGTGAGCGGCTTTTTGAGCCTTGACGGCGCGGGCGTGGCGGAAGCAGTCAACGCCGTACGCTCCATGGATCTGCGTTTTCTTGGCATCGACTTGGCCAAAACCCCAAGCCTTGCGCACATTGACCTGCTTTGGACAATGCCTGTTCTTGCGGGCTTATCCGCCTGGCTGATGTGCTTCTTTCAAAACCGCGTCAACGTCCTGCAAATCGAGCAAAACCGCTTCAGCAAGGTTTCCATGACGCTGTTTATGATCGCCTTTTCCGCATTCTTTGCTTGCATCGTTCCAACGGGCGTGGGCCTGTACTGGATTGCGGGCAACCTGCTTTCCATTCCGTCGATGTATCTGCTGAATCTCATCATGAACCCCAAAAAGTATATCGACTACCAACAGATGGAAACCATCAAACGCCTCAATGCCGAGAAGGAAACGCGCCTCAGGCAAAATGTCGGTCGGGCACGCGCCGATTACAAGCGGTTTTGCAGCGCAACCAACAGCGGCGCAATGCATGTGATGTTTTACAGCGAGCAAAGCGGCTTCTACAAGTACTTTCAAAACATCGTGGAAGCGCTGTTGGCCAAGTCGGACGATCTGGTGCTGCACTATGTTACCTCCGATCCCGACGATGCGATTTTTCAAATGAATACCCCCCCCCCGCGCATCGCGTCCTATTACATCGATGAAAAACGCCTGATTCCGCTGATGATGAAGGTCAAAAGCGATATGGTCATCATGACCGTACCCGACCTGGAAAAGTACCATATCAAGCGCTCACGGGTGCGCGAGGATGTTGAGTACATTTACGTCGACCATGGCGGCACAAGCCTGAATCTGACCTATCGCGCGGGTGCGCTGGATCATTTTGATACGATATTCGCCGTCAACGAAAGCCAGGTTCGCGAGGTGCGGCAGATGGAGCAGTTGCGCAAAACCAGAAAAAAGACGATTCTGGAATGCGGCTACGGCCTGATAGACAACATGATCGCCGCATACGCCGCCTCCGACAAAACGCCCAACGATAAGCCCACCATCCTGATTGCGCCCTCCTGGCAGGAGGACAACATACTGGAATCCTGTATCGATCCGTTGCTTACGGGGTTATTGGGGCATGGCTACCGTGTGGTCGTGCGCCCGCACCCACAGTTTGTACGCCGTTTCCCCGTCGAAATGGACGCCATCGTACAGCGCTATCGTGCACTGCAGAACGAGGATTTTCGCATCGAGCTGGATTTTTCCTCGAACGTTACCGTGTACACAGCCGATCTGGTCATCACCGACTGGTCCGTTATCGGGTACGAATTTGTGTTTGCCACCGAAAAGCCCACTCTGTTTATCAATACCAGAATGAAAGCGGTCAACCCGCAATGGGAGCAGATCGAGGAGGAGCCCTTTGAGATTGCCGCGCGCAATATCGTTGGCCGCTCGGTGGACAAGGACGACCTCGGGCGCATCCGAGAAATCGTTCAACAACTGCTGGATGCGCGCGAAACCTATGCCAGCCGCATCCGCGAGATGAAATCCGGCTTCCTGTTCAACATCGGCCACAGCGGCGAGGTCGGCGCGGACTACATACTCATGCGCCTTCGCCAAAGGCAGCGCAAAACAACCGTTTGAACAAGGCGCGCAGAAAGGAAGTACCATGAAACCATCTGCCGAAAACGCGAAACGCCCCGATAAGCTCTTGCCGATCCTGCTGGTTGCGCTGACCTGCGCCGTTCCCGCGCTACAACTGTACGCCTCCAACGCACGCGAGCTGCCGATAAGGGATATCCTGCTTCCGCTGGCCGCCTCGGTACTGCTCGGCCTGTTCATGCTGTTCACTCTTCAGTTGATTCTGAAGGATTGGCATCTTTCGGCCTTGATTGCAGTCGTTGGCATGGCGCTTTTCCTCAATTTCCATTTCGTCGTTTCGCTGGTCGAGCTCATCCTTGGCGGTGAGGCCCGCGTGAGATGGTATTATCTGGCTGCGCTGCTCATTCTGGCCATTTTGATTGCGGGCATCCTGTTTATCCGAAAACACGACGCCTGCGCGGTGGCTTGCAAGCTAACGCTCATTGCCGTATCGGCCATACTGGCCATGAACCTTGTAACAGCCGTGCCGCCGATTCTGCAAAAGCTCAAGGCAACCTCCTACACCGCAGGGCAAGCAAAGGGCGAAGATGCCGTGCTGCCAAACCTGTATTTTCTGCTGCTGGACGAATACGCCTCGTTTGAAGAAATAGAAAAATACTATGGCTACGACAACAGCGCGTTTCGAGCGTTTTTGCAGGAACGCAGCTTTTGCGTTTCCGAAACAAGCCATTGCCGCTTTGCCAACACCGTTTACAGCGTTTCCGATATCGTTAACCTTGGGCCCGTATCCCAAGCCAGTATGGAGTACGACACGCTGGAACAGCTAATTGCCAACGGCACGGTGTATGAAATACTGGAGTCAATGGGTTACAACCTGTATCAGCTTGGCACGCTGTACCCGCTGCCACGCCTGTTGGAAAAGAGCGCTTACAGCCTGGGCAGCGACGCAACAACCGTCAACGGCGAAACCGCAACGGAGCTTCTGATTGACCGCTCCATGCTGATGCCGCTTAAGTCGATCCGCTACTGGAAGCTCATTGCGGCCGAGGGCGATATGGCGCTGTTCCAATTTCTGGACGACCCGTCGCACTATGAAACCAAGCAAAACCGCGCCATCTTTTTCTATATCTGTTCGCCGCACGCGCCTTTCTACTATGCCGCGGACGGCACGCACATTGAGGATCGGGACGCATGGACCAACTATACGGATCCAGGCTATTATCTTGGGCAGTATCAATACATCACCAAGCGCGTAGAGCAAAGCATTGACGTCATATTGGAGCACGATCCCAACGCCATCATCCTGCTGCAATCGGATCACGGCTTACGCTACTATGCCGACAGCGATTACCCGCATACGTTTTTGATTGACGGGGCAGATCAGACCCGCATCCTCAACGCTCTCTACTTTGGCGGCAAGCCGATTGATATCCACGGGTTGTCGAACTACAATACGCTGCGCCTGGTCCTCACCGAGCTCGGCGCTACGCAATATCCGATTCTGCCGCAGGAATAAGGCAAACCGTACAATGCGGTTTGTTGACGCCGCGGAAAGAACCAAATGGTGAAAGGAATGCACATGGAACCCGTATACGAAATACGCCATACCATCACCCAAGAGGAATACCTCTACATGGCCAAGCACCCGCACGGAAAGGACGCGGCTAAAAACCGCAAGCGCGGCATTCGGCTGCGCATCATCGGGTGCGCCATCAGCCTGCTGCTGGTGGTTATGGGCCTGTGGCAAAGGGAATACTTCCTGTTTTTATGCGGGTTCAGCTTCCTGGCGCTGTTTCTGGCGCGCCTGTTTCTGTTGGAAAACATCGTGCTCAAAAAGCAGTACCGCATGCTGTTGAACGCACAACCCGACGGCGTATGGACGCGCACGTTTTTGTTTTATGATGATGCGCTTCGCATCACGGAGGGCCGCACGGAATCCAAGTATTCATACAGCGAGATTGCCACCGTCAGCGACGACGAGCGCTATGTGCTGCTGTGGCTAAACGGCGAAAACATGGTGCTGCGCATCCCCAAGGCGGCGTTACAGGATATCGGCGCGTTTAGAAGCTTTGTGTCGGGACGCATGGCCGACAGCCTCGCCCAACCATGAGCGCCGATCATCGGCCCGCAAAAAAGCGCGCGGCGCTGCTGGTGCATGGCTTCATGGGCACAAGCGCGCAGCTGGGTTTTGTCGGCGATACGCTAAGCACGCGGGCTATGCGGTACACGCCGTTTCGCTGCCCGGCCACGGTGGGACGATTGCGGATTTTACGAGTGCCAATCGGCACGACTGGCAACGGGCCGTGGATGAGGCGCTGCACGCGCTCAGGCAAACGTTTGACAGCATCCTGATCGTCGGGCATTCCATGGGCGGACTGATGGCCATCCGCGCCGCGGTGGAAAACGGTGAACAGATCGAGCGCATTGTGGCGCTGGCGCTGCCGCTCTATATCCGTTTGACCCGGCGCACCTTGCGGATACGCGTCCGCTCGCTCGGGCGGCCAAAGGCAAGCGACGCGCCCGAAGTGCAGGCCGCTCGCGCGCTAGGCGGCGTATCGGGCCTGACGCTGCTCAATTCCGTTCGGCTGCTGCCCAATACGCTGGGGCTGCTGGCCGTCATGCGGGATACCCGTCCGCTGGTAAGTCAACTGACTGTGCCGCTTACGGTGATCCATTCCACGGGCGACGAGCTGGTATCGGATCGCTCCCTGTCATATGTAAAAGCGCACCTGCCCGATGCCGAAACCGTCGTCCTGCATGCCGCAAGCCATTTTTACTACCCGCCAAGCGACCGTGCACGCATCCAAGAGGCCGTGCGCGCGCATTTAAAACCCTGATCGTCCGCACTGCTTTAACAAAAAACCAAACACAAAGAGCGCAGGCATTTGCCCGCGCTCTGTTGCATGTTGTATCTTAATTTAGTTCCTCGATACTGCCCCGTTGGATGGCCGTGATATTGCACCGAATGCGCTCCCCGGGCCAGTCCCACCGGCGCATGTCCGTGAGCGCAGCGATCACATCGTCAGAAAAGCGTCTGCGGATGGGCTTTGCGGGCATGCCGCCCACGATGGTATACGGCGGCACGTCGCGATTCACAAGCGCCCGCGCGCCGATAACGGCCCCCGTCGCCGATGAGGATGCTCGGGTCGGTGACGACGCCATTGAGGTACACCGTCCGCCTGTCGCCCGTGCGCGGATAGATGGTTTGTTCCGAAACAGTCATGTAAAACGCCTCCCAATAATAGAATGTTTTTTACCAAACCGTTTCGGCCGTGACAATGCAGCGCTTCAAAAGCAACCATCCCTTTCGCATCATATTTGCACCAAATTGTACCGATTCCGCGCTATTTGACGCGGATGCTATTGGCCCACAGCGCAAACTGCGGCAGCCACGTCCCCTGCTCGCTCTCCGGACACGCAAAGTTGACCAGCCAAAATGCATCCGAGCCCTTGCGTACAGTGAAGTAGTATGTGAAGTTCTTCCCGTCAATCTCGCTGACATAGGTCGCGAAGGGATTGCCGTAGGCGTCGGTTTCAAAGGTCACGCCGTTGATCCTTTCAACAATCCCGATGTATTCCTCCAAGGTCGTATCGGCATCGCCCGCGCCCGAGGCCGCAAGCACATCAAAGCCCTCACGTACCGCCGTCATCATGCAGTGCTCGGAGGTGTAGAACATATCAAAGCTATTGTTCTTGGTCAGCGTCATCTCGGGCGCCATGCGGATGGTCAGCCCCACGCCAGGGTCGTTGAGCGGCAATGTGGAGTAATCGGGGCCGTCCGCCTCGTCGCTCCACACGATATCGATCGTGCGCGAGGACAGGCTAAACGCATTCATCCAGGCATTGTTATTCGTCCCGTCCGCAAACCCAACCTGATAATTCTGATCCGCAACGGCAGTGATTTCCAAAACAAACAGAAACAGATCGCCCGTATCGAGGAAGTAGGTGACGCGCATGCCGGGCGAGCCGTCGATTTCCTTGATGCGGAAGCTGTCCACGGTGATCTGCACAGGCTTGCCGAACGCCTCGGCATAGGTGGCCGACAGATGCTCCGCATAGCTCTCCTTCGTGTAATCCAGCACGCTTTCGTCGCGCGCCATCATGCTCACGCCGATAAACGACGGATCGCGCGGATACTTTGGCGAAAGGAGCCGCATCGGATTCTCGGGGTCGGCTGCAAAGTCCTCAGGCTGTGTAAAACGGAAGTCAACCACGGTCGGCGCGGGCGTCGGCGCGGGCGTGTGCGCAGCGGTTGGCGCGGACGTCGGCGCTTGCGTAGCGGTCGCCGCAGGCGCGGCGGCAGCTTCCTGCTTCTGCGCATTTGCGCCGCATCCGATGGCTGACAGCAGCACGAGCAGGGCAAGCAGCAGCGCGGAAACGGTCTTTGAAAACGTGTAACGCATGGTAACTGTTCCTTTCGTTTTATTCACTGCTAATATGGTGCATGGACTACCCGACAAAGCGGGGCCAACTTAGTTAACCGCAATCGTGTTCGCCCAGAATGCAAACTGCGGCAGGTACCCCGATTGCAGTTCCGCGGGACACGCGAGATGGATAAGCCAACATGCGTCCGTACCCTTTCGGACGGTCGCATAGTAAAGGAACGCCCGCCCGTTCACATCAGACGTATACGTTGACGACAGATTGCCGTATGCATCGGGAGAAAACGGCTCGCTCATGCCATTTGTCCGTTGTATCAGCTCACCGTATTCTGCAAGCGTCATGGCTGCCGCGTCCGTGCCCAATGCCGCATAGTCCGCAAAGCTCTCCCTGGTTACATACAGCGCGCAGTCGTCACCAAAGCAGAACATGGTATAGTCCTTGCTGCGCTGCGTCTTCATGCCACGCATCATGCAGATGGTCAGCCCGTCGCCCTTACCGTACAGAACGAGCTTTGTCGTATCGACCTCTTCCGTCTCGTCCTCCCGGCGGATGTGGATGGCGTCGCCTGACCGTACAAATGTGGGCATCCGGGCGTCTTTGCCGCTGTCGTCGACGAAGCGCACGCAGTAAGCGGTGCCGCCCGCCATGACGGTGCGCTCCAGCACATGCTGCTGTACGCGTTTTTTCGGTACGCTGAGCGTATAGACTGTGTGGAGGCCGGGCAGGCCGTCGATCTCGACCGATTGGTACTCCTCCATGGTCACGTCCGCCTCGGCGCCATCATAGGTTTTATGATATGCCTCGATCAGCGCCTACAGATAGTCCGCCTCCGACCGCTCGATCACATTCTCCTGCGATTTTGACAGAAGGTATGCGATAAAGGAGCCGTCGGACGCTTTCATCTGCAGATCGCTCCTGTCAAATTGAAAGCCCTCGGGCTCCACATAATCAAATCCCTTCACCGCGCGCACGGGCGTCGGCTCGGGCGTGGGCGCAGCGGTTGGCGCGGGCGTCGGCGCTTGCGTGGCGGTTGCCGCGGGCGCGGCCGTCGGCGCAGACTCGGCTTCGGATGCGCCGCAGCCAAGGGGCATCCGCAGCATCAGCGCGGACAAAAGGGCAAGCAGGCTCTTGAAAACGCGTTTTTTCGCATGGCAATGCTCCTCCCGATATCATATAGGCAATGGGGATATGTGCGCCGTCTGGTTCGCTTGCGTCAATCGATGGAATGATCGGAGCTTGTACAGACCTTACGCACATGCGGCTCGGTGCCGTTGTAGATTTTTACATAGTTGTCGCGATGCTTATACAAAACCACGGCGGTCGCCACGCAGGCGATCAGCACGGGCATCCAGCTATGGGTGGAAATGCCGAGGAATATCGGAAAGGAAATAACCGTCGCCGCGGTGCCAACCACAATATAGTCCGTAATCAGCACCACAATCAGCATGCCAATCACCAGTGCGATGGAAAACTTCCAGTTCAATGCAAACACCATGCCCAGATAGGAAGCAAAGCCCTTGCCGCCCTTGAACTTGAGATAGAACGGGAATATATGTCCCAGCACGCACGCCACGCCCGCAACATACCCGATCAAGGGCGTATCGGGGAACAGCCACCGCGCAATCAGCACCGACAGCACAGCCTTGCCGATATCGTGCACGCATACCAAAATGGCAGCCTTCCAGCCCATCAAAATCAGCGCGTTGCAGGTACCCAGGTTTTTGGAGCCCGTGTTTTGCATGTCCACGCCCCTGGCCTTGGCGGTATACAGCGCCATGCTGGAACAGCCCAGCAGATAACCTATCAGAATCGCAACGGCATACGGCATCACTGTTCACCCCGTTTTTCAAATTTGTTTGGCAAAAGCAGCGCAATCCGCATCCCGCTGCATTTGTCCGACGATGTTCATATTATATACCGAATTTTGGGCGCTGTACAGCGTATAACAGACGATGCGTTACGTTGTCATGTAAAATAAAGCAGAAGCGGTGCGGCGCGCGCCTATGTGAAACGGGAGAGCCGAACCATCGGCTCCCCCGCCGCCTGCCTTTTGCGGTTGTTATTGCATGAGCGTTTTCAATATGGCATTCACATCTCATGGTAAAGCGCGTTGCAGACTCAAAGCCTGTTGAGCCAGCTTTCGACCGAGGGCATATCCATCAGGCTGTCGGCATAATGGGCAAAAACGATTCTTTTGTCCGCATCCAGCAAAAAGATTGCGGGCTTTTGCAGCTCGTTTCCCTCGTATTTACCGTGTTGCAGGCCCAGCTCGACTTTCGATTTTCGGAAAGCGTCGTGCGCTTCACGAAAATGCGCAAAATCCAGCAATTCCTCCTTACTCTCGGCAGGAAGCACCCGGAAGCGCCGATACAACACCTGTTCGGGATCGCATATGATTTCGAACGGAAAGTCGCCGATTTCATCCTGTACTGCGGATGGTTCGCTTTGGAACACAAGAAAGACCTTTATGCCTTTGCTTATTATTCTCTCTTTGTTGATCAGCAATTCGTGGACGTCCAGTTGACATTTGGTACATCCCACATAACGCAGAAACAGGATTGCGGCCGGGCTTTGATCCAGCTGTGCGTACAATTCTTTCATTCTGCCGTCATAGGAACGATACTTAAAATCAGGAAATACGCTTCCGTGTTCAAACATCATTACCCTCCGTATCGCAAAAGCCGCCTGCAATCATGCTTGCCCGCGGCTTTTGCTGTCATTGTTTTCGGCTCATATGCCGATGGATGCCTGTATTACATTCTGTACGCCGCGATAAAGGCCGATGTTGTAGCGTTGTGGATGCTTTGCTCGCGTCCTGCGCAGTCGCCCGCATTGATTACGTCGAATGCCGTGCCAAAGAACGCGTTGCGCTCCTGCATATCGCTCTTCATTCCCGCTGCCAGTATCACGGTATCTGCAGGGAGCAGTTTTTCCGCACCGTTTTCATCCGTCACCAGAACCCCGTCCTTTGTGATACCCGTGCACTTGTTTTTTACCAGGCTCTTAACAGGGTATTGGCGATTCTTGGTTTCATTGACAAATACCGCCTCGGAACGATTGTACTCTTTTTCCATAAACCACAGGGTGTAGTAGCGATCGATATACATCGTTTCCGGCAGCAGGATATTGCCCATTTCTACAACCGTAACATCCTTTTTCCCGAGATTTGCCAGATAGATGGAGGTTTCGCACCCCACCGAACCGCCTCCGATGATGACGATCCTATCCCCAAGCGTATCCTCTTTTCCAAATATATCCAGGGCTTGTATCACATGGTTGGTTTCCATGCCGGGAATCCTCGGTACGATTAGTTTGGACCCGATGGCCACGATCACGCCATCCGGCTTTTCTTTGGCAATGAGCTGCGGCGTCGCCTTTGTATTCATCCGAATCTCAATGTTGGGATCCTTTTTGACCTGGCAAATCTGAAAGTCCTTAAAGCGCTTCATATCCGCACGGAAATCCATAAAATCGGCATGATGCAGCTGGCCGCCCAATCTGTCGCCCGCTTCAAACAGAATCACCTTGTGCCCACGTTCCGATGCACGAATAGCAGCCTCCATGCCGGCAGGGCCGCCGCCCACAACGGCAATTTTCTTGGAGCGCTCGGGCTTGGGATACTCGTTGATCACGGACGGGAGTTTCTCAAGCGGGTTCACCGAGCATTCCCAATGGAACGTACCGTTTTCAAAATCCGAAACATTCCCGGGGCGCGCCGTATTGATGCGGCTTGCGGAAACGTCCAGGCAACGCATGCAGCGGATACAGGGCCTGATATCCTCGGCGCGGCCCTTGCGGGCTTTGTTGCCCCAATCGTTATCGGCAATAAAGTTTCTTGCGGTTGCAATAAAGTCCGCTTCCCCGTTTGCAAGGATCTCTTCGGCAACGTTCGGATCGTTGATCGATCCGATGGCGCTGACAGGCACGTCAATGTTCTTCTTGATGAATGCCGCCAGGTGCCTCTTTTCACAGTTTGGCATATAGTAAATGGCTTCCTGAATGCCCATCGTCGGCTGGAGATGCCTTGTGCCGCCCGAGCACTGGATGATATCGACCTTGTCCTTAATAAGCTGAAGCATTTCCAAGGTATCTTCCTTGGTGCTTCCGCCATCCGCAAATTCGGATACGCTTACGCGCATCTCGATGACCATATCATTGCCGACTCTGTCGCGAATTGCGTCGAGCACCATCGACGCCAGCCTGATCCTGTTGGTCGGGCTGCCGCCGAAACGGTCGGTACGCTTGTTCTCATAGGGCGACATGAACTGCGAAATCAGCCAGTTATGCCCTCCGTGGAGCATGATGACGTCAAATCCCCCGCGGCGCACCATATTGGCAGCATTTGCATAGTAACGTACAACCTCCTCGATATCGGTTTCGGTCATTTCATGCACAACGGTGCCTGTGTAGAGCTTCTTTTCGGTGGGGCCGACCGAGTTTTTGGACCACTGACCGATATGCGTCAACTCCATGGAAGCAAGCGAACCGTAGGAATGCACATAGTCCGTGAACAAATGCATCCAGGACAGCGTATTCAGCTTAAAAAGATTGTAGCTGGGAGTGACGATGCCGCCGCCGCCGGGTTCAACGCCGCCTTCCATCATATTGACTACCGCAGCGCCGCCCTTTGCGGGGCCTGCGTAATACTTGATACCGAGTTCCGTGACATGGGCATAATTCGTTCCGTCAATTTCAAGGACAGGCAGCCTGCACCCGTGCGGAGAGGCTATGATGCGGTTTCTGAAATATTTGCCGCCAATGATGACGGGGCTGAATAAGTGCGGATATTTTTCCATACTAGAAAAGAATTGTTCCATCGTCTTCCTCCTGATGTTCGTGTGATTGAGACGGACTGCTCCGAAGCGTACCCGAAGCAGTCCTCTGTCAATGCATTGGAATCGCGTTGTCGATGATTAGATTAGTTCTTGGCTGCATCCAGCTCCGCCAGCTGCGCAGCCGCTTCCTCATCGGTCAGTTTCACAATGCCCCATCCGGTCAGTGCGGAAATGACGAGCGTCAGGATGCACAGTGGCAACGCGATGCAGTATATCGCAAACTCAGGCGGCGTAACGCCAAGGTTGGTATAGTAGTATGTGCCGACCACAAGCCACGGCCACATGGAGCACGAAATACCTGTGCCCGCGAGGTTGATACGGGCCAGGTTGACCAAATCCATCTTGTTTTCGAGGAAGGGTCTTTGATACATGGTGCCCGTAATGATCGTGGGCAGATAGGCATTGCCGCCGCAGGGCGCAAGGCACAGGCCTGTCAATGTAGCGGACAGCATAAGCGCCTTGGGCGTCTTGGCCTTGGCAAACAGCGTGTGCATCAGGTGATCCATAAAGCCGCACTCTTCGATAATGGCAACGATCATTTGTGCCATAATGATTACGCAAACCAATCCAACCATGTTGGACATGCCGCCTCTCACCAGCAGGTTGGAGGTGGTCTTGCCACGCTTCAAAACGCGATCGTGATGATTCCGAACGAGGAACTCAGGAAACAATACAAAGATT
>CAZRIT010000037.1:0-18716 GCA_964600225.1 uncultured Oscillospiraceae bacterium | reverse complement strand
ATATCTTGCCTATCTGGATTCCGATGATTTTTGGGAATTGGACTCTGCGTTAGAAGAGATGGTGCAAATCATACTAGAGCGGTCGCCAGATGTGTTGCTGTTCGGATTTCGGAAAATAAATCTAAAGACTAATAACGTAACGGAGTTCTCAGTTGCGCTTTTGCCGGATGTGGCGCAGATAGATCGATTAAAGCAAGAGCTGCTGCAACAGCGCAAGTATTCAAACAGCGCATGCTGTAAACTAATTCGCAAAAGATTTTTGATTGAGCATAACCTAACGTTTCCATGTGGCAGAAAAAGCGAAGACTTGATTTGGTCGCGCAAACTTTTTAGTGAGGCAAAATCTATTTCTTTCTATCCCAAGAGCGTAATGGTTTATCAGACGGGACGGGATGGATCGATCACAAACACCTTCTCACTGAAACACCTGAACGATCTTAGTGAGCAATTGGCTCAGGATTTACATGAAATTCAGCTTCATAAGGATGCCATCTACCGTAAGATTGGTTATTCATTTTGGGCCCAGGAGCTTTGCTGGATATTAGCCTATCCGCCAATGTTGGGGAAAGAACAGTTTAATCAGGCGGTCAACGAATTTCGGTCGTTTATGTTTGTTATGCAATATGGTATAAGCAAACGCGTCATCATCGTGAGATGGATGATTGCTTGTCTTGGATTGCGCTGTACAATGAAAGTTCTGAATCTGTTTCTTCGTAAAAAAAGAATTATCGGTCGTGCGTAAGCATTGGCGAAGATAGCTTCTCATTCATAATGGGGTGGAACATGGTATAATCAAGCTAGGCGATGCTAATCATCGATTTTGAAATAGCTGAGCAGAAACGATAGCGCAATTCCATAATTGATAACATAATCACACGGTAAGTACATTTATCTATTCTCGAATGGCTTGTATCAGCATGGAATAATCCAGCGGGAAATCACTACCTGTATCTGAAGACATAATCATTTCATCAAATAGCGTGAGTGCATCCTTAACATGTTCAACCACCCTTTGCTTATTATTTTGCGGCAAGGTTTTGTAAACGCCCGAAACTTTGTGAGATAAGTTGTCAAACGCAATGCAGGGCGTTCCGGTTATAACGCAGAAAAGCATTGCATGAAGTCGGTCAGTAAACACGAGTTGCGCGCCACGGAATTCCTCAAATTTATTGTTTAGCACGGCGATGCGGTCCTTCTGACGTACAGGTGTGTCGGAAAGAGTAGATGTTTTCACATAAGTTAATCCACGCCGCTCCAGAAAGAAAACAATCTCTGATTCGGTAGACGTAGGGATAATCCGCTCCCGGTCGTCACGAAAGCAAAGCAAAATACCCGAGCGTTGTAATTTCGGCTGTGTTTGATTCAAGTATAGGCACATATCGGGAACGAGCAACCGCCGTGTCAAGTTCAGCTCGCTTGCAATTTCATAGGATGCCTGCTCGCGAAGGCAAAGCGTAACATCAGGATGAGATTGAAAACAACGGCTTGTTACCACGAGCTGTTGGGTTGTATTGGGGTTCGAGGAAAACCAGATCGTCTGTGGCAAAACGACGATTTTGTTCCTTGGAAAGCGGCGAATCGCATCAAGAATCACGGCGTGTTCGTCGGGCCAAATGTTACCCATCCATCCGCCGCCGGATATCACCAAAATATCCTCCTGTCTAATGAATCTTGTAAGCTTTTTTCGATAACCCAAATAAGGATACATGGGAATCTCGAAGAGAAGACGATCGGGAAATTGATCTTGAAAAAACTCTATTGACCCGTAGGCAATGGCGTGGTCACCGAGATTTCGATGTTCCGGCGTGCCGATAAGATAAATACGCTTTTGATCGTTTATGGTGTGCTCTATTTCACGCATGCGTGGTTGATAACGAAGCCAAGCTACGATCTTGCTGTACATCACCTTCCATGAACTAGGGATGAACTTTTGAATCAAGCGCTTACAGGTCCATGTGATGGAATGCTTTTCGCATAGTAATGATTTCTGAGTCAAAAAACTACCTCCTTAGAAGTAAGACGATGATATTCTGATTTGAAGGCGATGTCGCATATCAACCATCATTATAGCAAGAAAATTCGAATATAAACACAATTGACATGGAGTGTATTTCGAGGAGTCATTCCCCCATTTTCACACTACTGTTGATTCTATGTTATAATACACGGGAAAGAGTTATTCTACAAACAAAATGAATTCCAAGGGGAAATAGTAAATGACAAGAACAAAAAATACCATTCGCAACACAATGGTTTCCATCGGAGGATATATCCTAATCTTCCTGTTTGGAGTTGCCATTCGGAAGTTATTTCTAGAAAATATAAGCTTTGAGAACCTTGGTTACGAAGGGCTTTTTTCGACAGTATTTTCAATACTGAACACGTTGGACTTTGGCGCGGGTTCTGTTTTGCTTTACCGCCTTTATCGCGTAACTTCCAGCGATGAAATACCTGAAATTCAGCACCTAATGTTCACTTTCGCTCGTCTGTATCGTCTAGTGGCGCTCACAATTCTGATTGTGGGCATTGGCGTTATGCCGCTGCTACATTATCTGATTCGCGATCCCATATCCGACTGGAATTATGTCTATCGGATCTACTTGATTCAGTTAATCGGCAGCGCGGGGGTTGTATCCCTGACGTATTATCGCCTGTTGCTACAGGCAAGACAACGCTTATCGGATGCAATTATGATTGAAACAATCATTCGAATTGCCATTCAGGTTGTAAAAGCACTTATCATCATACTCACAAAAAACTACATACTTTATACAATTGCCGCCGTGTTTTGCAATCTGCTTTCGGCGATCTTGGTTGCAAGGCGCAGCAAGAAGCGTTTTCCCACAGCGTTTGGCAGACGCATGACACCAGGTACTTTTCTGGATAAAGGCTTTCGAGGCGAACTCTGGAATGCATCCATACTTCGCTTTACACAGACGATATATTTTTTATCCGATACTATTCTTGTTTCTGCAGTTCTTGGCATTCGTGCTGTAGCGTTATACGGCAACTACACAATGATTGGGACCAGTGTGCTCGCTGGGTTTCAATCAGCGCTTCGCCCAGTAAGTGGTAGTGCAGGAAATTACGCAAACACAGAGAACAAAGAAGATTGCTACCGCATGTTTCGCATGATCGATCTGGTTGGCTTTTTTGTTGCGAGCTTTGTGTTTACATCACTATGTACGCTTTTTCAACCGGTTGTCTCTTTTTTATACGGAACGCAATATCTTTTGCCATTCTCCTTTGTAGTGGTGTATGGGGTTTATTGTTATCTATATTTAAAGGATAATTCCATCCGAATCTTTCGCGAAACCATAGGCGAGTATGCGCAGCAACGCAAATGGGCGGTGGCTGCCGCTGCAGGCAATATCGTACTATCCTTACTTGGAATTCATTTCTGGGGCATTACCGGTGTGCTTGCTGGTACAGTCATTTCGGCACTGCTAATGCAGGCTGGCGACTATACTATTGCTTGTAGCTATCGCTTCATTCGCCCGGTGATTAGGGATATCGGTCGTTCATACGCATTTTTACTGCTCGCCTGTGCAGAAATGATTTCATGCGTGCTCATATGTATACCGTTTCCTATCTCGATTGGTGGCATTGCTATGCGCGGCCTTGTCTGCGTCGCACTACCAAATGTAATCAATCTTTTGTTGTTTCACAAGACAGAAGCCTTTGGCTATATGCGTATGTATATTGATAAAAGCTTAAAACTAATACAGGGTAAACGCGTTAAAGATTCTATTTGAGAATTGCATATCACTTGACAGGGAGGTCATATTACCGAATGATAAGTTTGATTCCATTTATCGTTTTCACAATCATATTCTTATGCGCTTCAGTATTTTTCAGAAGAAGTTTTGCATTTATTACCCCCGTGACATTGGTTTGCATAATTTTGCTACAATATACTTTGGGGTTGTTTTTTCATTTGAGTGTAGCGTTTTATGCCACCATAATCCTTGCGTTTGTATGTCTTGTCTGGTTAACGATAAAAATCGTCCGCCATGGATTTGATGATCTTCGAACCTACGCTCTCACCCCTGTATTTATTGCTTATGTTATCATGATTGGAATCATTCTTGCACTTTCTCGCGGACGAGTATGCTATATCACAGACGAATATTCCCATTGGGGAACAGTTGTGAAAAACATGCTATATTTCGATCAATTTGGGAGTATCGCGCAATCAACAACAGCCTACAAGACTTATCCCCCTTGTGGTTCATTACTTCCATACTTTTTTGCAAAGTTTGATCCAACGTTTCGCGAGAGCTCAATGTACCATGGGGCATTGTTACTTACCTTTTCGCTCTTATTACCATTGTTCGAACATATTCGCAAGCGGGATTGGCAGCGGTTTTTGCTGGTCGGCGGCCTTGCCTTCTTCGCACCGCTCACTTTCTTTTCATATGGATATTCCTCTCTTTATGTTGATGTCCAAGTTGCATTGGTTTTTGGCAATCTGTTAACGCAATACTTTGCAAATGACCACACCAATCATTCAAAAGGCCATTGGATCGTCGTCGGTCTCTATTCTGGGTTTATCGCCTTATTAAAACCATCAGGTACTGGATTTGCGGTTCTTGCACTTTTGTTGTATCTTGCCTACCAAGCGGTTACAACTCGCGGCAAGCAAATGCGACTCAAAGAAATGTCTTCACGGCAAAGCCTGATTCCATTTATTGGAATAGTAATCTTCATATTTTGCATCGCATCTTGGCAAGTCAATCTAGTGATCTGTGGGGCAAAAAGCGTCTTCACAATCCATGGGTCTAGCGATGGCGGCATACTGGCGCAACTCTCGCATTTATCTGCAGGACAACGTTCTTCAATGCAAAGGTTCATAATCCGCCATCTCACCGTGGAGGAAAATGGCAAGATTTCGCTTTCAATTCTTAATTGGATAGTAGCGCTTCTAGGACTTGGCCTATTGGTCGGGCAGATTCAGCAGAAATTCAGTGAATCGCAAGACAAATCTCGAATTAACCCGATTTGGTTCCTGATCATTGGATATTCGGTTTATGCTGGAGCGCTACTATTCTCATATTTGTTTGTCTTTACTCAGGGAGAGGCAGACTATCTTGCTTCGTTTGATCGATATGTGTTCACATATTTTCTTGGGATTTTTCTTTACCTTGTTTGGCAGTTGACACGGCAATCAGATCAGCACAGCCAACGTATAAGTTTTGTCGTGTTATTTATAGTAATTTATATCTCGATAACACCCTTCCTTCCGTATATTTCTCCCGGAATATCGCAACAGGCGCGTGCAGAGTTAGGAAGAATGTCTAGTGTGTCAGAATCACTTAACCCTACGACTGATTCAATCGGCTTAACCAATCATAAAAAGCCTTAGCCTTTTTAGGTTCAGAATTCCACTTATCTGCGAAATTTTCCAGTGGGTTGCTGGGGTTTGGTATGTAGTATTGTCCTTTCTCATGCCTAAGGTCGAGGCTTCGTTTTCTAATTCTTCAAATCGATTCATTCTTTCGTGTATAAATCCTTTAGGTCATTTCTTTGAATATTTGTCAGCTAAAAATTCCATAAATTCTTGATATCGCTCAATACCTTCGGGAGTAAGTTTATCGAGATCAAAATGTGCTGCGGCTCCGGTTATCGTTGGTGGATCGGAAGTTGCAAGTTCATCAATCGTACAATTCAGGGCCTCAGCTAAAGCAATAACAGTATCTAGATTAGGGTTTGTAGTGATACCAGCGCATATCTTTTTTACTGTACTTAATGGAACACCAGATTTAATAGATAGATCTTCAATCGTTAAATGTTGTCTTTTTCTTAGTTCATTAATTTTGTCGAGTCCCACATGCATCACCTCAGCTAATACTAGCATCGTGCATTCAACAAGTCAATACGAAATGTTCCGATAAAGGAACAATGATCAATAAATGAGCCTTGACAAGTATAAACGATGGTACTATATTAGGCATATTAAGGCACCAATGATGGAACAATGGAGGTCAACGAATGGAACATAGAAAACTAAAGACCGCGTTGTATGATCGCGGAATCCGGATGAGTGTTGTGGCTGAGTCGATAGGCGTAAGTACAAGGGCTCTCTATAACAAGATTGAGGCGGGTGCTAAACCGCACCTGCCCGGACGAGCAGCTGTTCATCTTCATCTGCAAAGCGGATGAGGACAGCAACGGCGACGTGGACTACACCAACGCGGTCGAGCAGGAGAAGGCAAACCCGAACTACGGCGTGTCCATCCGCCCGGCCGAGATCATGGACGATTCTGTTCAGGCTCAGAACGATCCGCAGCAGAGAAAGGACTTCCTCGCCAAGCGCCTGAACATCTTCACCTCCGCCATGAAGGCATACTTCGACGTGGAGGAGTTCCGCCGGAGTGATGTGCAGTACGGCTGGACACTGGCCGAGCTTGCCAAGCTCCCGATCAAGTGGTACGGCGGGGCCGACCTGTCACGGTTGCACGATCTGACCACCGCGGCGCTTTACGGCAGTTACAAGGACGTGGACATCATCGTCTCGCACTGCTGGTTCCCGATCACGGCGGCGTACAAGAAAGCGGACGAGGACAACATCCCGCTCTTTGGCTGGAAGGACGACGGCTGGCTCACCATGAGCAACAACCCCACGGTGAACCATGCAGAGGTCGTCCACTGGTTCAAGCAGATGCGCGCTGCAGGTGGACGTGCACGATCTGGATGTGGATTTCTACTGCGCAGGCGGCAAAAAGTGGATCGGCAACCCGTTCGGCATGGGCTTTATGTACATCAAAAAGTCGCTGATCGGCGAAATTCTGCCCGATTTTTATTCCTACTTCAACGCCGAGGTGTTGCCCGGCTACAACAACGACCACATCAGCTATCTGGAGGACCCCAAGCGGCATGCCTTTGATCCCAACATCATCCGCATGGAGGGCTCCAGCTTTGAAATCGGCGGCTATGCCAACTACCTTGGCGCCATCGGGCTGGAGGAAGCCATCCATGTCCAGCTTGAAATCGGCCCCAAAAACATTGAGGAAAAGATTCTCGGCCTCAACCGCCGCCTGCGCAAGGGTCTCAACGAGCTGGGCGTACATATCAGCGGCTCGCAGGAGGAGGCGCACCTGTCGGGCATCGTCTCCTTCTCGTTCGACCTGACCAAGGGCAACAAAAAGGAAAAGCGGCTGATGGAATACCTCACCGCGCGCAACATCGTGGTTTCGCTGCGCTGCTGCACGGGCGTGGGCGGCATCCGCGTATCCATGCACTACTACAACCGGGCGGATGAAATTGACACCCTTTTGGAAAATATCAAGGCTTTCATGCAGCAGGACAAGGACTGACCCGTCCCGCCGCGTGAAACGGGCCGATCGGCCCATGCGGGAACAACCTTCCTTCTATCCTTCGGATACCAACCAAGGCAACAGGCGGCGCAGCGTTCAGCGCCGCTTTTGCCGTGTAAAAACCCTCTGTCGGATTTGCACGGCGCGCTTACACATACGCCGCGAGGCAGCTTTGCATGATGGTGTTGGCAAACGCAATCAGCGCCTGCCTGTCGTAGCGGGCGTAGCCCTCGATCACCACATGCATTAGGCCGTTGGCAAGGCAGGTAAACAGCAGCGCCAGCTCATCGTCGCTTGCGCGCTTCAGCTGCGGCCGCCAGTTGGCGATGCACTTGTCGCGGGAAACGTCGATCATGCGCTTGATGATGGCGCTTTCGGCATGCTCGAACACCAGCAGGCGGCACAAATCGATGTTGCGCTCGATGGTATCAAACACCGCATTGAGCACATCCGTGGCGTCGAACGCGTTGAGGTAGCGAAGCGACGCAGCGTAGTCCGCGACCAGCTCGTTTTCAATTTGCAGGAGCAAATCGTCGCAGTTTTGATAGTGCTTGTAAAAGGTCGCACGGTTCAGCTGCGCCAGATTGCAAACCTCCGTTACGGTGATCTGCTTGATGGGCTTGGTCTCCATGAGCTTGAGCAGGGCGTCGTGCAGCGCCTTTTTGGTGTACCGTACGCGCGCATCCGTTTTCATATCGCTTTCTCCGCTTCACAATTCGTTTGCAATGATAGCCGACAGTTTCGTCCGATCCGTCGTTTATCTTTCCCTTTCGGCTCGCCTGATGATTGTATCGGCCGATTCGACAAATTATAATATATCTATGTAATAAAATCAACACTTGTTGATTTTTGTAGGCTGTACGCATTGCACATGCGCTCAACAGCCAACGGAAAGGAACCTCATGAAGTGGAATATCATTGCCGATTCCAGCTGCGACCTGCTGCGGCTTGAAAACCTTGCCGACGATACGCGCTTTGCAAGCATTCCCTTTGTCATTACCGTGGACAACGTGGATTATGTGGATGACGAGGCGCTCGATACCACGGCACTTTTGGATGCCATGGACCGCTGCCCAACCGCCAGCCATACATCCTGCCCCTCCCCGCACATATGGCAGGAGGAGTTCATGAAGGCCGAGCAAAGCATCGCCATCACCATATCGGGCGCGCTTTCGGGCAGCTACAACAGCGCCATGGTGGCAAGGAACATGGTTTGGGAGACGCATCCCGATCAAAAGATTCACATTGTGGATTCCCGCTCCACGGGCCCCGAGCCCGCCATGATTGCCGAACGAATCAACGCCCTGATACAAGAGGGCCTCGACTTTGCCGAGGTTGTGGCGGCGGCGGAAGCGTATGCCGCGCAAACGCATGTGCTGTTTACGCTGTCCTCGTTTGAAAACCTGGTCAAAAACGGCCGCGTCAGCCGCATGGTGGGCTTTATCGCGGGCAAGCTGGGACTCAGGGTGATCGGCTACGGCACCGACGAGGGCAAAATCGTGCTCAAGCACAAGACGCTTGGCATCGACAAGGCGCTTACGCTCCTGATCAACGAGATGTCGGCCATGGGCTACGGCGGCGGACGCGTGACCATCAGCCAGTGCCACAACATGAGCCTGGCCGAAACGCTGCGCGGGATGATTCTGCGCCGCTGGAGCGCCGCCGATATCCGCATCCTCGCTACGCGCGGGCTTTGCAGTTATTATGCCGAGCGCAACGGCCTGATCGTGGCGTTTTAACGGAGCAACGCGCCCTTGCATTTGTTGTCAACCCCGCGTTTTTCGCGGGGTTTTTTGCTTAGTCAGAGCATACAAAAAAACAGCATATCCGCATGCGGATATGCTGTTACGGTTCTTTCGTTCGGCAAACCTCGGCAAACGCCTAACGGGTGGCCCCGCCCCCGCCAAAGCTGCCGCCGCCGCCAAAGCTGCCGCCGCTGCTGAAGCTGCCGCCGCCAAAGCTGCCTGTGCCCGTGCTCCCGCCGCGGTAGCTGCCGCCGCCCGACGAGCCGCCCTTGCTCGCCGCCCACATAACCAGCCATATCGCCAGCACGATCGGCGCCGCAATCATCCAAAATGTCAGGAAGGAGACCGCCACCCGCGTCCAAAACGGCGTGTCGTTTTGCACCGTAATCGGCTCGGGCATGGTTGCGTCGGCCGCGGTTTCGGCGCCTGCGTCCTCGTCAACGGTCGGCTCGGCCGACAGTGCCGCAGGCAGTTCCGCCTGCTTTTCCTCGTACACAACCTTTGCCGTCGCGATCCATGTTTGCAGCGCCGCGCGGTTCCATTCGCCGTCATGCATGGGCTCCACGGCATAATCATCCAATATGCGGCCGCACTTGGCGTCGTTGAGGCACCCCTCCAGCCCGCGGCCGATCTCCATGCGCACATGCGCCTCATCCGTTGTAAACAGAATCAGCACGCCGCTGTCCTCCTCCTTGTCGCCAATGCCCCAATCGCGGGCCAGGTTTAAGGAGAAGGTTTCGATGCTGTCGCTAAACGTCGACGGCACGGCCGCCACCGCAATCTGCGCGCCCGTCTGCTCATAGAGCGCCTTGCCCTGCTCGTACAGGAATGTTTCCGTCGCCGAGCTGAACACATGGCTGTAATCGTTGATATAGAAGTACGACGTATGCGGCGGCAGCACGACGGTCGTGGTCTCGCTGTCCGCGGCATACATAATCGCCGTGCCAAACACCGACAGGACCAAAAAGACGATCAGCCGTTTCAGCGCCTTGGATTTTTTCTTTTTAACGGACGCGCCCGCCACCGTATCCCTGGCTGCCATATGGTCAGGAAATGGTCGGCACGGTCAAAGCCGCTTCGGATGCCTCAAAGAACGGCGCAGCAACAAAACCGAACTGCTTGGCAAACAGGGAGCCCGGGAATTTACGGATGGCCAGATTGTAGGCCTGCACCGCGGCGTTGTAATCCGTCCTGGCCACGGCGATGCGGTTTTCGGTGCCCGCCAGCTCGTCCATCAGCCCGACGTAGACGGTATCGGACTTCAGCTCGGGATACGCCTCCGCCAGCGCAACCAGGCCGTTGAGCGCGGAGGTCATCTGCCCGTCCGCCTCCGCCAGCTCGGGGATTGTGCGCGCTGCGGCAAACGCCTCGTGCGCGGCGTTGACGGCGGCGAACACCTCGGTCTCGTGCGCGGTGAAATTCTGCACGGTTTGCGCCAGATTGGGGATCAAGTCGGCGCGGCGCTGCAGCTGCGCCTGAATGTTGGCCTGCCCTTCCTCCACGGCGGACTGCTGCGTAACGATTCGGTTGTAGTTCACCACGCAGACCGCCACGATCACAACCACGACGGCCAAAATGACCAGCAATGTTTTTTTCATATGGATACCCTCCCGATTTCATTCACTCTTATCGTGATTGCATTATACCACGCTTGGAAAAAAACAACAGTGCTTGGATATAAAATCCTTGTTCCAACGCGCTGCCTCTTTTCCCCAACGGCGCGATTTGTAGCACAATTGTGTTAAAAATGTTATGAAACTCTAAAGTTATTTCTACCTGCTTTCGTCGGCCTTTTATTTGTGGTATTGTGTGGACTGAGAACAAACGATTCCATGCAGCCGCAATTGTTCCGCAATTTGCCTGCATGGCAGCGATTCGGGTTGGGAGGAACGCCGCCGATGGCAAGGGCGCGCAGATATTTTATCATCATAGCGGCGTCGCTGCTGCTGCCAATATGCGTTGGCTGCGGCAAGCAGCCCGCTGCAAGCATGGCCCCGCGCCCGACCGCGGACGGCTCCGCCGTTGCGCCCAAGCCCGCCGTTACGGCAGCGCCCACGCCAAGTGAAACCCCGTCGCCCGACATGGTGTTTGAGGACGACGGCGATATCTATTTCAGCAATGCGTTTGCCGCAACGTTTTCCGCGCGCACGTTCCCGTTTGATCACACGCCCACGGTGCTGATCTACCATACGCATACCGAGGAGGCGTTCCGTTCCGAAAACGAAACGCCCGCCGCCACGCTTGCGCCCACCAATGGCGCCGCGGCCTCCGTGCGCAGCACCGACAGCGCGCAAAACGTCGTGCGGCTGGGCGAAAAGCTCCGGGATGCGCTGCAGCAGCGCGGGTTTACCGTGCAGCACGACACGACCGATCACGAGCCGCCTTCCGTTTCCACCGCCTACGAGCGCTCCCGCGTCACGATGGAAGCCTACGAAAACATCGACCTGTACATCGATTTGCACCGAAACGCCGCCGATATGCTGCGCGCGCGCAACGATGTGGTGCTGCTCGACGGCCGCCGCACGGCGCGGATGTTTTTTGTGGTGGGCACGGGGCTGATGCAGGGCGACAGCAGCAAAGAGCTGGCCGACTGGCGCGACAACTATTGTTTGGCTTTGTCGCTTACCGAGCAGCTTCGCTTCATCGACGCGCGGCTGGCCAAGGATATCCGCGTCAAGCAGCGCGCGTACAACCAGGATAAGGGGCTGAGCCTGCTGGTGGAAATCGGCCACAACGCCAACCTGTTGTCGGATGCGGAAAACGCCATCCCGTACCTGGCCGATGCGCTGACAGCGGTGTGCACATTTTAGCTTTCGGACAACTGGCACGGACAATCCAACCATGATGAATATACGAGGTAACAGCTTTTGATGCAGCAAGTGCAGGAGATCATCAATCAGGTACGCAAGGTCGTTGTCGGCAAGGACGCCGTCATCGGCAGCATCCTTATGGCCATGCTGGCGGGCGGCCATGTGCTGCTGGAGGACGTGCCGGGCGTGGGCAAAACCACGCTGGCGCTGGCCTTTTCCAGGGCTATGGAGCTATCCTACAAACGCATGCAGTTCACGCCCGATGTGATGCCCTCCGATATTACGGGCTATACCACGCTGCAAAACGGCGGCGTTGCGGGCGCCTATATCCCGGGCGCAGCCATGTGCAACCTGTTTTTGGCCGATGAGATCAACCGCGCCTCCAGCAAGACCCAATCGGCGCTGCTGGAGGTGATGGAGGAAGGCAGCATCACGGTGGACGGCGTGACGCACCCCGTGCCGCAGCCGTATCTGGTGATTGCCACGCAAAACCCCGCGGGCTCCTCGGGCACGCAGCCGCTGCCCGAATCTCAGCTCGACCGCTTTATGGTGCGGCTTTCGATGGGCTATCCCGATCGCCGCAGCGAGATGGAGATGCTGCGCCGCCACCAGAACGCCGTCACCCTCGACGACGTCAGCCGCGTCATTACGCCCTCGGAGCTGGCCGCCATGCAGCACGAGGCGGAGAGCATCTTTGTGTCCGAGGCGCTGTATGCCTACATCACGTCGCTGGCAGCTTGGACGCGCGCACAGTCCGCCATCCGCCTGGGCATGAGCCCGCGCGGCACGATTGCGCTATTGAGAATGTCCAAGGCGTGCGCGTATCTCTCGGGCAGGGATTATCTGATTCCGCAGGATGTGCAGGCCGTGTTTGAAAGCGTCTGCGCGCACCGCATCCTGCTCAGCCCGCGCGCACGCGTCAGCGGCACGAGCGAGCAGCAGCTATCGCGCCTTGCGCTGACCAAGGTGCCCGCGCCCGTTGTGGTGTAACGAACATGGCGGCCAATCGGATTCTGTATTTTTATCTGCTGGTGCTTTCGTTCTTCTTTTTTGTGCTGTTCGACCTGTACCTGTTCCACCTGTTCTTCCTGTTTTTGCTGCTGCTGCCGCCCATCTGCCTGCTGGCGGCGCTGCCGACGCGCAAAAACGTGCGCTACTGGCTGGAAACGAGCGATGAAATCATGCCCAAGGGAAGCTGCCACATCGGCCTGACGGCCGCAAACCGCGGGCTTCTGCCGTGCGCGTGCGTGCGCATCCACCTGTCGCGCCGCGGCATGCTCGGGCGCGTGGGCGACCGCTTTTTGGAGGACACGGAGGAAACGGTGCACTTCCCGCTGGGCGCCAGGCAGACCTATACGCTGCGCCCGACGGTGCAGATGGCATACTGCGGCAGGATGGATTTTGCGATCCGCCGCGTGGAGATTACCGATATGCTGGGGCTGATCTGCCTGCCCGTCCCGCAGGAGAACGGCCTCAACCGCGCCGAAAGCGTCTATGTGCTGCCCGAGCTGCAAAGCCGCACGGTGGAAACCGAGGAGGCCGCGTCGCTGGGGCTGAACAGCGCCACCTATTCCACCGAGAAGGCGGGCGGCGACCCCGCGGAAATCTTTCAATTGCGGGATTATCGGGAGGGAGACTCCCTGCACAGCGTGCACCGGAAGCTCAGCAGCCGCATGCAGCGGTTGATCGTGCGCGAGTTTGGGCTGCCGCTGAACCCCTCGCTGCATTTCCTGCTTGAGCTGCCCGAAGACGCCAAGCCTGCGGCCATGGAATACATGCTGGGCGCGGCGCTGGCCTTTTCCGAATACCTCATGTCGCGCGAGATCGTGCACCGCATCAGCTGGCTTGGCGAGGACGGGCTGCTGCACACCGCCACGGTCACGGGCGCAGATACGCTGGCAAGCGCCATGCACGAGCTGCTTGCATTGCCCGGGCAGACGCGCTGGCGCACGCTGGAGCAGTTTGTGTTGGAGGCCACACCGCAATCCGAGGTGCATTTGATCTATCTGGCCGCGGGCGCGGCGCAAAAGCCCGATGCGCAAGCCGCGCGGCTGCTGGAAAGCGTCATCGACCTTGGCGTGTGTTGCCGTCTGACGCTGATGCCATCCCGCTGCACGGCGGAGACCGCGCAATCGCTCAGCGCGCTGGGCTGCGAGGTGCAGCTTATCAGCGGGCGCGTGCTGCATGCGGAGGCGGAAGCATGAATGCGTATCGACCGCAGCAAAGCGCTTCCCGCCCGGCCCGCAGCGGCCGCAGGCTCCACGGCCCGCGGTTACAGCCCCTGCTGCGGCTGCTGCCGCGGCTGATGGTGCTGTCCCTTGCCATCTTCGGCCTGTTGTTCAGCCTGGTCACAAGCTATCGCCTGACGGTGCCGACAACGCAGGCGGCTTGGGCAGCGGCGGGGTTTATCGCGCTCTTTTTCATCGTATTCACCAACAGGCGCATGCGGCTAATGCTGATCATCTGCCTGTCGCTGACCATCCTTTGGGTGTGGCGCAACGCGCAGCCGCTGATGCAGGGCATGCTGCTATTGTTGGATCAGGTGCTCACGCCCATGACGCTGCGCCTGCCCGATGCGCTGCAGGGGCTTTTGACCGTATCCGACGCCGCGGAAGCGGCCGCGCTGACGGCCAAAGCGTTCAACATGCTGCTATTTTTTGCTACGCTTTTGGCGGGCTATTTTGTGGTGTATCGCTCGAGCCTGCTGGGGCTGGCGCTTGCCACGCTGCCGCTGCTGCTGCCCGCCCCGTTCTACGCGCTCTCCCCCGCAGTCCTGCCCTTCTTCTGCTTTGTCGCGGCATACCTGATGCTCTACATCGGCAACCTCGGCAAGTACCTGCCGCTCACCACCGTGCGCCCCAAGAGCGACACGCTGCTGGATTACGGGGAGGAAACGTTTGCAGGGCAGCGCGCATCCCAGCGGGTGCTGTCCATTGCCGCGCTGCCGCTGATTGCGCTGGCGCTGCTGCTAAGCTCCCTGCTGCTGCCCGAAGCGAGCTATGTGCGCCCGCTGTGGATTGAAACGTTACAGGAAAAGATCCTGTCGCTAGAGCTAGACGGGGACCTCTTTCAGGGAAGCAACGACGGCCTGACGCACGGGGATTTCAACAGCCTGGCCAACATTCGCTTTACGGGAGAAACGGTGCTCAAGGTCCGCGTTTCGGAGCCGCGGCCGCTGTATATGCGCGATTTTGCGGGGGTTTCCTATACCGCCAACGGCTGGCTCGGCGCCGATCACGCCGCCTATCGGCGCGCCGCCGACGGCTTCTACGGCATTGCGCCGCAAAACCTGCACGCGGCGGCATTCCCGCAAGGCAGCGCGTACGCGCTCTCCGTACGAAACATCGCCGCCCTGCCGACCTCCCTTTGGACGCCCAACGGGCTTGTGACCGCAGCCGACGACATCACAGGCGCAACGTTTTTGCAGGATACGGCGCTCGGCGCCGCCCGCGCAAACGGCATATCGCAATATACCATTGAGGCGATGCCTCTGGATACGATTTTTGGCTCCATTCCGCTCGCAGGCGGCAGTACGGAAGCCGACGGCATCCTGCGCGCCTACCTCGCCGCGGCCGACAGCGCCATCGACCGCTCCGCCGCCGCCGACCCGCATGCCAAAGCCGCGGCCGACGCCTACTTAGGCTATGTGTTTGAAACCTACACCGCGCTGCCGCAGGAAACCCTTCAGGCAGCCGAGCGGCTGACCGCGGCCTACGGCCTGTCGCTGCACGCCGAAAACGAGCAGCTGCTGCTGTACCAAACCTGCCATGACCTGTACGAGCTGCTGTCCGCGCGGTGCGTGTACGCCTATTCGCCGCCGCGCATCCCGCTGACTGCGGATTTTACCACCTACTTTTTGGAGGAAAGCCGCAGCGGCTACTGCGTGCACTTTGCAACGGCCGCAACGGTGCTGCTGCGCTCGCTCGGCATTCCCGCGCGCTATGCGGAGGGCTACATCATCATCCGCTCGGACTACGACAAGCAGCCCGACGGCGACGGCTATATCGACATTGAGGATACGCACGCGCACGCCTGGGTTGAGGTATACGACCCTGTGCAGTTGGATTGGATTCCCGTGGAGATGACCAGCACGAACAGCGAGGGCAGCGAGCCCGATGACAGCGGCGCGGCGGGCTTTGGCGGCACGGCGTCGCCCACGCCCACGCCTACACCCACGCCTACGCCCACGCCCACGACGGAACCCACGCCCTCGGTGGAGCCCTCGACCGACCCCTCCACGGAGCCTTCGGCGGAGATCAACGCATCCACGCCCACGCCCACGGCGGACATGGCGCCCGCCGACACCTCGGAGCCGAACGAGAACCCCTCCGCGCCCACGGACGCGCCCGTCGAGCAGACCCCCACGCCCGACCCTGCGGGCGACGGCGGTGCGGACGGGGAAAACGAAGCGGACGGCGCGGACGGGGACGATACGGACGGGGACGACGGCACGGACGGAAGCGGCGCGGACAGCGGAGCTTCGAGCCCGTTCCGCCCGCCGATATGGCTGATCATCACCTTGATTGCGGTCATCTTACTTCCGCTGCTTGCGTGGCTCATACGAAAGCTGCTGCAGGCGCGCCGCAGAAAGCAGTTTATGCAGCGGGATGCAAACTTGGCCGTGCTAAGCATGTGCCGCTATGCGCTGCGGATGCTGCAAACCGTCGGCTGCGCGCCCATGCAGCCCCTGCAAACGCCCAAGGCCTATGCCGAAAGCCTCGCCAAGCAGCTTTCCCCCGCCGTGTGCGCGGGGCTACGGACGCTCACGGAGCTTGCGCAGCGCGCGCGGTTTGCCGAGCGGCCCTGCACGCGTTTTGAGCAAAACGAAGCGCTGGCCTTTGTCCGCGCGCTCTCCCCCGCGCTGCAAAAGGGCCTTTCGCGCATGCGTCGGCTGCTGTTTTGGCTGCGCTATCCGCCGATTTAATCAGGCGTTATTGACCCAAACGCTTTCTCCAAAAATTGTATGCGCCGCGCCACGCAGGCGCGCACGATGGGGCTGTTGAGCACGATATCAAACCCATGCATGGCGCCCTCGGTGTTGTAAAGCTGCACCGAAACGCCGCTTTGTTGCAAGCGCTCGGCGTAGAGGACGCCGCCGTCTCGCAGGCAATCGAACTCCGCCGTTTCGATATAGGCCATCGGCTGCCCCGCAAGCGACGCGGCATGGATCGGGGAGCCGTATGCCCGTTCGCCCGCCGCGGGGTTTTGCATATAGAGCCGATCGTACTGTTCGATATCGCGGCTGTTGCACATGGGCGTATCGGTGTACCGCCGCATGGACGCGGTGTCCAAGCCGCGCCCCGTGACGGGATAGATCAGCATCTGCGCGCACGGCATGGCGTAGCCGCGATCCTTGGCCATCAGACAGACCACCGTGGCCAGCTCGCCGCCCGCGCTGTCGCCCGCAACGGCGATACGCTGGGCGTCCACCCCGAGCGACGCCGCGTTGGCAAGCACATGGCAATAGGCTGCGCAGCAATCCTCGGGCGCGGTCGGGAACGGATGCTTGGGCGCAAGCCGATAGTCTGCAAACAGCACCTTGCAGCGCGCCCGCAGCGCATACTCCCTTGCAAGGCTGTAATGGTACGGCGCGGCGGGCAGCACAAACCCGCCGCCATGGTAATACACCAGGCACGGCGCATCCGCTTCCACGCCCCCGGGCGCATACCACAGCGCGCGGATGGACTTGCCGTCCTTTACGGGGATGGTCATGCGCTCCACCGTCAGCGCATCTGTGGAGCGCTCCTTCAAAAACAGCAGCCCCATCAGCGCCTGTATCACAGGCAGCAGGGGTTTGTAAAGCGGCGGGTGCATGTGCGTCCACCTTTTAAAATCCGCATGGATGGGATACGCGGTTCGTTTCATACAATGCCTCCCGCATCAACTAAATGCCAAAACGTTCAACAGCTCCGTCTGCTGCGGCGTATACACGCTGTGGATGTACTGCCGCCTGCCGCCGTATTCCAGCCGCAGGATGCGCACACTGCGGCAGATGGCGTAGGCGTCGGCGGCGGTCAGCCCCATCGGCGTGAGCTTGTGGGTGAGCTGACCCTCCAGAAACAGCCGCATGAAATGGATGTTGGCCAGCATATCCTGCATCTCGCCGCCCGTGAAGTGGCGCAGCAGCGCCCCCATATCGGGCGGCAGCGCCAGCTCAAAGAACGCGCTTTCAATATCGTACAGCCGCACGGACAGGCGCATGAGCCTTTCGCCCGACAGCGCCATGTTGGTCACAAGCAAATCCCTGGGCTCGCGAAACTGCGCCGACAGCTTGGGCGCATGCCCCGCGCTGGCGCGCAGCACGATGACGCGCAGGTTCCCGTAATCGAGCACGCGATAACCGTAATCCTGAAACAACAGATAATCGGCCTCGGCGGCCACCGTGGCCGCGATATCCGCATCAGGCAGCAGCGCTGCAATATCCTCCGTCGTGGCACGGCAGAGGAAGCGGCGGCCCTGCGCGCTCGCCCAGGCGGGAAAGCGTTGGTCAAACACCCCCGATATGTAGACAGGGTCCCCGTTTTCCAGCAGCGGAATCTGATCGGGCGGCAGCGCATAGCACTGGTAAAACAGCGGCAGGCCCGCTTCGTTGCAGATGATGGCGGCGGCGTTTTCCTCCGACGCGGCGCCCAGCGCGCGGGAAACCCGCATGGGCGTGACAAACACATGCCGCGTGCTGTTGCTCTCCTCCAAACTGCGGTAGTTGGTGAGAATGCCCGGATGGATGAACGGCGTTTTGTAGATGAGCCGAAACGCATCCAGCACCGAATCGAACGTGATCCGCTCGGCATTAGTCTGCCACTCTTCTCCAAAGACTTGTTCAGATTTTTTTTTGAGCCAGTCAT
>CAZRIT010000036.1:5318-19264 GCA_964600225.1 uncultured Oscillospiraceae bacterium | reverse complement strand
AGATCGAGGCGCTGGGCAAAGCCTACACCGAGATCACCGTCACCTCCACCAACGACGTCCAGCAGGCCATGCAGACGCTGGTGACCAAGTGCGACGCCATCTACATCCCCACCGATAACACGCTGGCCTCGGCCATGCCCATCGTGGGCGATGTGGCCAACGCGGCCAAGGTTCCCACCATCTGCGGCGAAAGCAACATGGTCAACGCGGGCGGCCTGGCTACCCTGGGCATCAACTACTTCGACCTGGGCTACCAGACGGGCCTGATGGCCGTCAAAATCCTTCTTGAGGGCGCGGATATTTCCCAAATGCCCGTCGAGTTTGCCACGGGCTTTGACGCCACCGTCAATGGGGAAACCGCGGCTGCCATCGGCCTGACCGTACCCGACAAGTACAAGGATGCGGTTGGCTGAACGCGCAAACGCACAACACAAGCACACCGTGCAAACCCGAACTACGGTTTGCATGGCGCAGGCAACGCCATAAGCGGCGTTGTCTTCAGTCGGAATACCGCCTCGGGTATGCCTCCTTCGTCCGCCTTGCTATGACGCCGCCTGCGCCATGCAAACTTCCTTGAACCCAAACGCACTGCATTGGATGGGGTTCAAGGCTGAGGAGGAAGGCATAGCGGTGGCTATTCCGACCGACGAGAACACAGAACCCCGCCAATACAGTGCGTTTGGGCGGGTTCGGATTCGCACGGTATGCTTAACCGCCCGATGCCGAGCGCCTTGCAAAAAGCGCTCGGCATGCGCGGCGGACAAAGAAAGTTTTTGAGGTGGAATCCATGTGGAATGAACTGACGGGCGCCATCGGGCTGGGCCTGATCTGGACGCTGATGACCTTTGGCGTATACATCACCTATCGGGTGCTGGACGTGGCGGACCTGACCGTGGAGGGCAGCATCACCATGGGCGCGGCCATTGCGGGGGTTTGTATTACCAACGGCGTCAATCCGCTGCTGTGCCTGGTGCTGTGCTTTCTGGGCGGCACGCTGGCGGGGCTGTGCACGGGGCTGTTGCACACGGTGCTGAAAATTCCCGCGCTGCTTTCGGGCATATTGACCATGATTGCGCTGTGGAGCATCAATCTGCGCATCATGGGCAAGGCGAACCTGTCGCTTTTAAAGCAGCCGACGGTGTTCAACTTTGTGACGGATACGCTGGGCGTGGGCAAAAACACCGCCGTCATACTGGTGGCGCTTGTATTTGTGGCGGTTGTATTTGTGCTGCTCTACTGGTTTTTCGGCACGGAGATCGGGTGCGCGGTGCGCGCAACGGGCAACAACGTCCGCATGGCGCGCGCGCAGGGCATCGATACCGACCGCATGAAGCGGCTGGGCTTTGCCCTTGCCAACGGGCTGGTGGCGCTTTCGGGCGGCCTGATTGCCGAAAGCCAGGCCTTTGCCGATATCCAGATGGGCACGGGCTCGGTTGTGATCGGCCTGGCGTCGCTGATCATCGGCGAGGTGCTGTTTGGCAGGACGACGTTCTTTAAATCGCTCATCAGCGTGGCGTGCGGCGCGGTCAGCTACCGCATCATCATCGCCATCGTCCTCAAGCTCGGCATGCCCGCCAACGACCTTAAGCTGTTTACCGCCTTGACCGTGGCGGCGGCGCTGTCGCTGCCCACGGTGCAAAAATGGGTGCAGAACCGCCGCGCGGGTGCAAGGAGGGCAAAGTCATGCTAAAGCTCAACGAGGTTTCCGTTGTGTTCAACGCGGGCACCGTCAACGAAAAGGTGGCGCTCGACCGCGTGAGCCTGCACCTAAAGGAAGGCGATTTTGCCACGGTCATCGGCGGCAACGGCGCGGGCAAATCCACCCTGCTCAACTGCGTTTCGGGCGCGTACGCACCCACCGACGGGCGCGTGCTCATCGACGGCGTGGACGTCACGGGTATGCCCGAGTACAAGCGCGCGGCGTTTCTGGGCCGCGTGTTTCAAGACCCCATGATGGGCACCGCGGGCAACATGTGGATTGAGGAAAACCTGTCGCTGGCCTGTCGCCGCGGCAAGCAAAGGGGGCTAAGATGGCAGATTCGGGGCGATGAGCGCAAGTTCTTCCGCGAGCAGCTTGCCAGGCTCGATCTGGGCCTGGAGGATCGGCTGACCACCAAGGTCAAGCTGCTTTCGGGCGGGCAGAGGCAGGCGCTGACGCTGCTGATGGCCACGCTGCAGCGCCCGAAGCTGCTGCTGCTGGACGAGCACACCGCGGCGCTCGATCCCAAGACCGCCGCCAAGGTGCTGGAGCTGTCCGATCAGATTGTGGCCGAGAACCGCCTTACCACGCTCATGGTCACCCACAACATGCGCGACGCCATCCGCCACGGCAACCGATTGATTATGATGGACGACGCGCACATTGCGCTGGATATCGAGGGCGAGGAAAAGCAAAAGCTCACCGTGGAATCGCTGCTCAAGCGCTTTTCCACCGTCAGCAAAAGCGACGAGGTGAACGATCGGCTGGTGCTGTGAAGGAGCGTTCTCTTTCCGCTGTCATTCCGAGGAGTATTTTCTCTCTGTTGTCATGCCGAGGCGCGCTTTCTCCTCGCTGTCATTCCGAGGAGCGAAGCGACGAAGAATCTTTCGCTTGCGTGCTGCCTGCAAGATCCTTCGCCTTCGGCTCAGGATGACAGGAACAAGCTTTTCAGGATGACAGGAAGAAGCTTTCCCGCCGCAGCGGACGCTTCATATATGGCATAAGTGGCTTTTACACAAAACCAGTCAAAAAAAGAATCCTGCAAGCGCGTTACGCATGCAGGATTCTTTGCTTCTTTTTATAATGTACGCATACGCATTGCACAATCAGCGCGGCGTATCACACCCCGTACATGGGCAGGTTTTCGATGGCGCGCGACAGGATGGCGTCGGTCTGCGCCATGGCGCTTTCGAGATTGCGGCCGATGAGCGCTTCGTACAGACTGCGCTTGATTTCATACATGGCGCGGATGCCGTTGTACTTGCAGTACAGCATCCACAAATGCACGCCCTCGGGGCGGAACGAATGGTACAACAGCGGCAGCAGGTTGTTGCCCGAAAGCACCGCCGCCTCGTGGTGGAAGCGAAACACCGCCTCGGCTGCGGCGTCGTTATCGGCCGCGCTTTGTATGGCGTCCACAAGCGGCTTGAGCGTGGCCAGCTCGGCGTCGGTCGCGTGGGCAATGATGAGCTGCACGCACAGGCATTCGAGCGCGTTTCGTACCTCCAGCAGCGACTGCACCTCGTTGCGGCGCATGAAGCCGCCGTTGTAGCGCATGATGGCCACCAGCGTTTCCAGCGTGCCCTTGCGGCGGTAATCGCACACAAACACGCCCTGCCGCGGGTGGATTTCCACAAAGCCCAGCTTTTCCAGCTCGATGATGCCCGCGGAGATGACGGGGCGGCTGACCCCCATTTTGATGGACAGCTCCCGTGCCGCGGGAAGCTGCTCGCCGATGGCCAGCTCGCCCGAAAGGATCATATTCTCAATTTGCTGCACAAACAGGTCCGTCAGGCTCAATGTGCTGATCTTGGAAAAGCCCATGGCGCATCCCTCCGTAAACGTAATTGGTATTACCAGAAGCATTTATGACGTCATCATACGCTGTTTTGCACCGCTTGTCAACGGAATCTGCACAAATAAAACCTATATTATTTGGGGATTGCTTGACTGGAAGGCGGAGCGTGGTATACTTATCATGAATGGTAATACCACAAAAGAAGGAGGAGTTTCATGGACAACCGATTTGACGTTATCGTTGTCGGCGCGGGCAACGCGGGGCTGGTTGCCGCCGCCACAACCGCCAAGAGCGGGTTAAAGACCCTGCTGCTGGAAAAGCACAACCTCCCCGGCGGCTGCGCCACAAGCTTTGTGCGCGGGCGCTTTGAGTTCGAGCCCTCCCTGCACGAGCTGGCGAGCGTAGGCACCAAGGAAGCGCCCGATACCGTGTACAAGATTTTTGAAGGGCTTGGTGCGGATGTGGACTGGCGGTACGAGCACAACATGTTCCGCGCCATCGTCAAGGGAGAAAACGGTTACGACGTCACGCTGCAATCGGGCGTGGAGCGCTTCTGCGATTCCATGGAGCGGGCCGTACCCGGCTGCCGCGACAGCGTGCATGCGCTGTTCGACCTGGTGAAAAAGAACAGCGAGGCGCTGGCGTACATCACCAAGATGAAGGGCAAGCCCAACAAGCTGGTGATGGCGCTCAAACACGGGGATTTCATGCGTGCGGCCTCCCACTCGGTGGAGGATGTGATGAAGGCGCTGGGCATGCCCGAAAAGGCGCGCAACATCATCAATACCTACTGGGGCTACCTTGGCGTGCCGACGGACGAGCTCAACGCCATGCACTTTTTGAACATGCTCAACTGCTACGTCGTGGACGGCGCGGCTATGCCGCACAAGCGCTCCCACGAGCTGTCGCTGGCGATTGCCAAGGTCATCCTCGATGCGGGCGGGCAGATTTGGTACAACAGCGAGGTGACGGAGTTCCTCTTTGACGATGCGGGCGCGGTCTGCGGCGTGGTGGCCAACGGGCAAAAGCTCTACGCCGGGGAGGTCATCTCCAACGTCATTCCGCACAACGTATTCAACATGTCGGATATCCGCAAAATCCCCGAAACCGACCTCAAGCTGGCCAACGCGCGCGATTTTGGCATCTCGGTGGCCACGGTGTACCTGGGCATGGACCGCTCCATGGAGGAATTGGGCATCGACGACTACACGGTGTTTGTCATGGGCGACGCCAACCCCAGAAAGCAGTTTGAACAGCGCGACGACAAGGGCATCTACATCGTCAACTGCCTCAACAAGGTCATTCCCGACAGCTCGCCCAAGGGCACCTGTACGCTGTTTTTCACCATTTTGGTCAACGGCTCCGATATCCCCAAGGATCTCAAGCCCGAGGACTACAAGCGGTATAAAAACGAGATTGCAAGGAAGTACATCACCGATTACGAGCAGCTTTCGGGCGTTTCCATACTGCCGCACATCGAGGAGATTTCCGTAGCCACGCCCGTGACGTTTGCCCGCTATCTGGGCACGCCCGACGGCACCATTTACGGCTACCGCCTCTCGGGCTGGGACAACATGCTTTCGCGCATTTCGAGCGAGAAGAACGAGTACACCATCCCCGGCCTGAGCTTTTGCGGCGGCCATGCCTTCCGCGGCGACGGGTACAGCAGCGCGTATGTGACGGGCGATACGGTCGGCAAGCGCGTGGCAAAGAGAATCAAGGGAGGGAACTGAAATGTCAAAGCCTAACATCCGTTCATTGAACAAGATGGCCTTTACCAAGGTCGTTCCCGCAAGGCAGCAAAAGATTGCCGAGGCACCCGCCAAGCCCCTGCCGCCCACGCTTTCCTACAAGGCCAACGCGCTTGCGGCGGCACTGCACCCCAAATGCCAGCATCTGGTGGTGACGGAGGTCATCGACCGCGTGCCCGACGTGAAGAGCTACCTGCTCGCGCCCGACGCCGAGATGGGAACCAAGGCCTTGGCTTACTTTAGCGCGGGGCAGTACCTGAGCATTACGTTAACCATCGGCGCCGCCACCGTGACGCGCCCGTATTCGCTGTCGTCCTCGCCAAGGGAGTCGCTCGCGGGCAAATACATGCTCACCGTCAAGCGCGCCGAGGGCGGGCTGGTATCCCAATACATCCTCGACAACTGGCAGGTCGGAACCAAGGTGACGGCGTCCGCCCCGCTGGGCACGTTCACCTATGAGCCGTTGCGCGACGCCAGGACCATCGTGGGCGTAGCGGGCGGCAGCGGCATCACGCCGTTTCGCTCGCTTGCCAAGGCCATTGCCGACGGCGACGAGGACGCAACGCTGATACTGCTCTACGGCAGCCGCACCAAGGCGGATATCGTGTTTGCGGAGGAATTTCAGGCGCTTGCCAAGGACTGCGACAGGTTCCGATTGGTCAACGTGCTCAGCGACGAGCCCGCCGAGGGCTGCGAGCAGGGCTTTATCACGGCGGAGCTGATCCGAAAGTACGCGCCCAAGGATGCGGACTACTCGCTGTTTATCTGCGGCCCGCAGGCCATGTACAACTTTGTGGATGGGGAGATTGCCAAGCTGGGACTAAGCCAAAAGTTCATCCGCCACGAGCTGTTCGGCGAATACAGGCACCCCGAGCGGGACGCCGATTATCCCAAGGATGCGGGCGGTGCATACGAGCTGACGGTGGTGATTTGCGGCGAAACGCAGACCATTCCCTGCTGCGCCGACGAGACGCTCCTGGTCTCCATGGAGAAGGCGGGCATCGCCGCGCCCGCGCGCTGCCGCAGCGGCATCTGCGGCTGGTGCCATTCCCGCCTGGTGCAGGGCGACGTGTATGTGCCCAAATCCGTGGACGGGCGGCGCATGGCCGATCTCGATTTTGGCTATATCCACCCGTGCTGCACGTTCCCGCTGGGCAACGTAACCATCGACGTGCCGCCGTTTCGCGCGTAATCCGTCAAAAGCATTGCTTTTGACGGGCCCTCAACAATCCCGAGGGACTTTCAGGTAATCAAGCCGCACCCGTCCGTTTTTCGGCGGGTGCGGTTTTTTCGGTTCACGGCGCGTACTGCACAGGAATTGGAACCGTGCGGGATTTATTGTATAATGAGAAAAAACAGGAAAGCGCCGAGCGTGCGCGGGGAGGCAACATGAACATTGTGGTTTTGGATGGCTATACCGAAAACCCCGGCGATCTGTCGTGGGCGGGGCTGGAAAAGCTGGGCAGGCTGACGGTGTACGACCGCACGCCGAGCGAACTGGTATCGGCGCGCATCGGTGACGCCGAGATTGTCTACACCAACAAAACCCCCATTACGCGGGAAACGCTGGAGGCATGCCCCAACATCCGAATGATTGGCGTGCTGGCCACGGGCTACAACGTGGTGGACTGCGCGGCGGCCAAGGAACGGGGCATACCCGTCACCAACATTCCCACCTACGGCACGGCGGCGGTGGGGCAGTTTGCCATTGCGCTGCTGTTGGAAATCTGCCACCATATCGGCCATCATGACCGCGCCGTGCACGAGGGCCGCTGGGAGCATAACGCCGACTGGTGCTTTTGGGACTATCCGCTCATTGAGCTTGCCGACAAGACCATGGGCATCGTGGGGCTGGGGCGCATCGGGCAGGCCACGGCACGCATCGCCAAGGCGCTGGGCATGGAGGTCATTGCGTTTGACGAGCACGAAAGTGATTTTGGCCGCGCGGTGGCCAAGTATGTTTCGTTGGACGAGCTGTTTGCCCGTTCGGACGTCATTGTGCTGCACTGCCCGCTGTTTGAAAGCACGCAGGGCATCATCAACCGCGATAACATCGCCAAGATGAAGGATGGCGTCATCATCCTCAACAACTCCCGCGGTCCCTTGATTGCAGAGCAGGATCTGGCCGACGCGCTCAACAGCGGCAAGGTGTACGCGGCGGGGCTGGACGTGGTATCGACCGAGCCCATCCGCGGCGACAACCCGCTGCTGACGGCAAAAAACTGCATCATTACGCCGCATATCAGCTGGGCGCCCAAGGAGAGCCGCCGGCGGCTGATGGATATCGCGGTGGAAAACTGCGCGGCGTTTTTACGCGGCAAGCCTGTCAACGTGGTCAACGGATAGGGGGGAATGCCATGAACGAACCGATTTGCAAGTATTTCTATCTGGGCAGTATCCGCTGGATGAGCCATCCGCGGCGGCCGCTATTGGAGTCCATCCGCGATTTTGCGCGCGACGCGGACTTCGACGCCATCGAGATTACGCACTTTGACGATGAGGAAAGCCGCAACGAGGCCAAGCGCCTCCTGGAGCAGAGCCACATGAAGGTCTGCTACAGCGCGGTGCCGCGGCTACTGGGCGGCAACCTCAACCCCAACGCAATCGACGAGGCGGCGCGCATCGAGGCCGAACAAATCCTGCTGGATTCCGTGGACGAGGCCAAGTTCCTTGGCGCCAAGACCATCGGCTTCCTTGCGGGCAAGTGGCGGGAGGAAACCAAGGAGCAGGCATATAAGCAGTTACTGAAAACCACCCTCAACGTCTGCAACTACGCGGCCGAGCGGGACATGGGCGTGGATTTGGAGGTATTCGATTACGATGTGGACAAGGCCGCTTTGATCGGCCCTGCGCCGCTGGCCGCGCGGTTTGCGGCCGATATGCGCTGCCGCTGCAGTAACTTTGGCTTGATGGTGGATCTTTCCCACATCCCCGCCACGCATGAAACCAGCCGCTTCGTCATCCGCACGCTCAGGCCCTACATACGGCATTTCCACATCGGCAACGCGGTTGTAAAGCCCGGCTGCGAGGCGTATGGCGATCTGCACCCGCGGTTTGGGTTCCCAAACAGCGCCAACGATGTTTCGGAACTGACGGAGTTCTTCCGCGTGCTGAAGGAGGAGGGCTTCCTCAATGCCGAAGCGCCCTATGTGCTGTCGTTTGAGGTCAAGCCGTGGGGCGACGAGAACGAGGATATCGTGCTGGCAAACGCCAAACGGGTACTGCGCCGCGCATGGGCGCTGGCGTAGGCGGAGGATACAGGCTTTCTCCGCTGCGGCGGGGCGGATTCTTCGGCTGCGCCTCAGAATGACAATCCTTTCCGCGTCATGCCGAGGGGCGCGGCATACATGCGCGTCATGCCAAGGGGCGCGGCACACATGCGCGTCATACCGAGGGGCGCGTCACACATGCGCGTCATGCCGAGGTGCGCAGCACACATGCGCGTCATGCCGAGGGGCGCAGCACCCCCGTGTCATTCCGAGGAGCATTGCGACGAGGAATCCTTGTTCCCGCAAGGGAACAACGTCTCCCGTTGCGCATCCGCTGCGGCGGGGCGGATTCACCTGCGTTTTTTATCGGTATCGGTCAAGGCATAGCTCGTTTCGAGCAGCCACTTGATTTTTTGTTCTTCCACGCTGCCGTCCAGGGCGACGGTTACCCAGCGATCCTTGTTCATGTGGTATGCGGGGTAGACGCCCTGCTCCATGCGCAAGGAACCGATCAGCAGCGGGTCGCATTTGACGTTGAGCACATCGATGCTTTCGTTGCCCGCCAAACCCAGCTTATCCTTGGAAATATCCATGATGAGCGCAAACCATTTCCGATTTATGCGGTGCCGAAACACCGCATAGTGCGGGTATTGCATCCAGGGATATTCCTCGTCCGCGCCGAACTGTTTTTTTATATATTGTATCCATTGCGCCCTGTTCATTGGCGCTTAACCCAGCGCCACATCCAGCACCATCATCAGCGCAAAGCCGAGCGCCGCGCCGATGGTGCCGATGTTGGAGTGCGGCTCCGCCTGCGCCTGCGGGATCAATTCCTCCACCACCACATAGATCATGGCTCCTGCCGCAAAGGAGAGCACATACGGGAGAATCGGCGTGATGAAGGCCGTCAGCAGCAGCGTCAGCACCGCGCCCAGCGGTTCCACCACGCCCGAAAGGAACCCGTAGGAAAACGCCTTGCGGCGCGACAGACCGCTGCCCACCAGCGGCATGGAGATGATGGCACCCTCGGGGAAATTCTGTATGGCGATGCCGATGGCCAGCGTAAACGCGCCCGCCACGGTGATGACGCTGCCGCCTGTAAGCATGCCCGCCAGCACCACGCCCACCGCCATGCCCTCGGGCAGGTTGTGCAGGGTGACGGCCAGCACCAGCATCAGCGATTTGCCCAGCCCGCACGGTCGTCCCTCGGGGGTATCGGAATCGGCGTGCAGATGCGGGATGATGGTATCCAGCAGCAGCAAAAAGCCGATGCCCGCAAGGAAGCCCGCCACGGCGGGTAGCCACGCTGCCGTGCCCGCCGCCTCCGCCATATCGATGGCGGGGATCAGCAGCGACCAGACCGACGCGGCGATCATCACGCCCGATGCAAACCCCAGCAGCGCCTTTTGCAGGCGCTGGTTCATGGCGCCCTTCATAAAGAATACCATCGATGCGCCCAGCGTTGTGCCGAGCAGCGGAATCAAAACGCCCACGACAACCTTCCAAGTATCGCTCATACTGCCTCCCGTGCGGTAAAACCGTATCATAATGCATGCCTATCGTATCACATTTTGCGCCCGTGCGGAACCGTTTTGAATGCGGTTTTGCGCATGCCGCTCCTGCCGCTGCGGCGGGGCGGATTCTTCGGCTGCGCCTCAGAATGACAACCCTTCCCATGCCATTTCGAGGAGCGCAGCTTTTCCCCATGCCATTCCGAGGAGCGCAGCTTTTCCCCGTGTCATTGCGAGGAGCGCAGCTTTTCCCCGTGTCATTCCGAGGAGCATTGCGACGAGGAATCTTTGTTCCCACAAGGGAACAACCGCTCCCGTTGCGCATCCGCTGCGGCGGGGCGGATTCTTCGGCTACGCCTTGGAATGACAGGATGCTTGGAACAACGTTCGGTTGAACGGCGCGGCGCGGCGTGGTATACTGACCCAAAATACACGGCGCTCCGCGGCGCGCGGCACTGCGGAGCGGGAAACGGAGCATCCGCCATGAAGGGCTTTCTCGGCAATTTTGCAATTTGTCTTGTCGTATGCTTGGTCGGCACGTTCCTGTTTGCGGGGCTGCTTGCCCAAAGCGTATGGGCAAGCGCCGTATGCACCGCGCTGGTCATGGCGATATGCATTACCGCCCACGTTGGGCAGACAACCCGCATCGAGGCGCTGGAGAAGCGCATCGAGCAATTGGAAGGCCAAAAGGAAGCGCCCAAGGAGGCGCACGAGGCATAACGCGGAAAGCGGCAAAGGCGATTCACGGCGCAGGCAAAACCCTTGTGCGGATTCTTGATACGGAATCCGCTTTTTTGTGCGCGGGTATTGACATTTCCTTCCATGATGATATGATGATGATATCATATTGATTACGGAGGACATAGCATATGTCGGAAAAAATACTGCAAACCAAAAAGCGCGGCATGTTGGCGCTGATTGTGATTACGGCGCTCTATCTGGGCGGAGTTGCGGCGATTTTCGTGGGAGAGACGTACAACAGCGGCGTCATACTGGCGCTGGGCGTTGCGTGGGTCATGGTGGGCTGGGTGCCGTTTTTGGGGCTCAAGGTACTCAAGCCCCAGGAGGCGCTGGTGCTGACGTTGTTTGGCAACTACATCGGCACCTTGAAGGGCGAGGGGTTCTACTTTGTCAATCCCTTCGCTACGGCTGTCAACCCCGCGGCCAAGACCCGACTCAGCCAGAGCGGGGATGTGGACGGCGGCAGCGCGGCCAAGTCCATCATCGTCAGCGCGCAGGCGGGGGCGAACGTGGAGCTGGCGAGCAAAAAGATATCGCTCAAGATCATGACGCTCAGCAACAATCGGCAAAAGATCAACGATTGCCTCGGCAATCCCGTGGAGATTGGTATTGCGGTGATGTGGCGCGTGGTGGATACGGCCAAGGCCGCGTTCAACGTGGATAACTACAAGGAATACCTGTCCCTGCAGTGCGACAGCGCGCTGCGAAACATCGTGCGCATCTACCCCTACGATTTTACGCCCAACGTGGATACCACGGGCGACGGCATTGCCGACGAGGGGAGCCTCAGGGGTTCCAGCGAGATCGTGGCCGCGCGCATCCGCGATGAGATCCAGCAGAAGGTGGGCGAAGCGGGGCTGGAGGTGATCGAGGCGCGGATTACCTATCTGGTGTACGCGCCCGAAATCGCCGCGGTGATGCTGCAGCGGCAGCAGGCCTCCGCCTTCATCGACGCGCGCAAGATGATCGTCGAGGGCGCGGTGGGCATGGTGGAGATGGCGCTTGCAAGGCTCAGCGAAAATAACGTTGTGGAGCTGGACGAGGAGCGCAAGGCCGCCATGGTTTCCAACCTTTTGGTGGTGCTGTGCGGCAACCGCGATGCGCAGCCCGTGGTCAACTCCGGTTCGCTGTATTGAGGCTATGGACGACGAGCGCAAAAAACAGGTGCCGCTTAGGCTCTCGCCCAAGCTGTACGATGCCATCGCCGCCTGGGCGCAGGACGACTTCCGTTCCGTTAACGCCCAGATTGAGTATCTGCTGACGGAGTGCATCCGCACGCGCCGCAAGCAGAACCTGCCCTTTGCGGACGATGCCTTCGAGCAACAACCGTAATACATCCACACATGGGTCGCCCTGCCGCGCTGCGGGGCGGCCCTTTGGCATGGGCTTGGGGCGCAGCGTTCGGCGGCGGATTCCCGTTGAAAGGGAGCGGGCGGGATGATATACTAAACATAGAATAGCTTGACACACTTCCCGACGATTTTGGGGGGATATCGCAAGGAGGACTGTGATGCAAAAACAACGCGCCGCAACGCTGTTTGCCATATTGGCCGCCGCGCTGTATGCCGTCAACGTGCCGCTGTCCAAGCTGCTGCTCAACCATGTGGCGCCGACGATGATGGCCGCGCTGCTCTATCTGGGCGCGGGCTTCGGGCTTTTGGCGTACAGGCTGGCGGTCGGCATGCTGGGCGGATGCGCTGTGAAGGAGCCGTTGACCAAAAAGGAGCTGCCGTATACCGTCGCCATGATCGTGCTGGACATTGCCGCGCCGATTCTTTTGATGCTGGGCATTGCGCGTACAACGTCGTCGGGCGTATCGCTGCTCAATAATTTTGAAATCGTTGCCACCTCGGTGATTGCGCTGGTGGTGTTTCGGGAGGCGATTTCGCCGAGGCTTTGGGTTGCCATTGCGCTGGTTACGCTATCGGGCGTTTTGCTGGGCTTTGAGGGCACGGATACGATTGTGATCGACGAGGGCGCGCTGTTTGTGCTGGGCGCATGCATCTGCTGGGGCTTTGAAAACAACTGCACCAGGAAGCTCAGCAGCAAAAGCTCCGTGGAGATTGTCACCATCAAGGGCTGCTTTTCGGGCCTGGGAAGCCTTGTGATCGCGCGGCTGTCGGGGGAACCGCTGCCCGCCGCCCGCTGGGTGTTTGCCGCGCTGGCGCTGGGCTTTGTGGCATACGGCCTGAGCATCAACTTTTACATTCTGGCGCAAAAGGACTTGGGCGCGGCCAAAACCAGCGGCTACTATGCCATTGCGCCGTTTCTCGGGGTGGCGTTTAGCATGGCGCTGCTGGGCGAGCGCCCGCGCGCACAGTTTTACGTTGCGCTTTTGATCATGATCGTGGCCACCGTCCTCATGCTCAACGATACGACGGCGCTGCAGCATATGCATCGGCATATGCACGTCCATACGCATGCGCATCGGCACGGAGAGCTGGTGCACACGCATGCGCACGCCCACGTCCATGCGCATCCCCATGCGCACGACGGGCAGGAGGAAGCCGCGGCGCATACGCACGCGCACGCGCGGATTGCGGGGCATCGGCACGCGCATCCGTCGAACGGTTAGGCACACCATGCAAACCGTGGTTCGGATTTGCACGGTGTGCCTAGGTAAGGCGTGCAAATTCGAGCGATATGCCACAGAAGGGGATGGAACGATGACCGATTATGCTTACGGCTATTGCGGCATGCCATGCGCGCTGTGCACCCGATACCGCACGGAGGGGAAGAGCCGCTGCCCCGGGTGCTCCCACGACGGGTACTATACCGACCCGTGCAAGGTGCACCGATGCTGTCGGGACAAGCAGCTTTCCCACTGCGGGCAGTGCGACGGGTTTCCCTGCGCGCGGCTGGGCAGGATGGGCGATTTCAGCGATCTGAACACCAACCATGTCAAGCAGCGCACCTGTACGGAAATTGCCGCGCACGGGTTTGAGCCGTGGTATCGGGCGTATGCGGCGCGTGCGGAGCTGTTGACCACGGCGCTGGCGCGCTACAACGACGGGCGGATGAAGCGATATCTGTGCGAGCTGTTCATACAGGAGGATCTTGCGGCCTTGCAGCGCATTATGCAGCGGGCGGAGGGCCTGTCGGGCAGCCCGAAGGAGCTTGGGAAGGCCTTTCGGGCGCTTGCGGAATCCATGCGCGGGGCGAACGCGTGATAGGAGGCGACGGCATGGCTAACACAAGTATTGCCGCGGCGGCGACCGATCGCGACGGGAAGCGGGT
>CAZRIT010000036.1:0-5308 GCA_964600225.1 uncultured Oscillospiraceae bacterium | reverse complement strand
GGCATCAAGCGCAAGCCGTACAGGGGGGGGTGCGTAAGGTTGAACGCAAGCCGCGCGAATGATATAGTTATATAAAAAGAGCATGGATTCTTCGGAAAGTGACAACTTGCATATGGAAAAAGTGGCGGCCCGCATGGAGCTTAACGGCATATGGGAGCGGCGCATCAGGGACAGCGGCGCGGATTTTGTGTATTTTGTGGATGTTTCCACGCTGCCTGACGAGATGACCGCGGGCTATGCGTGCGCCGTATTGTTTGGCAAGGCGCTGTCTCGGGAGTATATCGCCACGATGAAGGCGGGGCAGGAACCGAAGCGGAAAGAGGTGCTTAACACCGAGCGCAAAATGGATGTGCTCGCGGTCAAGCTGGCCGAGCAGTTGACGGCGGAGGGGTATCCAAGCATCGGCAAGCTGAAAACCGGGGTGCTGCCGCACAAGACCGTCGCGCTCAGGGCGGGGCTGGGGTTCATCGGCAAAAACAACCTGCTGGTCACGCCCCGATACGGCTGCGCGCTGATGCTGGGCAAGGTCTTGACCGCCGCGCCCTTTGTAACGGAAAGCAAACCGATTCAGGCGCCGCAATGCGGCGATTGCAGCATCTGCGTGGACGTGTGCCCAAACAAAGCCCTGCTCGGGACGACCTGGCGCATCACTGCCACGCGCGAGGAAATCATGGTTCGCAAGCTTTGTTCATTATGCCTCAAGTGTATGGTTTGGTGCCCGTACACGGCGGCGTATATCGAAAAACCGTGACGTTGCGGCAGTGCGGCGGAGGCGTTGCAGACGTGCGATTGTTACATCTTGTGTGCCAATCTGCCGCTTGACGCAGTAACAAATGAGCGGTATAATCCTCATAGAGGCGATATTCGCCGAATGATGACCAAGCCAAACAAAAAGAAAAGAAAATTGGGGGATGTGCCGTGAAAAGGAGTATTTTGTTGGTTCTCTGCTTTGTTGTGGTTTCCATGTGTATGGCATGCGGCGGGAAGAAATACACCTGCTACGAATGTGACACAGTCACCAAAAAGGCGTATTACGATATGACCGCGGATGAAGAGTGGGTTCTGTGCGAGGACTGCGCGCGGGAATACTGGATGCCGCTGCCGTACGAAAACTACAAAGTAAAGTAACTCCAAAGCAATTGCATGTGCGGGTATCCGCACAAAAGCTGAGCGGCAGCCTCGCGGTCTGCCGCTTTTGTTGTGCTGCGCAACGCCCTGATCGCGCTTACTGCACGCCGCCAAGCTTGCCGTGCTAGCGTGCTGCGGGAGATGCCGAGCCGTTGCGGCGGGGGCGGGGGAGTGGTATACTGGCGATCGGATCAATGGGGAATTTGAAAGGAACGCAGACATGGCAGGTTTGGAAACGAACATGGAGCAAAAAGCACAACGCAAAAAAGGCGGGAAGCGCGCCGTGGTGTGGCGCATCCTGCTGATACTGCTTGGTATACTGGCGCTCGCCGCGCTGATTTTCACGCGCTTTGGCGGCTTTGGCACGGGCGATAGCCCAGACCCCGCAGAATTTGCCGCTTATGTGGGGACGGTTGAGGATATTGCCATCCCCGATTATGTGCGCGTCATCGCTTTGGGCGAGGCCACCCACGGGAACGCACAGTTCCAGCAGCTCAAGTTGGATGTGTTTCGCATCATGGTGGAACGGTACGGCGTGCGGGCGTTCGCGCTGGAAGGCGATTATGGCGGATGTGAACAGGTGAACCGTTACATCCACGGCGGAGACGGCACGGCCCGCGAGGCTGCGGCGGCCATCGGCTTTGCCATCTATCGCACGGAGGAGATGGCCGAACTGATTGCCTACATGCGCGAATACAACGATACTGCCGCGCAGGGCGAGGATCTGCGTTTCTATGGCTTTGATATGCAGCGGTGCGCCTATAGCTTCGATTTCCTGGTGGAAGCCTGCAAGGCGGCGGGGGCGGATACCGCGGAATTGGAGAGGCTTGTCGATGATGCGGGCTGGAGCGGTGCATATGATTCCGCCGCACGGACGGATACCATCTCTCGCGTTAAAGCCGAACTGGAAAGCAAGGGAGCGACCGCGCAGGCCGTACACTTTGCGGATATGCTGCTGCAAAACCTTTCGCTGCAGGGCGGAACCGATGCGGATTATGCCCTGCTGCGGGATGCGTTCATGGCGCAGAGCGTTCAATGGATTTTAGAGCAGGAAGCTGCGCTTGGGCATGAGCGCATATTGATCAGCGGGCACAACGGCCACATTGCCAAGTGGGGCAGTTATGACGCCATGGGCAAGCTGCTGTCGGACGAGCTGGGCGAAAGCTACTATGCCATAGGAACCGATTTTTACAAAACCCGCTGCAATATGCCAAGGCCCAATGGCAAGCGCACCAATCAGGTGTTCTACTCCCACGATCCGCTGGCCAAGGCGGCGCAGCGGGCGGGGCTGGATATCTGCTGGCTGGATTTTGCCAAGGTGCCCGAAACCGCCGCGCTGGCGGGAACCATCTCCGATTATACCTATATGGGCTCTCTGGGCGAGGGGTATGGCTGGTACATGCGTCTGTTGCCGCCCAGCTATCGCATATTCCAGCCGCCTGCGACGCTCTACGACGGGATGATCTTTGTATCCGATGCGAGCCCGACCACCATCCTGAGCGAGGACTGAGCGGGTTGATGAAAAAACTGCGTCAGAGCGCGGCCTGTATCACGCCGCAGCCGATGCGCCCGCCCGCATCGCCCGCGGGCTGGGTTTTGAAATCGTCCCGTTGGTTGTGGACGATGACGGTCTTTCCGATGACCTCGCGCGGCGTAAACCGCTCCGTATAGAAGCCCTGCCATGCATAGCCCTGGTTGCCAAACAGCGGCGGCAGGTCGCCCGCGTGCGCAGGGTGCGGACAGTCTTTCGGGCTATAGTGCCCGCCCGCGGCGGAGAAGGGCATATCCGTGTTGGCCGCGCAGGCGCCCCCGTCATGGAGGTGGATGGCGTACACATTGGCGGCGCAGGGCGCAGGATCGTGCGGAAGTCCCCAAAGCTGCATCAGCACGACAGTGCCGCTTCGGTACGGAAAGAAGCGCACCGTCCCGTGGAGCTTCGGATGCCCCGCGTCGCCTTTGATGTTTCCAAGGGCGGCGGGCCGTTCGCGCAGCACGGACAGGACGGATATATTTTGAAAACGTTCCAACATGGCGCATTCCCCGTTTCGTATCGTTTCTTCATACTATGCGAGGCGGGGGAAACGGTTCCAAACAGCTTTTTATGCGCGTTACCGCATGCCGTCGAGCGATGCGATTTGTGCATCGATGGCGTCCTTCAGCAAGCCGATGTGGAAGCCATCGATCATTCTGTGGTTGACTTCGATGGACATATGCAGCCAAAGCCGATCGTTTTCGGCATGGTATTTGCCCCATGCCAGTCTGGGAATCAGATCGTCCTTATCAAAACTGTGCTCGTTTGTCAGCGCTGTAAAATCAAACCAGGGCGTGCAGGAAAAGTAGGCCAGCGCATCGTTTTCGGCGAGCCCTTCGATGAAATGCACATAGTTTTCGCTTCGGCGCTTTGCGTGTTGGCAAAAGCCAATGGCGTCCTCCTCCCAAGGCATGGAAATAATGTGGAACTGTTCCTCTCCTTTGCGCATATCGGTAAAGCTGGGATTCACCTGATCGATGCGAACAATTTGATCGTCACGGATTCTCAGCCGAAACTGCGCAACGGAATTGAGTGCCTTTGTACACAGCCAAACCATCAGATAATAGAAAGAAACCTGCTTCTCCCTGGACTTTGCTTTCACATTGGTTACATCCATTGGAATCGTGACGGAATAGAAAGGATAATCCATCTTTGAAAACAGTTCAAAGGCTTCTTTGCGATTCCATGTCGTTTGATCGATGATTTCCATATGCTCCTCCGTACATACCGATCTGTTGCGCGATGCGCCCTTGCATATGATACATGATACCATGCCCGCGCGCGGCAAAAAAGAAAAAGCACCGCAATTTGATCAAAATCACGGTGCGTTCGTGCCATGCCGAGCCTGCGGCCGACATCGACGCCTTGGCTGAAAGCATATTCGGCAAGCCGAGAAACGGACGGCCGACATGAGCGGAGCAGCGCACCGATTGCGCATTGTGGCGCGAAGCGGCCGAAAGGGGAGCAAGAGCGGCTTTGGACGTTCCCGCGCTATGTTTGGTGATTGATTCCAAGGCATTGCGGGAGGGTGCAAAGGGATGGTATACTGACAGCACGAAAATCGGAAATCGAAGGGATCTATTCATGAACAACAAAGACCGCATCAAATATTTCTATGAGACGGTGGTTTCCGAGCATAAGCTGGAAGAGCTGCCTGACTTCATCTCTGCGGATTGCGCCGTCAGAACGGACGCGGATATGCGCCGCGTTGGCATCGACTTGTTGTTGACAATACAGATATTTCCCGCTCGCAGGCGCACCGCGAAGAGTTGGCAGCGAAGCGTCGGAGCAGCTGCATATCGCGTGCTCCGACGTGGCAAAGAACGCTAGTATTGATAGAAATGCACCCCCTTGCTTTTAGGGGGTTCAAATGAGAGCAGGGGGGTGAAAAATAACGATGGGGGTGCGCATGCTTCCAAGCAGCTCGATAAACGAAAATTTCCATGCCGATGGTAAACTCCATAATGAAGGCAGGGAAACCCAACGTAAAAATGCGCTGTATATCGTGGAAACAAATTCGAAATCCAGCGAAGTACAGGTTTCCTTTTTTCATCAAAAAGTGCGGAAGAAGGATTAACACACTGAAGATCGGGCCGAGCGCCGTTGCCAGTGCTGCCCCGGCAATCCCCATATTGAGCGGGTACATGAACACATAATCAAGCACGATGTTGGAAACGGAACCAAAGGCAAGCGCGAACATTGCCAGCTTTGGACGCCCATCGTTTCTTGCAAGGCCGCCCAGTAAAAAGCTGAACAGGAGGAACGGCGAAAAGGTAACAATATACCATAGATAGCTGATTGCTTCGTCATGGATTTGCGGCGTAGAGCCCAATAGCTTCGCAAGGGGATGAAGAAAAATATTCCCCAGCAAGATCATCAAGACGCCAATACTTGCGGAGCATAAGTTTAACGATAGCTCGGGAATTGTCTTCGTATTTCAAGTTTTAAACGTCCTCAAACGCATGAAAACCGCTTCTCCATTGCGCTGCGGCGGTTTCATTTTGCACCCTAATGGCCAAGAAACGCCTATAAATAGGCACTTTTCGGGCAAAGAAAAAGAACGGTAACTTTCTATCAAAATTACCGTTCTTTCGTGGTAGCGGCGATTGGACTCGAACCAATGACACTCCGGGTATGAACCGAATGCTC
>CAZRIT010000035.1:0-19437 GCA_964600225.1 uncultured Oscillospiraceae bacterium | reverse complement strand
AACCCTGAGTACCAGACGCTGTTGGAATTGCGATACCTGTGCTTTAAGCGCTGGGAAGAGATTGCTGTCGACACAGGGTATAGCCTGCGCAGATTGTATGAGTTGCACAATTCAGCGCTGGAACAAATTTCTTTCAAAAGTCCGCACTAAAAAGCATTGAACCACACCATAGTACCTGTGAGATAATACAATTGCAAAAGATGGATTGAGAGCCTTCGCACCGAACGCGGAGGCTCTTTTGCTTTCCTTTGGAGGATTGAGATGCCTTACAAACCCAAGCGTCCCTGTTCCTATCCGGGCTGCGGGATGCTGACCGACGGTCGGTACTGTGACGAGCACAGGCAGATTGCCAAGCATCATTACAACAAATATCAGCGCGACCCTGACACCAGTCAACGTTACGGTCGAGCATGGCGGAGAATCCGTGCGCAATATATTCAGGCGCATCCGCTTTGCGAGCAATGTCAAATCGAAGGCAGGTTGACACCCGCCGAGGAAGTGCATCACATCCTAACGCTGGCAGACGGCGGCACACACGACGCGGGAAATCTCATGGCGTTGTGCAAGAGCTGCCATTCCAGCATTACGATCGGCAGCAACAACAAAAAACATCAATAGAGAACGCGAAAACTACCCCCGTGGGGTATATCAATCTCCACAGCTTTCATTTTTGTGCAACGCGGTCGGGTCGCGTGTAAATTTTCGCGAAAGTTATTAGGGGAATAGCCCCATAAGTTTTTCAGGAGGAAACGCACATGGGAAGACGAGGCCCAGCGGCCGGACAAGGCGGCAGACCGCCGAAACCGCTGGCGGAAAAAGTGCTGGATGGAAATCCCGGCAAGCGAAAGCTGACCGTTGTCGAATTCCCCGGTGCCAGCGATTTCCATGGCGTGAATATGCCGCCGCCGCAGGAGATGCTGTCTGCCGTTCAGAAGGACGGCAAGCCGCTCATTGCGTCGGTGATCTATGAGCGGACCTGGAGCTGGCTGAACGAACGCGGTTGCGCAAACATCGTCTCCCCGCAGGTGCTGGAGCGATACGCTATGAGCGCTGCGCGCTGGATTCAGTGTGAAGCGGCGATCACGGAATACGGGTTCCTCGCAAAGCATCCAACGACGGGTAATGCGATCCAGTCTCCGTATGTGGCTATGAGCCAAAACTACATGGCGCAAACAAACCGGCTCTGGTATGAGATCTTCCAGATCGTGAAAGAAAACTGTGCCGCTGACTACACTGGCGCAAATCCGCAGGACGACGTTATGGAGCGCTTGCTGACCGCGCGAAGGGGGAAATAAGTATGGACGAAGTACAGGCGTTTATCCATTCGCTTCGGTATCACCGGCTGACGAGCCAGCAGCGCAAGACGCTGCGTGGGCAGGCGCTCGCGGGCAATCTCCCGGCGGCGCAAGCGGGTTTACGAAAAATCGTGTCGAAAGGAAAGCAGAATGGTCATTCAATCACTGCCGGTCGGTAAGCTCGCCCCGGCGGATTACAATCCTCGTAAAGATTTGAAGCCCGGCGACCCGGAATACGAGAAGCTGAAGCGATCCTTGTCGGAGTTCGGGTATGTGGAACCGGTCATCTGGAACAAGACCACCGGAAACGTCGTCGGCGGACACCAGCGCTTGAAGGTGCTGATCGATATCGGCGTAACTGAGGTCGAATGCGTTGTCGTGGAAATGGGCGAAGAGAAAGAGAAAGCGCTCAATGTCGCGCTGAACAAGATTGGCTCATGCCTCTTGGCGCTCTGCTCGACCAGTGGGAGGTGTACCGCCAGTTTCACGGGATAACACTGGCTAAGGCGGAGTATTTTATTGAGGGTGTCATACCAACAGGACTATAGGCTGGGTCACAAGAGATTTATTGGGTGATGGAGACAATTTCTCCGGTGTCCAGATTATTCCGTACAAGACTCCCTCCGATGAGATAATACATATCCGATTCGAAGCACCAAACACATGGACTGGTCAGATCTTCGATTACATTTTCAATGGTGTTTTTTTCCAGATTCCAAACGATAATGACATTGTTGACCCCATCCTTTGATGGTTCTACGATCAGCAGACGGTTGCCACTGATATTAATGGAATCTACTTTTCCATTCGCAGAAAAAACTTGTACCTGTTCCGAACCATCCAGCTTCATGCGAATGACGTCCACACTGTCTCCACCGTCGATCAAGCAGTAGAGAGAATCATCCTGTATGGCATAGAATAATGCGTGATGGTTGGTCAGGAGCGGTTGTTGTTCACCTCCCACATTGGGGATGCGCCATAAGCCACCACCTTCGTTATCCTCTAGGTAATAAACCCAGCCACCAGAGGAGTAGACACAGCGATATTTTCCTTCCAACAAAAGCGTTGGTTCGCCTCCTAAGGCAGGTAATTTGAAGATACCATCATTCGTCCGATAGTAAAGCCATCCATCGGAAAACGAGAGATCATAGCAGGGACCATGTACCAATTTTGTCAAATTCTCTCCGTTTATGTTAATCGAATGGATGGAAAAATCATCTTCTTTGTAGCAAAAATAGATGGTATTTTCTAACACGTTGACGGTTGATACACTTCCGTCGAGAAGCCGCGTCAAATCCTTACCACTGTTTCGTGTGGTTGTATACAAACGATCATCATCCTCAAGGTTTCCGAAACATAGTAAATCTCCTTGCCGAGCTACAATTCCTGCAGTGATATCGTCGATTCGCATGAAAAGGTTAGCTGCGGTGTTGCCGCTTCCGACTACTGTCGGTTGCTGCGGCAATTGGCCGGTCGCTTCTTTCGATGAATCCGCGTTGATAGCAGTCGAGGATCGCAGTGCAATATTCTCGTCAAAGGGCATGCCGTAAAGAATTTCGATAGGAATTCCTAACGCCTCCTGAATGATGTTGTCAAATAGTACAAAGGGGGTAAGGAGTACGTCTTTATCATCCACAACGTCGAACGCCGTCCGTACAATTGTCTCCATGCTTGCATGTTCACAACCGAAGTTGTTTGCTGTGACATCATAGACATAGGTATAATTTTCCTCTGTACTTGGATTAAACATCCACACGACATAGGCGTTATGTGCAGGATAGAAACCGATGGCATTCTTATAACCACTCTCCGCCCCGGTGACCACACGTATGCAATTCTGCCAATCTGGCTGCGGTGGTGCACCCCATTCGTCATGATTGATGCGTATGTCATACTTGTCCGACTCATATAACGCCAGTTTATCATTATCATTGAAGGCAAAGCCAAGTTCAGCAAGTGTGAAAGCCACATCAAAATCGGCTAGTTCGAGAGATGCGCGTATATCCGCAAGGGGCAAGTAGTTCTTAATCTGACTGCCCTCAAGAAATAGACAATTCAGGTTGGTGAGCGCTAATAGTGGTGTAGAGTCTGCAATTGCGGAACGATTCAGAATCAAGACACGCAGGTTTGTTAAACTAGAAAGGGGAGTATAATCTACTGCAAGGCAGCCGGTGAGTATCAATGCTTTTAAGTTGGTCAGACAGGACAACGGTGCAAGATCGGTGATTGTGTTACCGGATAGATCAAGGCTTTCAAGACTTGTAAAATGCTCCAATCCGGTAATGCTGCTTATCGGTTCGCTTTCAGATACGTATTTCTGCCAATCCGCAAAAGCGAGGTTTAAACTGGTAACAGTCTTCGCTTCGGCGACCGTAATATCGCCGCTGGGCTTACCTATGGCACCACGTACTAGCGACTCAAGTGTTGAGTCGGCAAAGGTCACAATGCCAGCCGTTCCAGTTTCTGTCGGTGTAAGCGTTGGTAATAGTGTTGTTGAAGTTGGCGTGTCACATGCCACTAGTGATGTGAATAGAAGCAGAGTTAACAATACGAACAGTATCTTCTTCATTTGATGAATCCTCTTTTCCTGCTCTAACCTGTTGTTGATAGAACGCTGATGATCTAAAAGACAATACTCTGAGGCATTGTCATAATCCCTTGCGAATTGCTCGGAAAGCGACCGATGATACATATTTTGGAAAAAAGGTTGGGTGGGCAATTCGGTAAAGCTTTGCCCAAGGGTGTTTTCCCAAATGCGTCCGGAAATGCAAACTGTTTTTACAATACTGATTTCAACTTTGCGCACCATGCTGCTATGAAGCGGAATGGCATAATCGCCGCCGAAGTATGCAGCCGGCTTTGCAGAGACGCCATGATATTTGTAATGAACGATATCGGGCATTTGCCCGCCGTCGGAGTCAAAGCACATGATATCAACATAAACCGCAATGAGCTCTTCGCAACCGATATTCCGAAACTTCAACTGCAACAACACGCTGTCAGTCATCGTATCCAGAAGCAGTTGAAAACGCGCAAGCGCAGCGGGGCATCCTTCAATATAGCTTAGCCTGTCATACCCGCTTGTCAGTATTGTGTATCGACCATTCATAATCGTTTACTCCCAAAGCGACTCAAATTGGTGGCAAGTTGTTCCTTTTTTTATAAAGCATTGATTCCGCGTTATCATTGCGGCTTGTCAGGAAAATGAAAGCGCCCGACAACGTAATGGCTGAGATGATAAAACACCCCATACCGATGACGGCATATCCTGTAAAATAGGTGCCGTTAATGATATAATTATATCCGTCACCGCCTACATATGCATTGGTGCCCGAACCATAGGCAGGATTGTGGTATTCTGTAATTTTGTTAAAGCCGACGCCTAAAAAGACCAAACCGAGTATGATACAAACAACCGAAATGCAGATGAGAATCGTGGCTGCGGTTTTTCTTGACATGAAATCACCCTTTTTTATTATGGCATACAGACTGTGCAAAGTCAAAGATGATTTGTTTTTTGGGAATCGGAGGGAGAGTATAAGAAAAATTGCGGGCACGCAAAAAACGGGCACGGAGGTTCCGTGCCCGTCGGTGGCCTGCTTTGAGGTTCAGTGGCCGATGTAGGCGTCGATGACGGCACCGTCGAGCGCGTTGATGGTCAACAGCGACTGCGGCCGCTCCGAATGGGTGGACGAATCGATGGCGTGGCCGTCGTCGTAGGTATTGATGCAGTAGCCGTAAAAGTTCCACACGGGCACCAGCAGCCCCGCGTCCACGGCGTTTTCCTCGGTGATGCGCTGCAGCGAAAGCCGCACATGCGTGACACGCACCTCCTGCTTCACCAGATAATCATAGCTGAGGGATTCGCGGCTCTGCTCCTCCATCATGCGTGCAAAGATGGCCGAGATATCGGAAAAATGCAGCAGGGCGGCGTGATCTGTCACCAGTTCCGTCATTTCAAAGGGCGCGCGCCAGGAGAAGCCCTGCAATCCCAGATCGTCCACGGTGCACTCGACGACGGGATAGAACCAGGTGGGCGTTTCGCCCGTTTCGGTCTTTGCGTTGTTGCCAAGCGCTTCAAACACGCTGCGGCAGGGCACGCCGTTGACGGATTGCCCGAAGGTCACCACATAGCAGTAATCGTTCGGCACGCTTTCCTGACCGTCCGCAACGGTCAATCCTGCGCCCGTTTCCCCGCCGACGGGCTGATCCTCGGTAAAATAGTGCTTCTCCTCCAGCAGCACCATATCGGAAACCAGATCACAGCCGAGCTTGGCTGCCGCCGCTTCGGCAAGCGCGCGCGCCTCGGCGGGCGTGGTTTGCAGGCTGCCCGCCGCTTGTGCGGGCACGGTTGTTTCGTCAGCGATGATACTGCCGATGATGTTGTAGCTTGCGGCGGTGACCCGCTCGCGCGGGGCGGTATAGGAGAAATTTGCGCCGATCTCCTCGCTCCAGTCCACGCTTTCGTCCGCGTAGTCCATGGTGAGCATGTCGTTGCTGACGTAGAATTCCTTGCCGTTGCTTTCGCCCCATGCGGCGTTGGGCAGCTCCAGCGCATACACGCCCATGTAGCTGCCGATATTGGGCTTGAAGGTGTTGAGATTGCGCTTTTGCAGCATGCCATCGGAGACCATTTGGGAAAGATCGGTCGGTATGGTGGCAAGCTCCGCTTCGAGGGCGTCCAGCATGCGCTGCGCAGACTCCTTTTCACCGCCGCTTTTCTCCTCCACGCGCTTTTGGTACATTTCGATGTTCTTTTCCAGCCTTGCGCGCGTAAATCCGCTGACGGTGGTATCGTACATGACCGTATCGCCGCAGAATGTGGCAAACAGCGCGTCCACCACAGTCTGCGAAAACTGTATCGGTCGGATGCGTGCAATGGGCATGGCGGGGACGTTGGGCACATGCACGCTTGCGTCGGCAACGATGCTGAGCCGTTCATCCGTGTGGACGATCTCGGCCTGATAGCGCGTTGGCGCGCCCAGCAGCGCGGCCAGCGCGGCGGAGGCGTCCCCGTCCGCCTCGGTCGGAGCGGTTGCGGGCGCTTGCATGGCGTTGTCCGCCATGCGTTCCATATCGCTTTTGACGGGCGTGACGGCCTCGGCTTCGGCTTGGCATGCGGCAAGGGAAACCAGCAGTGCGATGGCAAGCAGGAGGGAGCATATCTTTTTCATGGTTGTTACCCCTTTCGTAATGTAAGGGCAGTATCGCACCAAATCGCAGCAAAGTCGTTGCCAAACGGTTATCAAATTGTTATCATGCGCGCGGCGGGAAAGTCAGCCGCACGGTGGTGCCTTCGCCCACGGCGCTTTCCACGGAGAGCGCGGCCCCGTGCGCTGCGGCAATCCGCGCTACCAGCGCAAGCCCCAGCCCCGTGCCGCCATGCCGTTTGCTGCGCGAACGGTCCACCATGTAGAACGGCTCCGTTACGCGCGCAAGCTCCGCTTTCGGGATGCCGCTGCCGCAATCGGTGACGGCGATAACGCCTGCGTGCGCGCACAACGCGATGGTCTGCCCGTTTTGGGAGGCCTTGCGCGCGTTTTCCACAAGGTTGACCAGGGCGGAGCGCATCAAATCGAAGTCCATTTCCAGCGTATCCATGGTGCAGTCGACGGTGAGCGCCATGCCCTGCGCCGCAAGCGCCTGCTCGGTGGCGGCGCGCACTGCGTCTAAAAGCATTGGCACGCTTTCCGTTTGCATAGGAATGTCGCCCTGCAGCAGCACCAGCGTCATCAGCTTTTGGGAGAGCGTTTCCAGCCATGTGCCCTGATCGAAGATGCGTTCCAGCGCGCGGTGTGCGGCTTGCGGCGGCAGCTTTCGGTTAAGCAGGGTTTCGGCGTTGAGCAGGATGGAGGTGACGGGGGTTTTCAACTCGTGCGAGAGGTCGTTGATGAATAGCTGCTGCCGCTCGGCCCGCTCGTGGAGCTGTCTGACGTTGGCTTCTACGGCGTCGGCCATGCTGTTGAAATCCTTGGCCAGCTCGGCCAGCTCATCGTTGCCCTGCATGGCGATGCGGTTTTCGTATCGGCCCTGCCCAAGCTGCGCCGCCCCCGCCTTCAGCCGCTGTATGGGCGTTAGGGCTTGCCAAACGATCAGCCACATGACCGCCGCCGCCAGCGCCATGACCGACAGCCCCGCCGCGATGCACTTGACCGCAAGCCGCCGAATGCCGTCGGTCGCCGCGGTCATGTCGCGCGCAAGGGAGATATCGTAGTCGCCAAACTCCGTGGAAAGCATCCCGTGAACCAGGAAATAGTCGGCCCCGTTGACGCGCGCGGTTTTGTATTGCACCGTGCGGTCATCGATATCGGTGCTGTCGGCTTCCGCGGCAAGCAAGCGCTCCACGTCGAAGCCGAGGTTGTTATACAGATAATCGTCGCCCGCGCGCAGTGAAAACGCCCGCGCGCCGTCGAGGGCGCGGAACTTGGCAATCAGAAAGCTCCTGCGCACGGTCGGTTTCGTCGGCAGGTCGGCAACGGCCGCGTGCACAAAGGCTTCGTACAGGCGGTTGTAATCCGCTAAGCCCGCCTCAGTGACGCCCTGCAGCTCGCTTTGCCAAGCAAAGGTGAGTATCAGCGTGCAGCAGATGGCAACGGCCAGCACGATGAGCAGGATGGAGAGGGCCGTGAGCTTGGTTCTGAGCTTCATGGGTTACGCCTCCAGCCGATAGCCAACCTTGGATACGGTAACGATGGCGTCGGACAGGCCGAGCTTGCGCCGAAGGTGCGCGATATGGATATCTACCGTGCGCGTGCCGCCGATGAAATCAATGCCCCAGATTTCGTTGAGCAGCCTTTCGCGCGGAAGCGTGCAGTTTCGGAACTTGATGAGCTTGGCCAGCAGTTCGAATTCCAGCGGCTGCAGGGCGACGGGTGCGCCGCACTTTGTGACGGTGCGCCTGGCCGTATCCACGGTGATGTCCCGATAGCGCAGGATTGCGTTGAGCTTGCCCGTGCGGTCGAGGATCTTTTCGATGCGCACCAGCAGCTCCAGCATTTCAAACGGCTTGACGATATAATCCTCCGCGCCGTTTCGCAGGCCCTTGACGCGCGACGATACGTCCGCCTTGGCGGTCAGGTACAGCGCGGGGATGCCGCAGCGCTGCATGTGTTCCATCAGCCGAAAGCCGTCCAACCCGGGCAGCATCACGTCCAGCAGCGCCAGGTCAAAGGAGTGGTCGCGGCACAAAAGATCGACGACATCCTGCCCGTCGCCGAGGACAAGATAATCGTACCCCGACAGATCGAGGTTGAGCGCAATGCTTTCCGCAATCGCCGCATCGTCCTCCACAATCAAAATACGGTTTTTTGCCATGCCGCGCCCTCCTTGACAGAATATGTCATACATCTATTGTATCATCCGTGCCGAAAAGGGAAAGGTCGGCCACGCCCGCTTTTTGTTATCTTTTTGTTATGATTTGCATTTTGGGCAGTTGAAACAGGTCGCGCAAACGACTATAATAAGCGTATTCGGATGAACAGCGAGGGGCATTGCATGGAATACCTGTCTGCCAAAGAGACGGCCGCAAAATGGAACGTGACGCCGCGGCAGGTGCAGCGGCTGCTGCACGAGGGCAGAATTAGCGGCGCAAAGAAGTACGGCGTTGCGTGGATGATCCCCGAAGACGCGCCAAAGCCGCAGGACCCGCGCCGCGCGCGGCAGGCGCAGCCGATTTTTCACACGCTTCCGCGCCAATGCCCGCAGCTTGTGATGACCACGCTCCTTTCCGTGCCCGGAAGCGGCGATTTGGTAACGGCGTCGCTGGCGGCCGACGCCGAGGCGCAGACGCTCTTTGCCGCGCAGCTTGCCTATTTCCGCTGCGAAAACGAGCGTGCCAAGGCGCTGGCCGAGGGGCTGATACGGCATACGTCGCGGCCCGATGTGCTGCTGGGCAGCGGCTTTGTGCAGTGTCTGGCGGCCATGTACGATGGCGACGCGGGCGCGTGGGCGCGCGGGCGCGCCATCATGGCCAAGGTGCCCTGCGCCACGGCTGTGCAGGAAGCGCTGCGGGATTTTCAGCTTGGCAATGTGGACAGCGGCCTGTACGATCAAAACGGCTTTCCCGCGTGGTTTCGGCAGGGCAATTTCGATCCGCTGCCGGCGGATTGCTATCCGCTGGCAAGGCTGCTGTTTTTGAAATACCTGATGCTTTCCAAGGGTGACCCGAGCATTTCGTTCATCTGCGGGCCGTTGATCTCGCAAAGCCGCATGGAGGGCGCGCTGCTATCGGAAATCTATTGCCGCGTGCTGACCGCCATCGGCCTGCACGACCGCGGGCTGATCGATTTGGCGACCGAGCAGATCGACGCGGCCATTGCCCTGGCGCTGCCCGACAGGCTGTTGTCCCCGCTGGTGGAGTACCGAAACGAGCTGGGGCTGCTATTGGACGAGCGGCTGACGGCCGTGGACAGGGCCGCCGCGGCTGCCGTGCGCGAGCTGCACAGGCGCCTGATGACGGGCTGGGCGGTGCTGTACCAAAAGATTCGCGGCATGGTCTACGTCACCTCCCTGACCGCGCGGGAGCATCACGCGGCAAAGCTGGCCGCCAAGGGGCTGGGCAATACGGAAATTGCTGCGCGCATGGGGCTGTCGGTCAATTCCGTCAAGCGCTACATCAGCCAGGCCATTGCCAAAACGGGCGCTGCGGGCCGCGCGGAGCTGGCGGAGTTCATTGCACTGGAGGGCATTACGCTCCCGTAAAGCCTTGCTAAATCGACACTGCAACATATCCTTTTTCGTGCGTTTTCGGGTGAAGCGGAGCGCGTGCGAATCCTGTATACTAAACATATCATCCCAAACAGAACCTGTCGCCTGATGCGGACATAAAAACAGAATCGGAGGAATGACATGAAACGATGGATATCGGCGTGCCTGATTGCGGTATGCCTGATGTTGTGCCTGTTGCCGACGGCCTACGCCGACGAGGGCAGCGCATTGTTTGCCGAGGAGGGCGCTTCCGTCCGCTACCTGGATTTTGTCGGGAGCGACTATGCGGGCACCGCCATGCTCTGCTTTGACGGCGACGGGTATGTGATTGCCGTCAAGGAGGCCGTGCTGTTTGCCGAGGGCGTCGATGCGGCCAAGCGCCTTGCACAATGGGCGCCGTCAATCGATACGCCCTATACGCTGGAGGATGGCATTGCGTACCGCACATACAGCCCGCGCGAGGTGCGGCGGACGTTCGGACGCCTGTTCCCCGCGGATCTGGCCAAGTATCTGGATATGCGGGAGCAAGCGGGCGCTGCCGCGCCCGCGCCCGCGACGCAGCCGTTGACGGGAACGCTGTACAGCGGCAACGGGCTGATCGTCACCGCGCGGGAGCTGCAAAGCGGAGACGGCACGCTGGCCGTCACCGTGGACGCGCAAAACACAGGCAAGCAGCCCGTGCGCTTCCGCCTGTCGGAAACGTACGTCAACGGTTGGCTTTTAAGCACCGACGCCGCGGACGTGACCCTGGATGCGGGCGAAACGCGGCAGGTGACGGTAAACGCGCTCCATGCCGATTTGTACGCATTTTCCCGCATGCAGATTGCCAAGGTGCGGCAGGTGCGGATGCGCGTGGAGGTGCTGAACCAAAAGAACAGGGTGATTGGCGCTTCCCTATTCAAGACGCTGATCAACCCTGCCGCGCCCACGGACGATGCACAGGTGTACGATGACGGCGGCACGGTGCTGCTGGACGACGCCTCCGTCAAGGTGGTGCTGTTGGATTGCGATCCGCGCTGCGCGCAGGCGCTGCTGCATATTGAAAAAAAGGACGCCGCCAAATGGACGCATATCGGCGTGGAGACGGTGTGCGACGGGCTGCGGCTGGATCATACGGCGTTCTATCGGCTGGAAAAGGGCGATCATGTGCTGCATGCCATCGATTGGAACGACATGCTTTTAAAAAGCGGCGCGGACGCGGCGGAGAGCGTGACGGCATACCTGCAGGTATACTACAGCAACCGCACCGCAAAGCCCGTGGCGATATCCATTGCGGGCACGGCGCAGGCGGCGGCGCTGCCTGAAAGCGAATATCCCGTTGTGTTTGAAAACGACCGCATCGTGCTGCGCAGCATGGGCAAAAGCGCTGCGTGGTTTACCGATGCGGAGGCGCTGCTGTTTGCATGCGACAACAAAACCGACGAATTGATTTTTGTGGGGGCGCCGAACGGGTTTTTGCTGTCCGACGGCGCGCGCATCAAGGTCGCCACGGTTGGCGGCAACTGCTATCCGCACGCGCGCTCGGTGATTGCGCTGTATCCCACAGAGCAGGCGACGTGGGGCGAGGCGGAGGCGGCCGTGTTGCGGCTGGGCATGTATCGGCTCGACGGCAGCTACCACAAGCCCCTTGGCTACACAGGCAAGCTGACCGTGCCGCTCGGATAACGTCAGACAGGAGGAATGTATTATGAAACAAAAATCACGCAAAATCATCTGCTTATGGATTCTGCTTGCGCTGCTGTGCATCTTTGTTTGCGGTTGCGCGGAGAACGGCGATTGCGCGGGTGTGCCGGAAAGTTTGCGCGGAATGGTGCGCGGTGCATCCCCGAACTCCGTTGGCGGTACGGCAGGGAGCGGTTCCGGCAACCCGCTCAGGAATCGGCTGAACACGAAGAATAGCCAAGGCGGCGGCACGCACAACGGCGCGCCCATCGATCAGCTCGACGAGGACCTCGGGGAGAATATGGGCAGCGGCAACGGTGTAAACCCCGCGGGAGGCGCCAACACGGGGCCGTACCCGAAGCAGCAGCCCTCTGAGAGCAAGGGCTCGCAGCAAAGGCAATGCCCGTCCTGCCACGGCACAGGTTTGGTTGACAACAACACATGCCCTACATGCCACGGACTCAAGTATGTGACGAGTTGATTCCATGTGACTATGCGTGTTAAGCAGCCATCCAGAACACTTAAAAAAACGCCACACAAGCCGCCCCAATAGCGGCTTGTGCGGTTTTCGTTGACAGAACAGATATTTCATTCCAAACGCTGGCATAACCGCAAAAAGTTGGCAGTGCGGCGAAGGCGTCGTGAGCGCGTTTACAAGCGAACAGCCGCAGCAAGCGAGACTTTTTGCGGAAAGGAGGAGCAGCGAAATAAGCGCACTCCGATTTTTTTCGCAAAAAATCGGAGCAAGCGATACATAGCTTGCTCCGACGTGGCTCCCCCTGTTGGACTCGAACCAACGACACTGCGGTTAACAGCCGCATGCTCTACCGACTGAGCTAAGGAGGATCATATTGGTTTTCCACTTCGATTATGCGCGAACCTTTCGCGTTTTATGCATCGCAGCATCGAAGCGGTTGTACCGCAGTCCCGCTTGCCAATGCGATGAAACCAAGCGGTTGCGCAAACGGGGTTCGTACCGAAAGATTCTACATGATTGCGGCGACAGTTGCAATGAACTAAAGGAGAGTTTAGCGAAAAATATCGTTAAAAATCTTTAAAATGCTCTTGAATGCTGCGAATTGCTCGTGTTTGATTGACGTTTTTGCCCGCGCAACCTATAATAGAACCGTGGAAGAACGCGCGATAGAGGATTTTATCTGCATGGAGAAGGTGGCGCCGAAGCGGGGCGCCATCCGCTCGCACGGCGTGCTGTACGCGTTACTGCTGGCTGCCGTGCTGTTTGCCATGGCCCTTGGCAATGCGCTGACCAAGCGGTTTGCTTGGCCGCGCGCTGCCGTGCAGCTCCCGCTGTATGCTATGGTGCTGCTGCTTGGCGTATACCTGTATCGGGTTCGGATGGTATCCTATCGCTATACATTGACCAACCGCACGCTGACCATCGAACGGTATGTCGGCACGCACCTGCATGCGCGCGTGCCCGTGCCGCTGGCGGAGCTGGAGGCAATGGCGCAGGATCATAAGCCGCGCGGGGCGCGCGTGGCGGACTATGGATTGCGGCGCGGAAACGGCTGCGTGCTGACGCTAACGGACGGGCGGCGGATGGTGATCGATCCCACGGAAGAATTTATCGGAAAGCTGAGGCAGCAATGGACGAACGTGAACGCATAACCTGTCATACGCTGCCGGAGATGCTTGGCGCATACGCGCGCTCCGATGCGGCGCGCTTTCACATGCCCGGCCACAAGGGACGGGGCATGGGCGGCTTTTGGCAGGATGCGCTGATGCTGTGGGACGTGACGGAGCTAAGCTGCACCGACAACCTGCATCGGCCGATCGACGGCATCCTGTATGCGCAGCGTCGCATGGCCGAGGCGTACGGCGCCAAACAATCGTGGTTTGTCGTCAACGGCGCAACGGCCGCCGTGCAGGCCATGATCCTGTCGCTGTCGCCGCGGGACAAGCTGCTGCTTTCGCGCGATGCGCACCGCTCCGCCGTGGCGGGCGTGGCGCTCAGCGGCATCGAAACCTATTATATCACCCCCGCAGCGGACGCCGAAACGGGGCTGTGGGGCATGGTGACGCCCGAAGCGCTGGAAAATGCCTTGACGGAAACGGGCGCGACGGCGGTGCTGCTGACCAGCCCGAACTATTATGGATTCTGCGCGGATATCCCCGCGCTTGCGGACGTGGCGCACCGCCGCGGCGCATTGCTGCTGGTGGACGCGGCGCACGGGGCGCATTTCCCGTTTTCGGATGTGCTGCCGACGGGGCTCGGGGGCTTTGCGGATATGTGGGCGCACTCGCAGCACAAAACCATGAACGCGTTGACCCAGGCGGCCAGCCTGCATCTGGGCGAGTGCCGCATTCCGCCCGAAACCGTGCAGCGCGTGCTCGGCATGATCGAAACGAGCAGCCCGTCGTACCTGCTGATGGCATCGCTGGACTGGTCGGTGTACATGGGCCGTCGGCAGGATTGGAGCGCGCAGGTGCGCCGCATCGACGCGTTGCGCAAACAAATTCGGCGGATCAACGGGCTTGGGCTTTTGCCCGATCGCATCGGCGCGGGCGTGTACGAGCGCGACCGCACAAGGCTTGTCATCGACGTGACGGCGCGCGGGCTGACGGGGTATCGGGCGCAAAGCAGCCTGGAGATCGCGGGGATCTATATCGAGATGGCGGATGCGGAGCGGCTGGTGCTGATTACCACGCCCGAGGACCCGTCGGCGTGGTACGAAAAACTGTTGGAGGCGCTGGAACAGCTGCCGTACGGCAGCGCGCGCGGGGCGGAGCGCTTGGCCTTCGATGCGGCCGTGTACGGTATTCCGCCCGAACGCCGCATATCCGTGCGCGCGGCGGCGTTTGCCGATATGGAACAGGTGCGGCTGGCCGACGCCATCGATCGGACGGCGGGGGAGGCCATCGGCGTCTATCCGCCGGGGATCGCGCTCACCATGCCCGGGGAACGCATCACCGAGGCGGCCGTAGAATACCTGCTGCGGCAGGCGCAGGGCGGCGCGGCGCTGTTTGGCGTTTACGACGGCTGTGTTGCCGTGGTGGCGCGGGAGCGGTAGGACGGAACCAAAATGGGCAGCCTGTAAAACAAAACCAAAGCGGGAACCATAGAAAATCAAAGCGCGAACCATAAAAATAGGAAAGGAAACCCAAAAAGCGACGCATGGAAACGGCATTGATCCAATGCATACGGAACCGACGCGTGCCGCATGCCATACTGATTGCGGGCCCCGCGGGCGCGGGCAAGGCCAAGCTGGCGCGATCTGCGGCGGCGTGGTACTGCTTTGACGAGGCGGAGACACAGCGGCTGGCAAGCTGCCCCAACTACAGCGAGCTTTCGGGCCGCACGCTGGGGGTGGAGGACGTGCGCGCGTTGACCGCGTCCACGGGCGCGCAGGGCTTCAACGGCGGGCGGCGCGCATATGTGATAGCCGATGCGCACCTGATGCGCGCACAGTCGCAAAATGCGCTTTTGAAAACGCTGGAGGAACCGCCAAAGGACGTGCTGCTGATTTTGACGGGCAACGAGGCGGGGCTGTTGCCGACGGTGCGCTCGCGCTGCCTGATCTACCGTGTGGGCGCGCAGCCTTACGAGGCGGTGGAACGGCTGCTGGAAGCGGAGGGCGTGGACAAGGACACGGCTGCGCTGGCCGCCAGGCTGTCCGACGGCATCCTCGGCAAGGCGCATAGCTTTGTTGATGAGGACGCCAAACTGCTGCGCGAACGCGCCATGGAGATATTCACCGCTGCGGCGCTCGGCGTGCCGCCGTTTGAGGAGGCTGCCGCGGCCATCCTTTCCGAGAAGGCGAGCGACGGCAAAAAGAAGAAGGCCGATCCCGAGCGGGCGGAGCGCTTGCTGCATGCGGGGGAAAGCCTGTTTCGGGACGCGCTGATTGTAAAGGTCGGCGGCGCAAGCATCTGCAACATCGACCAGACAGAACGCATCGAACGGCTGTGTCGGCACTTTACTTTGCGGCAGATTCAGAGTATCATAGAACTGTTCATCTCGGCGCAGACGCGTTTGGCGGGGTGGGCAAACCCACAGATGACGGTTGACGCATTGCTTGCGCGGCTGTCGGATATGAAGGAGCAGTTATGACCAAGGTAATCGGCGTACGCTTTAAAACGAGCAGACGCATTTATTACTTCGATCCGTTGGAGTTTGAAATCAAGGAAGGCGACGGCGTGATCGTGGAGACCGCGCGCGGCCAGGAATACGGCGAGGTGATACAGGGCGCAACGGAGGTGGAGGATACGATGATCGTTTCCCCGCTCAAGCCCGTTGTGCGCATCGCCACCGAGCAGGACCGCAGCATGCGCGACCAGAACAGCGGCAAAGAGGACGATGCGTTTGCCGTGTGCCAGAAAAAGATTGAGCAGCACGGGCTGGATATGAAGCTGGTGGACGTGGAGTATTCGTTCAACGGCAGCAAGGTGATATTCTACTTCACCGCGGATGAGCGCGTGGATTTTCGGGAATTGGTCAAGGATTTGGCGGGCCAGTTCCGCACGCGCATTGAGCTTAGGCAAATCGGCGTGCGCGACGAGGCCAAGATGCTCGGCGGCCTTGGCTCCTGCGGGCGGCCCGTGTGCTGCAAGACGTTTCTGGACGATTTCCGCCCCGTATCCATCAAGATGGCCAAGGAGCAGAACCTGTCGCTGAGCCCCACGAAGATTTCGGGCCTGTGCGGAAGGCTCATGTGCTGCCTGCAATACGAGCAATCGGGCTATGAGGAAATGAAAAAGAAGATGCCCAAGCTCAACCGCGAGATCAACACACCCGACGGCATGGGCATTGCCATCGACAACAACGTCATCACCGAAAAGACCAGGGTGCGGCTGACGCTGCCCGACGGCTCCATCGACGTGCGGGAATTCCACTATACCCTGCTGGCCAAGCCCGGCGAACCGCTGCCGCAGCCGATTGCGGCCGAGCCCGCGCAGCAGGCGGAGGCGTCCGTAACCACGCAACGGCCACCTGCGGAGCGTGTCGGCAACAACGTGGAACCCGTCGGCGGCGCGGAAAGCGGCAACGGCATGGACGCGGCGCAGCGCAACAAGCGGCGGCGCGGCGGGCGCGGCAAGAGCCGTACGCAATCGGGCGGCACGCAGCAGGCTCCGACGGCCGCGCCCATGCGCAATGCGGAGGGCGGACAAGCCGCACCGCAGCAGCAGCAAAGCCGCCAGCCCGCGCCAAACAGGCAGCAACAGCAGCGGCAGCCCGCGCAGAACCGCCCGCAGCAGCAGCCGCAAAGACAGCAGCGCCCCGCGGAATCGGCCGATGCGGCCCGTGCGGACGCGCAAACACCGCCCGCAGACGGCATGGCCGCGGGCGCGCCGCGCAAGCGCAGACGCCGCGGCGGCAGGCGCAACCATCCCGAGGCGCAAAAAACCGAATAAAAACGGTGGATATCGTGTTGCAAAACACGCTTGGTGTTGCTATAATGAGTAAAAATCATGACGGAGGACAGATTCATGGCATATAAAATCAGCGACGAATGCATCAGCTGCGGCGCCTGCGCAGGCGAATGCCCCGTGGAAGCCATCAGCGAAGGAAAAGAACATTACGAAATCGACGCCGAAAAGTGCATTGACTGCGGCAGCTGCGCCGATGTTTGCCCGGTCAGCGCGCCGGTTCAGGAGTAAAAACGGTTTACACAACACGAGCCTTCCGATCAAAGAAGGCTCGTTTGTTTTTTCACCCGTCGTCGGCGCGGCGTCCGTCGGACGGTGGAACGGACGGCGTCGCGGCGGGGGCTGCGGCGTATTCGTTTGCGTGCGGGCGTTCGTGGCGCACCAACCGTGCCACAGCGTCGCCAACCGTGGTTTTTTACATGCCGCAGGGCGCGTTTGACGGGCAATACGGAGGGCAAACGGATTTGCAAAAGTGCTTGACATGCGCGCCCGATGGGACTATAATGGGGATACAGGAAGCATCAGCCTGTGTTTTTTATCCGAATGGACGCAAACGTTTACAAATCATCACGCCTTGTTCTATGCCCTGTCCGCTCACGGATTCTGTCGATATCATTTGGCCGAGCGGACACACCCAATTGCAATGACCCCACTTGGGGAAAATAAAGGAGGAACTTATGAAAAAGACCATTGCGTTACTGCTTGCTCTGTGCATGGTGCTGTCCCTTGCCGCCTGCGCAACACCCACCGCGCCCGCTGCGCCCGCAGCGCCTGCCGCACCCGCGGCGCCCGCTGCGACCGAACCCCCCGCCGCGCCGCCTGCAGGCGACGTCGTATTGGCGTTCAACCTCAAAAACAAGGCCAAGGCGGCCGATGGCGAAACAGCCTTGCAGCTTAGCGAACTGTATCTGTATCCCAAAGGAGCCACCGAAAAGGGCGAGAACCTGCTTTCCGCGCCGATGATGAACAGCAGCGAGTATCAGGATTACATCCGTGTGGTGTGCCTGCGCCCCGCGTCGGACGTGTACGAAGTGACGGCCATCTACGATAACGGCGAAGAGGGCGTCTACACCAACCTGGAGATGCAGGCCAAGAACAGCCTGTCCTTCAAGGCGGCGGACGAAGTCTCCTGCAAGCTGGATGAGGACGTTGTGTTCACCGAGGAACTGCTCAAAGTGGCCGAGGCCGATGGCGGCGTGGAACTGGCCACCATCGCCATGGAGATGAAGAACAAGACCGGTAAGGATATCAAAGAGCTCTACATCTATCCCGTTGGCGCCGACAAGGGCGAAAACGTCATCCCCGAAATCCTCAAGCAGGCCGGCCGCACAGGCGACGTCTGGGGACAGGAGGAGGAGAACTACGTCTATCCCGTGATCATGCGTGCGCGCGCGCCCAAGTACGAGGTATATGTGGTATTCGTTGATGACACCAACATGACCATCAGCGATCTGGATCTGGATATGGCCGTGAAGCTCTCCCTCAAGAGCGACGATGCATCCGATTACAGCATCGATATCAACAATGAGGAGCTCGAGGCCGAGGATCTGAGCGAATACATGAATAAGTTCAACGAGGACTATGTGAAACCGACGCAGAACGCAGCGGTCAGCTACAAATAAGTCCTTTACATGTGCCAAGCACGGGAAAAGGCGGTCGCAAGACCGCCTTTTTTGTGTTATGAACGGGACGATCGGATGCTTCTGGCCTACGGCCCTCGGGATGACAACGATGTCGTACCCTTCTGCGGCTGCACGTCCGCTGCGGCGGGACAGATCCTTCGGCTTCGGCTCAGGATGACAAAAACAACGCTGTCATTCTGAGGGCCACAGCCCGAAGAATCTTTCCGAGCAAAGCGAGGAACGTTTCCCGCGCCCGCTGCGGCGTCGGCAAAGGATGACACGGCATCGGTATTCAGCGCGAACGCCTCGTTTCCATGAGCCCCGCTCCATGAGCCCCGCGGCGATTGAGCGGCCGGTTTAAGGGGTTACGGGGCAGGGGCTGGGAAAGGGGCCATAAGGGGGAAATCGGACCCCCCCTCGACCCCCGATGTTCGCTGCGTCCGCTGTGGCGGGACAGATCCTTCGGCTTCGCCTCAGGATGACACAGCGCAAGAATGTGCTCAGGATGACAAAAACAACGGTGTCATTCTGAGAAGCAAAGCGAGGAATGCAGCGGCGTTGACTTGGAATGACGCGATTCGGTATTCGGCGCGAAAGCATCGTTTCCATGAGCCCCGCGGCGATTGAGCGGCCGGTTTAAGGGGTTACGGGGGGTTCGGGGGGGCGTAAGGGGGAAATCGGAATCCCCCTCGGCCCCCCGATGTTCATCGCGTCCGCTGTGGCGGGACAGATCCTTCGGCTTCGCCTCAGGATGACACAGCGCA
>CAZRIT010000034.1:6015-19568 GCA_964600225.1 uncultured Oscillospiraceae bacterium | reverse complement strand
AGAAGGACATCGGTAGTGATATTTTCACCTTTCCCTAACTTTGCAATGGAGGCGGGCAAGGCTGCCGCGCGTGCACGGCGGGCCGCGGCAGGCCCCCGCATGCCTTGCATTGTTGGCCATCGCATTGGTTCCCGCCATCTGGATTCTGTTCACCGCCAACCACGCCGCCGCGCACGATTGGTATACGTACCGCAATGTTGTCGGCTCGGTCTTTGCCCTGCTCACGCTGTGCGCCTGTCTGTGCAAGCGCGCCGCTGTGCCCGCAGCGCCAACGGAAAACGGGTAACGGGCCGCACGTTCCACATTCTTATGTGCTGCCGACACACAACACGGCCAGTCAAGCATGCTACAATTATATTGCTATATTTTTACACGGCCCGACCGTGCGCGGCCGTATCGGGCGCCTTCGGCGGCGTGAAACGGCGTTCAGCACAGCGGCCGACTGAACCGACGGCGCAGGCAACGGCCACGGGGGCAAAGTTTTGCAGCGCCTGCGGCGCGCCGCTGCCCGACGGCGCAAGGTTCTGCACGCGCTGCGGCAAGCCGCGCTAAGCAAGTGACAGGCAGACAAGATTTTTTGCATGTTTGTCACGTTTGGTTAACCATTTATTAACGATTCTTTGCTATACTTTGGGCATGGTCAAGCGGTTCGGCACGCACGGTCTGATTATGGGTTTCATATTGCCGAACCGCTGATGGAAAGGGCGCTCCGATAAGGGGCGCCCTGTCGATTTGATTTCCGCACAATTATAATTGCGGCTGTCCAGCCAATGCATCCGACAGACCCGTTACGGCCGATTCTGATGTCGCTTGATCTCCTCATCCACAATGACGCCATCGGCAATGATGAGGCTGTTTTGAAGCACATCGTTTGGCTGATCGGTCATGAGCATCTCCAGATACGGCGCGATAATTTCCGAGTTTTCGTATGTAAATGTCCTGTGAAACAGCGACGGCGTATGGTCCACGGCATAATGGGTGATGCCATCGATTTGATAGACCGGTTCCTCGATGGTCGTCGGGCGACACGTTTCGATGGCGCCGTGCCGATCACAGCTCACGTCCACAATCAAAGCGCCCGGCTGCATGCGCGTCAGGTCGGCGCGCGTGAGGATATGGCTCTTTCTCTTGACGTCCCACAGCACGCAGTTGACAACCGCATCGTAATCGCCCAGCTCACGGCAGAGCAGGCGCTCCGTGCGGCGGTCGTACTGCACCACCGTCGCCCCCAGCATGTTGAGCACCCTGGCTGCGCCCCTTGCGGTGTTGCCCTTGCCGATAACGGCCACCCGCAGCCCGTACGGCATGCGCCCATAGCACTGGAAAGCATGCATAATGGCCGCCTCGCCCGCCAGTTCATTGTTACGCCAGAATATATGGCGCCCGCAATCGAACATCTTTTCCCACGCATACGCCGTCAGCGACGCTTGCAGGATATCATCGGTGACGGCTCTGTTTTGCATGGCGTGAATCCATCCAAACAGGATTTGCCCGCCGCGTAACCCGCTCAGATAATCGACGTCGCCGATCTTGGGGTCGCACAGGATATCCCGGTTCAGCACCTCCCTGTGATTGCAGATGCGGCAGCCCATCTTTTCGTATGCCTCGTCGCTGATGCCAAGTACTTCCCCGTACGAACGCTCGATGTATACGTTTGACGGCGCGGAAAGGCGCGCAATATCGCGCGGCACCAGTGCGCGGCGCTTTTCGTTTTCCTTTCGGCTGATCGGTAATCCCAGTGTCTTCATGCAATCACTCCTGTTCCAAAGTATGACAATCACAGGTGTGCCTAGGCACACCGAACGAATCCGAACCCGTCCAAACGGGCTGCCTTGGCAGGGCCTGCCCAGGCCTGTCCGTGATGCGCTTGTTGTATGCCGTCACGGCGATGATACAGTCAGGAAAAAGCGTTCTCTTTCCGCATCCCGGTATATACCGTATATGAAGTATATGCCGTCACAATGCGTTCATTCGTCGTTTGTTCTTTGATGTGCAAAAAAGCGGTTCATGCCATGGGGTTGCTGTGCTGCATCGCATCCGTTACATCGTAATACTGTTGGATACAGCATATCATATTGCGCGGCAAACGGCAAGCATCCGCCTCGTTACGGCAATCCGCCGCTTGCGCCACGCGCAAAAAACCGTATAATGTATTTCATATCCCCGTCCGATGCGACCATCGGCGCCAAGTGGCCGTGGGAAACCAAAAAAGAACGTTCCTCTGCGAACGATACGGAGTAACCGCATGCCTGACCAACCTGTAACCCCATCCTCCGTCCTGTATTTGCCCGATGACGAAACCGCCCGCGAGGCGCTCTGCCGACGGCTTGCGCTATACACGGCGCTGATGGTCACGGCGCTCGTCGGGTGGCTGCTGAATCGGATGCCCGAAACGGTGGATTGGGAGCGCATCGCCAAGCTGTACATGCAGCCGCTTTCGGATTTTCAGCCCGAACGCATTGAGCGGATGCAGTACATCCTTTGCACATTGACCATGCCGTTTGCGTGCTACGGCGCATATCTGATTTGGAACCGCATCAGCGCACGGTGGACGGCGGCGGCTGTCTCCGCCCGCCTTTTGGCGCTGCGGCTTATCGGCTTTATCGCCACGGTCGCGTTGGCGGTGTGGATTGTGCTGCAAACCGACCCCATGGATGTGCGCATCAGCGGCAACGCGAGCTACCTGTGGCTGTGCATGGCGCTGACGGGCCTGATGGCCGCGGGGCTGTGGGTGCTATCCGACCGAAGGCCCGCGCGTTTGAAGGGAAATCGCATCCGAAACGTGCTGCCGCTCATCATCGGCGCAGCCATCGTACTGTACACGGGCGCGTACGGCATGACCGATTCGGTCTACGTCTATCCGCACAACAGCGGCTCGTGGCATTACAGCGCATACTTCTACCCCGTCTACCGCGTGTACGCGGGCCAGACCATCGGGGTGGACTTTACGGGCATCTACGGCTGCTACGCATACCTGCTGGCGCCGATGTTCCGCCTGACGGGCGCGCTGACCATGCACGGCTTCAATATCGTGATGGGCGTGCTCACCGCCGTGGCCTACGGGGCGATCTTTTATGCGCTCTACCGCTTGGTGAAACGCAAGTGGCTGGCGGTTGCGGGCTTGTTGGTTACGATTGCTTTGACGCTGGATATCCAGTGGTTTTACGAGATGCGGATACCGTACCTGCAATACATGCCGCACAGGATGCTGTTCCCCGCGCTGATGGCGGCGCTTTGCACGGCGATTGTGCAAACCGGCCGACCGCAGCGGGCCAGGCGGCTGACGGCGGCGGGCTTTGCGCTGTGCGCGCTCGGCGTGGTGTGGAACCTGGATACGGGGCTGTTTTTGTGCATGGTGTTCCCGCTGTTTTTGTGTTATCGGGCCGCAGCGGAGATGGGTTTGGACTCCCTGCGGTTTTGGAAGCGCGCGGGCGGGTTCTTCCTGCTTGGCATGGCGTCATTGGCGGCGGCGGCAATCTCGGTGGAGCTCATTACGCTTTTGCGCACGGGCTCGCTTTCGTATCTGGAAGGGCTGTTCAAGGGGCCGAGCGTGTTCGTGGGCTCGGGCTTTTACATGCTGCCCATGCCGTTGGTACACCCGTGGCTGTTGGCGGTGCTGACCTATGCCGTTGCGCTCTCCCGAAGCATCGCCTTCCTGGCCAAGTGCCCGCACGACGCCGCGGACGGCGCATGCGCGCCCGACATACAAAAAAACACCGCGCGCTTCGTGCTTGCGGTGCTGGGCATGGCGTTGTTTTCCTACTATCAGGGCAGGAGCGTCACCTCGGGACTGCTGACGTGCGCATGGCCCGCGTATCTGCTCATCGCCATGGAAACCGACGCCCTGCTCGACGCGCTGTTTCTTGGCGGCAGGGCGCGCGGTTTTTCCCAAGTCTCGGCCAAGGCGGTCACCGTGCTCACGGCCGCGCTGCTGATGGGCTTTTGCCTGTACTACGGCATGCATCCGCTGCGCGCCATGGCACGGCCCGAAACGCTGCGCAATCTGGTGACGCAGCGCCACGAAAGCACGCTGACCGAAACGGTGGAGATTCTTAAGCAGGAGCGCCCCGCGGGCAGCACGATCGATTTGATCTGCCTGCACGCCGCGCCCATTGCATCCGAATACGGGGAGACGGCGCTTGCGCCGCTGCCCGAATCGATCGATTGGTTCCAGCGCACGGATATCACAAAAGTGCTGGATTATCTGGAAACCTCCGATCGGCGGGTGCTGTTTGATACATACAGCCTGGGCCTGCTGTCCGACAGCGACCCCGTGCGCACGGAGGCCGTTTTGGCGCGGTTTGCCGAGGTGCGCGCGTGGGAGAACGAAAGCCTGAACGTTTCCTACATCCTGTACGCACCCAACGATTGAACAAGGCGGGCCGCGCGCACACGCGGGCTTTTACGCCTTATGCCGATCCTTCATCCCGAACGCCAGCACGAGCGCCGCGGCCAGCGCCAACGCCGCGCCGAACGCAAACGGCGCATACCCGCCCACATGATCCCACAATATGCCCGCAATCATGCTCGCGGGCAAAAGCGCCACGCCCACCAGCGTGGCGTGCAGCCCGAGCATGGTGCCCTTGAGCGCGCTCGGCGCAATTTCCGAGATAAACGCCCGCTCCACGCCCGCGACCATGGCCGTGTACAGCCCGTAGACGATAAACGCGGCGATCATCACGGCCTTGGATGCGGCAAACGCAAACGCGAGGTATACCAGCGCAAAGCTCACATAGCCAATCACCAGGATGCGCTTGCGCCCGATTCGATCGGAACGCCTGCCAAACGGGATGGCAAACGCCGCGGCGGTCAGGTTATACGCCAGATACAGCAGTATCACATCCGTATCGGAAAAGCCCACGTCCGCCGCGCGCAGCAGCAGGAATGTATTGGACGAGTTGCCCAGCGTAAACAGAAACGCCACCAGCAGGTACAGCCTGAGCCCGCCATCGAGCCTGCCGATGTTCTGCCATAAGCGCTCGCGCTTGCGTTGCTGTGCGCGCGCGCCCTTTTCGCGCACGAACACAAACATCGTAAGCGCCAGCAGCACGGGAATCATCGATGCGGCAAAGATGGTGCGGTAGCCGCCGTCGCCGATGCGTTTCAAAAGCACAAACGCCAGAAAGATACCGATGGCCGAGCCCGCCATATCCAGCGCCTTGTGGATGCCAAAGGCCCTGCCCATATGCCCTTCCTGCGCGCTTTCGGCCACCATGACGTCGCGCGGCGCGGTGCGGATGCCTTTGCCGAAGCGGTCGATGAGCCTTGCGCCGAGGATGCCCGCCCAACTGCCCGCAAACAGCAGCGCCAGCTTGTATACAAGCCCCGCCGCGTAGCCGACAAACGCAATGGGCTTTTTCCTGCGGTATCGGTCGCTGATATAGCCGCTGCATACCTTTAACAGGCTCGCCGCACTTTCGGCAATTCCTTCGATGACGCCCACCAGCGTGGGCGTGGCGCCGAACACCGCCGTGAGATAGATGGGGATGATCGGATAGACCATCTCGCTCGAAATATCGGCAAAAAAGCTGACCAGTCCGAGGAACACGATGTTTTTGATGCCCGCCGGCAGCGTCCTTTCTTTGCCCGGTGTACGATTTGTTTCTTGCTCCACGGGATACCCCCTCCGTCCATGCATGTGATGGAATGGGACCAGTATAGCGCCTGAACCGCCGATGTGCAATGCCTTTGCACAGCCAAACCGACCGTGCAAAAGAAAACAGCCCGCATTGCACCGATGCGGGCCGCTTTGTGCGGAAAAAAGCGGTTATTGGATGGCCAATAGCTCGATATAGCCGCGCTTGCCGATAGGCTCCAGCTGGATGCGCGGGTTCTCGTCGTCGTAGCGGTAGCCGATGTACGTCGGGTCGTAGCGGTCCATCGCGGCCTGCACGGCCTCGATGGCCTCGCAGTAATCCGCCTCCTCAAACGGCTCGCCCTGGAACATCAGGTACTTGGCCGCGGGCAGCTCCAGCACGTCGAAGCCCTCGGGCACCGTCCCGTCGTAATCAACGGAAACCTCCACGCCCTGCACATACTCCGACGTATCGGGCTTGCGGTATTGTTTCGGCAGCCACAGGCACACGGGCTCGCCCCCGATGGACGGGATGCTGGTTAACAATCCCCACACGTCGCAGCCGACCTCCTCGCAGTACGTCCAGTAGTTATCGGCGGTTTTGCCGCGCTTGATGAGCACCTTGCGCGCAGGCTTTTCGATCACTTGCATAAATACGTTTTTGATGTTCTCCATGGATGTCGTCTCCTTTGCCGAAGCTTTGTATTTGACGCCGTACGGGGTGAACAGATACAGCGGCACGGGACGCCCTGCGTATTCATGCGGATTGCACCCAAACTCGCGGAAAAAGGCCCTTTGATACCCGTCCACGCTGCCAAAGCCCAGTTCAAACGCCACGTCGATGATGCGGCGCTTGCCGTCGCGCAGCCGCAGGGCGGACTTGCTCAGCTTCAATCTGCGGATATAATCCGCGGGCGAAAGCCCCGTCCACTCCTTAAACAGCCTTGCCGCATACCAGGGCGAAAACAGGGATACCTTGGCCAGATCGGCCAGCGTCACGGGCTCGTTCAGGTGCGATTCGATATAATCCTGCATGCGCTGCACCGCGTCGATACGCTGTTGCACGTTGTTCACCTCCCGACAAACGGAGTATAGCAAAGAGGACGCGGCGCGCGCTCGACCATTCTTGTCAAGCTGACCGTGCGGCAAGCTACGCGGCGTGCCGACGGGCGGCCAAGACGCGTCGTATATCGAATTCCAGCAGCAGCCTGCACAGGACGCGGTCGCGATGCTTTTTGGCAAACCGATAGATGCCCTTGGTTATTGCATATGCCACAATGGCGGAAAACAGCCCCACCACCATGGCCGTGAGCACGTCCGACGGGTAGTGCGCCATCAGGTACATTCTGGAAACGGCCATCAGCAGCACCGTGGGCACGGCCGCCCACAGGTATTTGCGCCCGCCTGCAAGGCACAGCGCCGCCATGCCCGCCATCGCCGCCGTCACATGGCCCGACGGGAAGGAAAAGCCCTCCTCGGTCGGCATGCCGACAAAGCGCCACCATACCGTGTAATCGCTGCCGACGGTCTCATACGGCCGCGTACGGCAGACCCAATCCTTCAAAATGACGTTGGTAATCAGCGCGCCGCAGCACACCGCGCCGAACATGCATACGCCGATGCGGCGGGTCTTGCGAAAGCACATCAATACCAGCGCCATCAACAGCAGCACGACGCCCTTTTCACCCAGGAAGGTGATTGCCCGCATGCAAAACGTCAGGATATCGCCGCCAAGCTCCGCCAGCGCGTGCATGGCGGACAGGATACCATGGTCGAACGTCGCAAAAAAGCTGTCCAGCCACGCGGCAGACAAGGTTGTCTCCATATAAAAAGTCCTCCCGTACATAAATGAACGGCCGTTGATGATCGGCCTCGGTCAGTATTGCATGGAAACGGGAAAAAGCCAAGCGACGCTTGGTATCATCCGCGACACGCACCGTGTCACGGCCGTTTTGGGCGGGTATCCCGCAGATACGCCGCGCCCTTCAAGAGCAAAAACAAAAAGTACAGCGTCGCCGCGTAGAGCTGCCCCGACGCAATGAACAGCAGTATCAAAAAGATGTTTACCGCCAGTCCGATGCACACAGCCCGCCGCTGCGCACGCGCGCTTCCCCATTTTAGCAGCGCCGCCTCCGCCAGCCCGCACAGGCACAAAACGGCCAGCAACACAATATACGCCGTCCGCATGCCGCCGCTTTCCAGCCGCAGCAAGGGCACGCTCAGCACGGCACCTGCCGTATGCAGCCCGTACATGGGCAGCACAAAGCCAAGGAAAGCCATTATGTCCATGGCTGCCGCAATCGGGCCCGTCAGGCCAAGCGGCCGCCCGCGCCCGCCCTGCTCGATGGCGGCCAGCTCCTCCTCGGAAAGCAGCGCGTCGAGCGTGACGTCAAACAGCTTTGCAACGGATTGCAGCGAGTCGATGCTCGGCGTGCCGCGGCCCGTTTCCCACTTGGATACGGCCGTGCGGGAAACAAACAGCCGTTGGGCAAGCTGCTGCTGCGTCATGTGCCGCTGCGTGCGGAGGGCCTTGAGCCTGTCACCGAAATGCATCCGTTTTTCGTACCGTTCCCTTGGCAAAAATTTGTGATACAATACCGATTATGGAACTACATCAGCCAAAGCTTGGCGGCGCCTGCCTGCCGCCCGATGAACAAACCCTTGCGCGCAACTACCGCGTGATGGAGCTGCTGAGCCGCTACCTCAACGATACGCCGTCGTTTATAAACGCGGATATGGTGCGCGCGCTCACCGACGGCGGCATGCCCGAAAACGAGGCGTTTACGCTGCTGCTGGCCGCGGCGGTTGGTCTGGACGTGGGCGAAAACCGCGAGGACACGGCGTTTTACCACGCATACTTTCCGTCGATGTGCCGCCAAATGGATGCGGCAACCTATCGGCAAAACCCGTATTATCGCAATATCCGCTTCCCGCAGGCGCACCTGGGCGACTGCGACATGACCTTTTTAAGCTATGCGCCGTACGAGGCGTTCGTCAGCGACGATACCCTGCGCATGCCCGACGGCAGGCAGATTCCGCAAATCGGCTACTTTAACGAACCGTTCGACTACCCCGCCATACTGGAGAACGGCCGACTTTGGATGGCCGTCACCCCCAACGAGGTCAACACCATGGCCGAGGATGTGCAGGACGCTTTCGGCCGCGTGCTCGCCTTCGGGCTGGGGCTTGGATACCTGCCGTACATGGTCAGCCTGTCGGAGCGGGTGGAAAGCGTCACGGTTGTGGAGCAAAACGAGCGCGTGATACGGCTGTTTACCCAACACATCCTGCCGCAGTTTCCCCATCGGGAAACAATCCGCATCGTGCAGGGCGACGCCTATGCGTTTGCCAAATCGGAGCTTCCCAACAGGCGGTTCGACTATATCTACACCGACCTGTGGCACGACGCGGGAGACGGCATCCCGATGTACCTGCGCATGAAGCAGCTCGAGCCGCTCTGCCCCGACGCGGTCTACCGCTATTGGATTGAAAAGACCATGCTATGCTATCTGGAAAGCGTGTGAACCAAGCAAATCCGAACCTGCCCAAACGGGCTGCATTGGCGGGGTTCGGATTCGCTCCATACGCTAAGTTATCGCACGATGGCGACAACCTCCACCTCGCACAGCACATTTTTCGGCAGCGTCTTGACCGCCACGCAGGAGCGCGCGGGCTTGCCGACAAAATAGCGCTCGTACACGGCGTTGAACGCGGCAAAATCCTCCATGGTCGCCAAAAAGCAGGTGGTTTTGACCGCGTCGGCAAACGTTGCGCCCGCGGCCTCCAGCACGGCGGACAGGTTTTGCATGACGCGTTCGGCCTGTTTTGTGATATCTGCGCCCACGATCTCCCCGCTGTCGGGATCGGTGGGAATCTGCCCCGAGGTGAACAAAAACCCGTTGGCGACGACCGCCTGCGAATACGGGCCGATGGCGCGCGGCGCGCGGCTTGTGGTAACAATGTGCATATCGTTTTTCCTCCGTCTGTTTGATATCTGTTGCGGGCTATCCGCCCTCGGTATATTCGTATGATGGGTTATCTGCCCTCGCCGTTGTGCTCGACGGGATCGTCCTCGCCCGGTACCAGCTCGGAATAGCCCCAGATCAGGCCGTCGGGGATGTTGCGCTGGTAGGTATCCATATAGGTGCCCTCGTGCACGCGGCGGCCGTGATGGTTGAGCTGCTCGCCCATAAACACCATGCATGCCGACACGCCGCCATCCAGGTTATAGGCCACCTGACACCCCTCGTCCACAAACAACTGCGCAAATTCCAACAGCCGCATGCCCATGCTGTAATCGGGCTGGCGGCCGTCGGCCACGATGGCCACAAAGTGCCCCGGCTCCACCATGCCAAGCCCCGTGCGCGGGTTGAGGCGGCGGTTGAGCCGATGCCCGTCGGCCTCCTGCTGCACGGTACCGTCCACCACCAGCGTGGGGCCGAACGAGAACGCCTGCCGCACGCCATCCTGCAATAAATCCTCCGCCGACATGGTGTAGGGCTTGATGATGCGCATGGTCATATCGGGATACATAGCCAAAGTATCGCACTTGTCCTCGTCCAGGAACACCTTGCCGTCGCGGATGAGGATGCTCTTGTACTCGGAATCCATGTGGATGATGTTATCGCCCGTAATCAACAGCACCGCCTTGTTGAGCCTTGACATCAGCCACGGCTTCATCACGCCAAGGCCGTTGCGGGTTTCCGCCGACTGCCCCGCACGGAAGGTATCCCGTTCCCGCATGCGGATATGCGCGGTGAAATACACCAGCGGCTCACCATCCAGCTCCGTCACCGTGCGGTCAACCAGCACCGACAGCACGTCGGAACGGTACTCCCAGTGGCCCAGATCGTAATCGGATACGATCACCTCCGCATCCTCGCCCGCCTGACGGAAGAACGCATCGTCGGCCGACGGCACGGGCTCCGCCTCCGCATCCGCTTCCGCGGGCGCCGCGGTCGGCTCGGGCGTGGGCGCGGGCGTTGCCTCGGCCATAGGCGTGACGGCAGGCGTTGCGGCGGGCGCGGGTTCGTGAACGGACTGCGCCTTCATCATCAGCAACATGACCGCCACCGACAGTATTAGCGGCAAAATCGCCAGAAACTTGACGCGCGTGCGCCTGAGCAGCAAAAACAGCACCACCGATACCGCAAGGCCCGCCGCGGGGATGGCATACAGCACGACGCTGTTCCGCTCCGCTTTTTCGGGTGCGGCATCCGCCTGCGGCGCGGCGGCGGGCGCGGGCTCCGCCGTCGGTTCGGGCGTGGCGGTCGGTTCGGGCGTGGCCGTCGGCTTGGGCGTGGGCTCGGTATAGTTGGAGGGCGTCACGTTTTCCAGCAGGTCGCTGCCCGATGCATCGCTGCCAACGCCCGAATGCGCCATTTGGTACGCGTGCACCGCGCCGAGCGTATCGGAAAATTGGTGGCGGGAGGGTGTCAGCTTGTACAGGTCGGCAAGCAGTTCCTCCGCCGTCGCCCCGCCGATGGCGTTGAGCGGCGCGTCGATGGGCAGCACCGTGCCGCCCGCCGCGTCGGCATAGTAGAGCTTGCCGCCAAACTCCGCCTCCTCCACGGCCAGCGCCGTATACTCGCCCGTAAAGCGCGATGCGCCGTCGGGCGCGGTTGCATCGGGCAGGTGCGTGAGCACCACCTTGGGCGAAAGCGTGCCAATCAAAGACGCAATGTATTTGAGCGTCGGGCCCTTGCCCCATGACGACAGGGTAAACTTATACGATTCGTTGTTGTCGCACACAAAGCTGCCGACGGTTGGGTAATTGCGCATGCCCGCCGCCCACAAAACGTCCAGCATCTCGTCCAGATCGGTGCGGGTTTGGGCGGAGAGCACCGCCACCTGCACGGGCACGTCGTGCGCGGTGCGGTAGTTGACGATGGCGCTGCCAAACTCCCCGAGCACCTGCCTTGGCGACGACGCCACAATCAGCATGTCCGCCTGCGAAAGCGCGCTCTCCCAGCGCTGCACCCGTTCGGGCAGCTCGCCCGCGGCATAGACGCTAAACGAGGACAGCTTGGCGTCGCGCGCAAACGTCATGCGCACCTGCACGGCCGATTCCGAAAGCGGATAATAGGCGTTGTAATACGGCTGCATGCCGTCGTCGGACAGAACATTGCCCGCCGCGTCAAGCTGCTCGAAGGTGTAGCGCTCGGGCAGCTCGTACCACTTGAGCGCCACGCCGCCCGCGCCGCCTTCGGGAAGGGTTACCGTAAGCTCCGTGCCGTGCGGCATGACGGCGTACGTCTCCACCAGATCATCGGTGATGCGGTACGCCTTGTCGGCCAGCGCCTCGGGCATGGCGACGGTGCAAAGCTCCGTCACAACGCCCGCCAGATCGGGCTCCTCCGCCAGCGCGCCCACAGGCGCGGCCAGCATGCACATGATCAAAAGCAACGGAATGATACGCAAACGTTTTTTCATATTCGGTCTCCCCTGCCAATGCGTCCGCATCGGCCAAATATGTTTCAGTATGCCACAAACCGACAGCCTTTTGCAACCGCACGCCGTCAAAAAGCGCGCGGCCGCACGCGCCGTCAATTGCAGTAGGAGAACACCTTTCTCAGCCCTTCCGCACTGTCGTGGGCAATTTTGATGTTATCGGTCAGCACAAAATGCATGCCGTCGCTGGTGGAATTGTAGTAGTGCCCCCACTGGAAGCCAGCGCGGTAGAACGCCAGCTCGTACAGAATATAGTTGATGACGGTCTCGGGCACGTCGTGGTGGGTGATGCCGTAGCTGCCCGAATAGGTAAAATCGTAGTACGAAACCGCCCCGTCGGTTTGGATGCCGTTGTAGGCCAAATAGCCGCGCACCTCATCGTCGATGACGGCCTTGTTGGCCTTGGTGTTTTCGTTGGGCGGCATGAGCGCGTTGATATCCGTGGCGGTGCCCAGCCCGTGATGGCTGACGTACTTTTCGCTTGAGGTAAAGCGCGATACATAGCTGCCGTGGTAGGTGATAATCAAATCGGAAAGCCGAATGACGCCCGAATCGCCGCAGGCGCCGTGTACGCGCACATAGGTATCGTTGAGATAGCCAAGCGCGCGCTCGTAATACGGCACGGCGTCGGTATGGATGCGCCATGGCTCCAGCCCCACGGCGGGGAAATCGACGATATACTGCTTTTCCCACGCTTCATCGGCAATGACATAGCGCTTGTACACCTTCTGGTAGCGGTATAAAAACCGATCCGTATCGCCGCCAAAGAAGCGCAGCGCGGTGGTGTAGCTGTTGTTGCTGAAATCCGACTCGGAAAAACGCGACCAGCTATCCGACAGCACCCGAAAGTCCGTTTCGGCAATGATCTTGTCGTACGCCATGCGCGCGGTCTTGACGGACAGGTGCAGCGTGTGCGCGCCGACGCCCAGCTCCGAAAACTTGACCAGCGAATCCAGCGATACGCCCTCGACGGTGTTGTCATCCGTCAGGCAGTAGCTGTGCACGCCGCTTTCGGGCAGGAACGTGACCGTGGCCACATACGGGTACCGCTCGTCCTCGTTGTATTGGCACCCGATGAAAATGCTGACCTCCGTCAACGGATCGTCGGCGGTCACCGTGCCGCCGAGCTTTCTGGATTTTCCGTGCGCCACCGTTTCGTTATACGTAGGCAACGGCAGCGCCTCGTCCGCGGTAAACGCCACCGCAGGCTCGGGCGCGGCCGTTGGCTCGGCCGTCGGCGCAGGCAAAGGCGTGGCCGTTAAGGCCTCCGCCACGGGCAGCACGACGGGGACGGTCTCCTGCTGCGCATCGCCCCGTTTACAGGCCGATAAAAGCAGCATAAACGCCGCGAGCGATATCGAAAGCAGTCGGGTCAGGCATTTACTTTTCATCGATAATAGTATACCATATCAAAATACGGTGTTACAATTATCAGGATGTGTGCTGAGTGTGAACTTGCATTTCAGCCGTGTCAAGGTGTAGCATATCGTTGGTCAACAAAGATTTTGATGTCGATAAGGAGTTTGTT
>CAZRIT010000034.1:0-5994 GCA_964600225.1 uncultured Oscillospiraceae bacterium | reverse complement strand
CTCAGTCAAATCGCAGCCCTCGGTTACACGCTTTACGAACGCTCCGTCCACACCGTTTCCGACACTGCCGTCTGCATGGCGCGCGGCGAAACGTGCGATGTGCTGGCCGTGCTCGGCCCCAACCCCGGCTTTGCGGGGAACGCGGAGCAGGGCGTGCTGCTTGCGCCGCTTACGCACGAAAACGCCGACCTGCTGCGCAAGCTGTTCCCGTTTTGCGCGCCGACAAGCGTGCTCAGACGCCGCAGCAGCGTAGGTGTGGGCGACCGTCTTGGCATTGCAACGCCCGGGCACATTCGGGTGTTTGAGCAGTATCCGGACGTTTACCCCGTGTTTGCCCAGCAGTCCATCCGCGAATTGAACCTCACCAACCGCAACTATCACGACGTGCTCGACAGCGCCACGTTTGCGGTGTTTCGCGAAAACTTCACCCGCGGCTTCGGCGCCGACGGCGACCACCTGAAAACCCCCGACGAGGTGCGTTACGCGCTGGATTGCGGCTACACCATGATTACGCTGGATTGCAGCGAGCATATCCAAGGCGCCGCCGCGCACATGAGCGCCGCCGAAATCGACGCGGCCTATCGCCCCATGCCCGAGCTGGAAGCGCTCTACTGCGGCAAAACCTTCGACGTGGGCGGCCGCAAGATTGCGTTTTCGCAGACGGAGTTTCGCCGCGCATGCCTCATCTACGGCGAAGCGCTCGATTTTGCCACCGAAATCTACCGTACGCTCATCGCCCCGCCCAAGTCCGACGCGGACTTTGAAATTTCCATCGACGAAACCGCCACCCCCACCACCCCCGCGCAGCACTACTTTGTGGCAAGTGAGCTTTTGCGCCGCAACGTCCGATACGCCACCATCGCGCCGCGCTTCTGCGGGGAGTTCCAAAAGGGCGTGGATTACATCGGCGACCTCGGGCAGTTTGAGGAGGAATTCGAAGTGCACGCCGCCATCGCGGATGCGCTGGGCTACAAAATCAGCGTCCATTCGGGCTCGGACAAGTTCTCGGTGTTCCCCATCGTGGGCAAGCTGACCCATGGCCGCGTACACGTCAAAACCGCGGGCACCAACTGGCTGGAGGCCATGCTGGTGGTGGCCATGACCGACCCCGCGCTCTACCGCGAGGTGCATGCCTATGCGCTGACGGTGTTTGACGAGGCGCGCAAATACTACCACGTCACCACGGATTTGAGCAAAATCCCCGCTTTGGATACGCTTTCCGACGCAGAGCTGCCCACGCTCTTTACGCAAAACGACGCCAGGCAGCTCATCCACATCACCTACGGGCTGATCCTCAACGCCAAAGCGCCCGATGGCGCGCCGCTGTTTCACGATCGGCTGTACCGACTGTGGAGAAAGCAGGACGAACTGTACGCCGAGCGCCTGACCGAGCACATCGGCAAGCACCTGCGCCTGCTGTTCGGCCCCGCGCGCTGAACCAAGCATCCCGCGCGCATCCGCCGACAGGCTGTCGATGCGCCATCACCCAATCAAGGAGCCCGATGATGATCAAACGTCTGATCGCGCTTATCATGGCACTGTGCATATGCCTGTTGTCCGCCCCGTTCGCCCTTGCCGACGGGGAAACGGACTATGCCGATATTTTTTCCGGTCGCGACACCATGGAAAAGGATACCCGCCACGCTTGGGAACCGCCCGTGGAGAAGGCGGATATTCTGGTGTTGTCGGCGCACTGCGATGATGAATTGCTGTACTTTGGCGGCACCATCCCCACCTACGGCGCCGAGCGCGGCTATGCCGTACAGGTGGCATACATGGCCATGGGCAAGGCGGTGCGCCAATATGAGGCGTGCGACGGCCTGTGGACCTGCAAGCTGAAGAATGCGCCCGTGTTTCTGGGCTTCCGCGACAAGTACTGCGAAAACCTTGAGGACGCCGCGCGCTACTGGGGCGGCGAGGACGCGGTGCTGGAGGCGCTGGTGGCGCTGCTGCGCCGCTTTCGGCCCGAGGTGGTGGTCACCCACGCGCTCAATGGGGAATACGGCCACGGCGCGCACATGCTGACGGCGCAGTGCACGGAAAAAGCCATCGCGCTTGCATCCGATGCGGCCAATTACCCCGCGTCCGCCGAGGCATACGGCGCATGGCAGGTAAAAAAGCTGTACCTGCATCTGGGCGAGCAAAACCCCGTCACAATGGACTGGAACGTACCCCTGACCGCCTTTGACGGCCAAACGGCGCTGACGATGGCCAAAAAAGCGTACGAGTGCCACAGCTCCCAGCACGAATACAAGTTCCGCGTGCGCGATACGGGCCCGCTGAGCTGCGCGGCGTTCGGGCTGCAATACACATCGGTCGGAAACGACGTGCTTGGCGGCGACTTTTTGGAAAATATCGACCCCACGGCGCTGACCACCTATGTCGCCCCGCCCGCAACGCCCACGCCCGAACCCACCCCCGCACCGACGCCCACGCCCGCGCCGACGCCCGTGCCCACCTCCACGCCCGTGCCCACCGCCACGCCCCGACCGACGCTGATGCAGGGAATTTTGCAGATGGAGCTGTGGCTGCTGCTGCCGTTTGTACTGATTATCGTGGCGCTGGCGGGCTTTTTGATCTGGCTGCTGCTGTTGCACAAAAGGAGCCGCCGATGAAACGATTTGCCGCCGCGTGGCTTAGCATCCTGCTGCTGTGCAGCATCCCTCCGCGTGCCAAGGCCGATGCCGAAACGGTTGCCAACCCGCCCGCCGAGCCGCTGCCAATCACCCTCACCCTGCCCGAGGCCGCTGCGGATTTTGCCGCGCGGCTGACCGACGGCTTGGTGGAATCGCGCGTGTCGCTTGCCGACGGGGAAACCGTCTCCGCCCAATTCGGTGCGCCCGCGCAAGGGCTATATATCCAATGGTTTTCGTTTACAACCGACAGCGTGATGCGCTACAGCCGCCATCAGGCGGAGCAGCCGTATCCCGTTTCGGAGCGCGCCGTCAAGGTGACGCAGCTGGACGCTGCCGACGCCGTGCTGTCCGAAAGCACCGTGCCGCTGACCTACCTCAACACCTATCTGCCGCTGTCGGGCGCATGCCGCACGGTCACGCTGACCGCCGTGGGCAGCCTTTCCGTATCGGAGCTGACCGTGTACGAGGCCGATGCGCCGCTCAACGACGCCGTGCAGCGCTGGGAGCCCACGGTTGACGCGGCGGACCTGTTGATCGTCGCCGCCGAGCCGGGCGCGGAGCTATCGGAGTTCGGGGGCCTTTTGCCGCAGTATGCCGTGGAAAACGGCGTCAAGACGACCGTTATGTACATGACGACGCTCGATTCGCGCCTGCGCGCCGAGGAAGGACTCGCGGGCCTGTGGGCCATGGGGCTGAGCAATTACCCCGTGTTTGCGGGCTTCCATACCAGAAACAGCGAGCTGATTTCCATCGTGGAGGAGGACTGGGCCGCGGAGACGACCGCGCAGTACCTGGCCGCCCTCATCGACCGATTGCAGCCGACGGTCATCGTCACCCACGGCGCATGGGGCCTGCCCACGCGCGCGGTTACCTCCGCATGCGTATTGAGCGCAATAGAGCTTGCCGCGCATCAAGTGCAAAAGGTGTATCTGAGCGCCGAGCGGGACGCCGACGGCAAGCCGACGGATGCAGCCGCCACCGCGCCCGATTTTGACCAACCGCTGCTGCGCTTCCATGGCGCAACCGCCAACGAGGCCGCGCAGGGCTGCTATCTGCGCCACGCCTCCCGACAGCTCTACGCCCGCACAATCGATACCGAGGCCGCGTTCACGCTTGCCCGATCCGCCGTGGGCACTGACGTCAAGCGAAACGATCTGTTTGAGCACCTGGATATCGCCGCCCTCTACGCACCCCCCCCACCCACCGCAACGCCCGCGCCCACGCCGCTGCCAACGCCCGCGGCCGAAACGCAGGCCGCATCGGACGCGATGGTGACCGATGCGCGCGGCGTAGCCGCATTCTCCGCAAAAACGCTGCTGATTGCGTGCGGCGTGGCGCTGACGCTTCTGCTGCTGTTTTTGCTGCGCAGGTACACCCAGCGGCTTTGGGTGGTGCTGCTTGGGTTTGCGCCCGCGCTCATCGGTACGGCGCTGTACTTCCTCCTTGGCGGCACGCTGCTGCTGTGGGCGGGTGAGCCCCTGCCCGATGCGCCGCTGCATACGCCCATGGGGCAACAGCTTGCCGCAGCCGACGGCACGGAGCCAGCCGAAACGGCCGCGCCCGACGCCATGGCCGCGCCGCTCCCATCGGATACACCCGTGCCCGCCGCCTCCGCAACGCCCGCGCCCGCAGTGTCCGCCTCCCCCTACGAAGCGGTCAACCGCTTCCGCACCGAGGGCGAACCGGGCGAGGTGGTGCTGGTGGACACGGAAAACGGGCAATGGGTCTACCGTTCAGACCTGCTGGGCATACAGATTACCAGGGTGAGCGCCACCGTGCGCGATAAGCCGATTGTATACTTTGCCGCCGATATCCTCATCAAGGATATCCATCAGTACCGTTCCTCGTTCGGCTCCGATGCGCACACGGGTACAGGCACGACGCTGCCGTGGATTATGGCACGCCGCAGCAAGGCCGTATTGTGGCTGACGGGCGACAACCTCATCAACGACGACAAGGAGTTTAAGGGCACGCTCATCCGCGACGGCAGGATCTATTACGACGCCGAAACCGAGGATTGCCTTGCCATCTGCCCCGATATGTCGCTGCGGGTCTACCCCAAATGGGACCACGACGCCACCGATATCCTGGAAAGCGGCGTCAACGACACCTATTCCTTCGGCCCGACGCTGGTGACGGACGGAATCGCCAACCCCGACGCCAACGACCACCGCGTCAAAAACGCCAACCCGCGCGTAGGCATCGGCATGTACGAGCCCGGGCACTATTTGGCCATTGTGGTGGACGGCCGCCAGCGCAGATACAGCGTGGGGCTGTTCCTGGATGAGTTTGCGGAGCTGTTTGCTTCCTACGGGGTGGATATGGCGTACAACCTCGACGGCGGCCTGTCGGCGGCCATGGTGTTTATGGGCGAGCAGCTCAACAGCCACAGCGGCGAGCACTACGGGGAGCACTATCAAATCTCCTACCAGCGCTCCGTGCCCGACGGGCTGATGTTCGGCTACAGCAATCTGGTGCCGAGCGAAACCGATCCCATCCTCAACGACGGCAACAAGGAATAGACCTTCTTGCCCGAAAAACCGCCCATTCCCGCGCCGCACGGTTATCAAACGCCGTGCGGCTTTTTATTTTACGCAAAATTATCGGAATCCGAATTCGGATAAAATGCACGCGCCCGACCGTGCGATACTGTATGCGGGACTCTCTCAAAGGAGGAGCATGCAGACAAAGGACTTCACCATCCGTCTGGATATGCAGCAGCCGCTCCCGTTCCATCCGTTCGAGGTCGTGGAAGGCGATACGGGAAACGTGCTGCATGTCGCCTTGCAAAACAACGGCCTGGCCATGGATTTGACCGATTGCGACGTGTGCATCACGTTTGCATCGTCCATGGGCTTTGCCATACAGGACACCACCAGCGGCGTGACGGTCAACGCGGCCGACGGCGAGCTGACGATACTGCTCTACCCCACCAGCTACGGCGCGGGCAACGTCAGCGCGGACATTCAGGTGTACAGCGGCAGCGACAACGCCACCTTGATTACCAGCACGCGCTTCGATTTCCGCTGCCGCCGCTCGCTCATCAGCGAGGAGATCATCCGCGCCAACACCGCCTATCCGCCGCTTGTCGCCGCCACGGCGGAGGCGACTGCGGCCACGGCGGCCGCGTTACAGGCGGTCGCGGCCATCGACACGTCAATCGGGGAATTGAACGTGCAATCCGACTGGACGGAAACCGACGCCGCAAGCGATGCGTACATCCTGCACAAGCCGTCCATCCCCGCCGTGCCCGCCGACGTCGGCGCCGCCGCGGCCGATCACACGCACACGCCCGCAAGCATCGGCGCGGCCGCCGTGCACCGCTTCACGGCCGCGTTCCCCGCGACGGGATGGAGCG
>CAZRIT010000033.1:0-19924 GCA_964600225.1 uncultured Oscillospiraceae bacterium | reverse complement strand
AAGCCCAGCCCCACGCAGAACATGTTGACCACCGCCACCCACGCATGGATGGGCAGCGCCAGGCACTGCAAGCGGATGCAGAGCGCGCCGATTTGCTGCATGTATCCATCGGTCTCGGCAAACAGATAGATGATTTGGTTGGCGAACACGCCCACAACCAGCGCCATCACCGTTGCGCCGATCAGGGCCGTTTTGGATGCGAAGCGGTAGCTTTCCATCGTTCGGTCAAAGCGCTTGGCGCCCCAATTGAACCCGGCCACAGGCTGAAACCCCGTGCCAAAGCCCAGTATGATGCTAAACGGGAACATCATCACCTTTGTGGAAACGCCGATACCCGCCAGCACCGAATCCGAAATACCGCCCGCAATGTTGTTGAGCACAATCGCCGCAACCACGGCCAGTCCCGAGCGCAGCATGGAAGCCGCGCCCACGGTGATGATCTGTATCAGCATATCCTTGGCCAATTTTATGCGGGAAAACGCGATGCGCAGGATGCTGCGGCGGGTCAGATAGGGGTAAAACAGTATGCCAAAGCTGACCACCTTGGAGATGGCCGTGGCCATGGACGCGCCCGCAACGCCCAGATCGAGGCCAAAGATGAATATGGGGTCCAAAATGCAGTTGAGTATGCCGCCAACGCCCATGCCGATCATGGACAGCATCGCGCTGCCCTCCGCGCGCAGGCATTGGTTCATCACAAAGCTTGCCGACATAAACGGCGCCGCCAGCAGCACATAGGTTGCATAATCGATGGCGTAGCGCTCGCAGGTTTCGGTCGCGCCCAATATGCGCACCATGGGCGTCATGAACACTGTGCCCAGCAACAACAGCACCACGCCGAGCGCCGTCGCCAGAAAGAACGCCGTGGAAAGGACGCTGCTTGCCTCCTCCTCCCGCCTGGCGCCCAACAAACGCGCAATATAGCTGTTGGCGCCAACCGCCAGCAGGGAACCCGTCATGAATATGATCTGATCCAGCGACGCGTTCACGCTGACCGCCGCCGTGGCGTTGGTGCCCAGAGAGCTGACAAAGAACGTATCCGCAAGGCCGTAGATGGAGTTGATGAGAAACGCCACAATGGTCGGAATCGCCATCTTGGGGATGATCTTGCCGATCGGCTCGGTCAGCATCATGTTCTTGCGGTAGTCCTGTCTGTCCTGCTTGGCTGCTTCCATGGCGTCGTCCTGTCCTCTCAAACCGCATTCCGCGGTGTCGCATTGCAAATTCTCCGTCCCCCCTGCCCATGTGATTGCGGAAACGCGCAGCGTTTGCGGCTTTTTTGCAGGGGTTTCTGTGGTTTATCCTCTATTACAAATCACGTCCGAGCGTGGGAATGCCCAATTCGTACAGCGCAAGCTGCGCATCGAAAAAGGAAAGGCCGCTGTTGATGCAGAATATCAGCACCGCGTCGCGTTTGACCTTTGGATAGAGGCTCGAAAAGCGCGCATGCTTCAACAGCTCCTGCGTTTCGCCAACATCCGGCCCAAAGCCGAAAGCAAGCTGAATCACCTTGTCGCGCGACGGGCGGCGGATGCCCTTGAATATCTGATGGCCAAACGACACGTCCATATCCGCGCTCTTAATGACCTGCCCCGGCGTTGTCTGCCGCCTGTCGCACAATGCGGCAAGATACGCAGGCAGCGAAAGGGCTCCCTCATTTTCCTGCACAAAGCGGGAAAGGTTTTTTGTCCGAAGCAATTTCGCAAACAAATCGCTCGTCTGCATCGTCTTGCGTGGCTTTTACTTCTTTCCGTCGTCCATCCGTTTCCCGCAAGCGATCTGCGCCGCTTACGAACCCTCTCCGAAAGTTGCCTGTCGGCATTGGTTGCATTATATCGAAAATTGCCCGTTGTTACAAGCCGTTGATCGCGCAATCGTCGCCGCTTTGCAATGCATTTTGGGAAGCGTCCGCCGCGTCTGTACCCGTTTGCCTTGTCAGCCCGCGCGCAAGCGCCAGAAACAGGAACAGAAACGGCGTGGAAACGGGCTGCGCAATGCCGACCAGCGCTTCCGCCGCATAACCGAGGATGCCCAGCAGCAGCCCGAACAGCACGGGGTTTGCGCTGCTGCGCAGGGCGCGCCATCCATCCGCCAGGGTCTTGACCATGAGACCCGCATACGCCAACAGCCCGCACACGCCCACGGTCAACAGATACTGTAAGTACTCGTTGTGCGCGGCGTCCAGCGCCGCATCCGCAAACAGGCGGTGATTGGCGTCATAGGCATACAGGCAGCTCGGCCCGCCGCCAAACAGCTTCTCTATCGGCGGCAGCGCATCGTAGGCCTTCAGGCACTGTGCCCAGATGCCGCCGCGGTCGGTTCCCCATGCGCCGTTGAGTTTGATAAAGCGATCCAAACTGCCAAACGATACGTCCGCAAACACGGTGTTGGCCAGCATAATCAGCGCCACGGCGGCAGCGGCCGACGCGCACAGCAGCAGGGCATAGCGTTTCTTGGCCCGCAGCAGCCACCCTTCCCCGCCTCTTTGCAAGCGCAGCAGCCCATACAACGCCAGCACGGCAATCACCCCCGCCACGGCGGGATGGGACAGCATGCGCACAAAGTAGGGCGCATAGAAGCGCACGGGCAGCAGCATACGCAATGCGCGCGAACACAGCAGCCCGCCAAGCAGCAGCAAAACCGCCGTCAGACAACGCCGCATGGCGGTTTTGTCGCCAAAGCAGCCGAAGGGCGCAGCGGCAAACGTGGCCAGCAGGGCAAGCCCCAGCCCGTCGCTGGCGGACGGCGCAATCCCAAGCGCAGCCACAAACAGGCACGCACCCGTCAACAAGGCGGCGGCGCGGCGCTGCACCTTGCAGAATATCCCGAGCATCGCGGGCAGCAGAATGCCCAGGTAGCTAGCATAGAAGTTGACGTTGCCCAACGTGGAAATGTAACGGGCGTCGTCGCGCGCCAGCATATGATGGTACATACCCAGCGGATCAAGCCGTAAATCGTTTAGGATGGCAAGTATGCATACCGTCACAAGCCCAACGCACATGGCGGCAACGTTCGCCTCGGAAAAACGGACGTTTCTCGATACGGTAAAGTACACCGCGGCATAGACCGCCAGCGTCACGCCGCCCTGATAGCGGTTGTAGACGCCAAGCAGCGCCTCCGTATACACGCCCGACGCAGGCACCGACAGCGCCGCCCCAAGCGCAAAGCACGCTAAAAACAGCAGCAGGCAGGCGTCCGACCAACCAAAGCGCACCGAAGTCATACGGTCGGCCTGCTCCCGCCGTACCAGCCGCACAATTGCCACCGACAGCGTATATACGGCGCTCAGTATCCAAAAACAGACGCACTTGGTTTCCACCATATCGAAAAAGCCGTTGTGATAAACCAGCGGCAGCCCGATGAACAGGATCGTCAGATACGCCCCCGTCAGCAGCTCCTCCACGCGGGGCTTCCCCGAAAAGAACCGCTTCATAAAAGGCAGTTTCCGCAAATATGTTATGGTTTTGTAAATGATGCCTGATTCTGCCATATGCACCTTGACTTTCCATCATTTGACATATATTATAACTGTACTAGCACGACTAGTACAGATGTAATTTCAAAAAAGGAGACTTTATATGAGAAAACTTACCATTATCATCCTGGCGCTGCTGCTGGTGGCTTGCATCTTCGCCGCGTGTACCCCCGGCAGTTTGATGAACCTGTTCAGCGCATCCAACGGGAACGCCCGCTACGCAACAGGCGGCAACGTCGCCTATGAAAACGCCATCAACCTGATCATGGCTTCCAATGGCAATGCGTATGCCTCCAATGGCAATGCATACGCCTCCAACGGCAACGCGCTGCTCGCTTCCAACGGCAACGCCATGCCCGCCTCCTCGGGCAACGCGGCCGTCGCGCCCTCCTCTATGCCCACGCCCACGCTCACGCCCGTTGCATAGGGCAGGCTTATCACCATGCTTCCTCCCCCCGAACGGATGCGCCCGCCAAACGGCAGCGGCCATCCGTTTTTTGTTTGCGTTTTTGCCCATTCGCGCCCAAAAATACGCGTTTTTTCGCAGATAAACAGATGAAATCCTTGGCAGTGCATGGTACAATGATACCATATCTTTGCATGCTGCATCGACAGCGTGCAAACGAAAGGGGTCTCGTATGAAGCGCGGCGTTGTGGTTGCCTTCCCCGGCACGGGATATACCTGCAAGGAGCAGTTAATGGTTGCATGCGTGCAGGCCTACGAGGCGCTTGGGTACGATTGCATCGCACTCGATTTTTCGGGTCTCCCGTTCAAGCAGGTCAAAACCATCGAGGAAGCGGTCGCGCTTGCCCAAGAGCGGGTTATCGCGCAACTTGGCGACGTCCCGTTTGCCGATTACGGGGACGTCGTGTTCCTTTCCAAGAGCCTGGGCACCATTCTGGCGGGTTGGTACGCACAGCGCTGCGGCCTTTCGCCCCGCCACCTCCTGCTGACGCCCGTGGCGCAGACGATGCCGTTTGTCACGGACGATACGCGGGTGATTGCCATGGTCATCGGCACCGAGGACCCCGTGTACGATTATCGCAAAGTTACGGAATTTTGTCAAAAGCGGCGGATTCCCTGCCTGGTGATCGAGGATGTTCCCCACAACCTCAAGCACGAAAACGAAGCGGAAACGGAAGCCATCAATCGGCGCATCGTGCGCCTGTGCGTTGGCGCATAACACCGAACAACCCATAAGGAGGGCGAACCTATGCATCAAGCGGAATTGGAAGCGTTCCTGACAAAGCATGTGGAAACCGACGCGTGCAACCACATCGATGCGGGCGACGGCAACGCCTGCCGTGTCTATACCGCGCCGCTGATGGGCTATGCCGCGGCCGATGACCCGATTTTCGATCAATTCCAAGCCGAAAGCATCATCGGCCCGCACCATTGGAAGCCGAAGGACTGGCTCGGCTCGGCCAAGACGGTCGTCAGCTTCTTTCTGCCGTTTTCGGATACGGTGCGGCGCACGAATACGCTCGATCCCGTTTGGCCAAGCTTATCCTGGCTGTATGCGCGCATCGAGGGGCAGCAGTACTTGGTCAAGCTCTGCCACGACCTTGCCGATGCGCTGCAACGCGCGGGCTATGCGGCGGTGGTGCCGTGCACGGACGCGCGCTTTGCCGCGTCCAGCGGGCCAACGCTGTTTACCAGCAACTGGTCCGAGCGCCACGCGGCCTACGCAGCGGGGCTGGGCACGTTTTCGCTCACCCGCGGGCTGATTACGAAAAAGGGCGTTGCGGGGCGGTTCGGCAGCGTCATTACCGACCTGAGCATTCCTGCAACCGAGCGCCCTTACGATAACCCTTACGCCTACTGCATCCGCTGCGGCAAATGCATAGCGCGCTGCCCCGTGCAGGCCATCTCCTTGGAACACGGCAAGGATCAGGCAGCGTGCAGCACCTTTTTGGACGAGACCAAGCGCATCTACGCGCCGCGCTACGGCTGCGGCAAATGCTAGGTGGGCGTGCCGTGCGAAAGCGGCCTCCCGTTTCACCCATAGACAAGCACAGAACAAATGAACCATGTGCACCGATGCACGCAAACCGCTTAAAAACACTTGACTTGGAGCAAACTCCAAGTGTTAAACTGACCGCATCGGCACAATAGCCCGCCCGCTTTGGCATGCAACACGGTTTGCAGGCAATCGGGGCATGCTATTTGTACACCAAGGCACACCGCGCAAGCCCAAGCCACGGTGTATCTAAACAAGAAATACAAACGGAGGAAACAAACATGCGCACATTGATGGAAAAAACGCACACGCCCGATGCGCCCGCATCGAAGGTCTATTTTACCGAACGGATTTCATCGGAGGGATTGCTTAACGTATACCGCGCACTCGGGCGCAAAGCCACGGGCAAGGTGGCAGTCAAGGTGTCCACGGGCGAGCCCGGCGGGCATCACTTCCTAAACCCCAAGATGGTCAAGCCCCTTGTCGACGAGGTGCATGGCACCATCGTGGAATGCAACACCGCCTATGACGGCCGCCGCAACGAAACGGCCGCGCATCGGCAGGTATTCAAAGAGCACGGCTGGGCAGCCATTGCGCCCATCGACCTGATGGACGCCGACGGCGCCGAGATGGCGCTGCCCGTGCAGGGCGGCACGCACCTGAAGGAGAATTTGGTGGGCGCGCACCTGGCGGATTACGATTTTCTGGTCAATCTGGCGCACTTTAAGGGGCACGCGATGGGCGGCTTCGGCGGTGTGCTGAAGAACCAATCCATCGGCATTGCGTCCTCCACGGGCAAAAGCCTCATCCACACCGCGGGCAAGGCGCGCACGGGCTTTGGCATCGATACGCCCAAGGACGATTTTTTGGAGTCCATGTCGGAGGCGGCCAAATCGGTTGCGGATTATTTCGGTGAGCGGATCCTGTACATCAACGTGATGAACAACCTCTCCGTCGATTGCGATTGCGACAGCCACCCCGCGCCGCCCGAGATGGACGATATCGGCATCCTGGCCTCGCTCGACCCCGTTGCGCTGGATCAGGCCTGCGTGGATTTGGTGTACGCAAGCAAAAAGGGTAACAACAAGCCGCTCATCGAGCGGATGGAGAGCCGCCACGGCATCCGCACGGTGGAACACGCCGCGGAGCTCGGCCTTGGCAGCCGCAACTACGCTTTGATCTCGCTTGACGAAGCGTAATCGTTCCATCGGCAAGGTCGTTCCCCACATCCGCAGCATGCGGTATTTCACGAAAGAGGCGTCGCTATGACCATTGCACAGGTAAGCAAACGTTACGGATTGACGGCGGATACGCTGCGCTACTATGAACGGGTGGGCATGATCCCGCCCGTTCACCGCACGGCAAGCGGGCTAAGGGACTACACCGCGGAGGACTGCAATTGGGTGGAGCTGGCCAAATGCATGCGCAGCGCAGGGCTGCCCGTGGAAGCCATGATCGAATACGTTCGTTTGACGCAACTGGGCGACGGTACCATCCCCGCCAGGCGGCAGCTTCTGCTGGAGCAGCGCGAGCAGTTGGAAAAGCAAAAGCAGGCCATCGAAAGCACCATGGAACGGCTGGACTACAAGATTTCCCGCTACGACGAAGCCGTCAAAACGGGCGTGCTGAGCTGGGAATAGCCGCCGCCTCCCCCAAAGCCGATTGACACGCGCGTGTACTGCGGTGTAATGTATGGTTGGGTGAATCATACAATGGGGAGGGATGTATACATGTCGGAATTTTCCAAAAGCGCACTGGAAATATTGCGAAACCCGCAGTTGACCATGAAGTGGTACGTCGTACCGCTGCTGCTGGTTGTGATGTGCCTGTACTACAACGAGCTCAAGCAGAAAAACTACAACGTTGTGCTGGGCGCGGCGGCGCTGTGGGGCATGGACCTGTTCAACGAGATTTGGAACAGCATCGTCTTCCACGCCACAGGGTTTGCGCCCGTGTGGGGCACGCCCATGGGCGTGGGCGAAACGGCGCTGCTGATCTTAATCGGCTACAACATCGAAATTTCCTTTATGTTTGCCATGATGGGCATCGCCACCTGCAACGCCCTGCCCGCCGACCCGAAACAGAAGATACTCGGCCTGAACAACCGCGTGTTCTATGTGATTGTGTTCACCACGCTGGCCGTCATCATCGAATGCTTCCTCAACTACTGCGGCATCCTCACCTGGGAATACGCATGGTGGAGCAGGAGCTGTCCGTGGCTGATCTGGCTGATCGGCTACTGCCCGTTCTTTACCATGGCGTTTATCGTGCACGATATGAAGCAGCGCAAGCATCAGTTCATCACGCTGGGCGTCATATTCGGCATCGATCTGCTGCTGCTGATCGTCTTTGGCGCCATCGGCTGGATGTGACGCAAAGGCCATGCGGTTTTGACAAAAGCCATGGAGATGAAGCCGGAGCAAATGGGTGCGTTCTTTGACCGCCGACCGGGCGGTTACGAGCAGCATCAATTAAGCTGCATCGAATCCGCAGCGGAATTCTACCCGCTGTCGGCAGCGCTGCTGCCGACGGCGCCCGACAGCGCCGTGCTCGACCTTGGCTGCGGCACGGGGCCGAAGCCGGACGCGTACTTTCGGCAAAATCCAGATGCGGCGGTGACGGGCATCGATCCGGCCGACGGCATGCTGGCTGTGCTGCGCAAGAAGCACCCCAATCGACGGCTCACGCTCATCCACGGCTCCTATTTCGACGTGCCGTTTCCGCAAGGCGCGTTCGACGCGGCCATCTCCGTGGAATCGCTGCACCACTTCACCATGGAGCAAAAGATTGCGCTCTACCAAAAGCTTCTGCCCGCACTGAAGCAAAACGGCTACCTGATCCTGACCGACTATGTTGCGGATAACGAACAGGCGGAAGCCGAGGGCTTTGTAAAACTGGCCGAGCTGAAGCGCGCGCAGGGCATCGTTGACAACGGGTTGTACCATTTCGACACGCCGTTGACCATTGAGCACGAAACGGAGGCCTTGCTGCGCGGCGGCTTTGCCAAGATCACTTTGGTACGGCGATGGGCCGCCACCTGCCTGCTCAAAGCCGAGAAGTAGGCGCTGCATTTGCGGGCACGCTCCGCTTTGCTTTGCGTCGGCATATTGCATCCACATCGAGGCTCCCTTGTGTAAAGGGAGCCTTGTGGTTTCACGGCAGCATCATTCCGCCTTCGGCGTGCTTTGGGTAAAATAGGATTCGACCACCGCATCGGAGATGTTCATGTATTCCGCAATTTCCTTTTTGAGGTTGCCCGCGCGATCGCGCATAATCTCAAACCGCAAACGATCCAGATAGGTTTCCCAATCGTCGGTCTTGCGCCAGCGGGCCCGCTCCCGCGGCATCTCGGAGCGGATCGACGCCGTAAGCGCATCCACCTCGGATAGCACGCTTTCCTGCGACAGGTCGTTTTCCAGATGCCACGCGAGCCTTGTCAAAAACAGATCCTGATACGTTTCGTTTCTGAGCAGCGCCCTTGGCAGGATGTTCCACGCACCGTGGAACAGGTGCAAAAACGTCGCGTTGCGGCACATGCCCATATCCAGATCGTACAGCGCATAGCGCCATTTGCCGTCGCCCTCGCTCGAACGGTAGCAGCGCACGTTCACCTGCACATCGCCGTTGGCCGCGTACGCTTCGTAGATGCACCAGTCGATTACGCTTTCCAAATCCACCCGTTCGGCGATATACCGATAGCTCTCCTCGTCCCTTAAATCGTGTTCCACGGCGTACTGCATGAGCGCCTCGAACCGCTCGTTCGGCTCCACATTCTCCTCGTACGTTTCCACGCTGTCGGCGCTGACGCCAAAATGCACGGCGTAGTAATCCTTGGACAGCGCCTCTTTGAGCGCATACAGCCCCGTATAGCTGCCGTTGATGTACAGCACGCAGAAGCGGGAATCCATTACGCATAGCTGCTCGGTCGTGCGGCAGGCAATGCGCGTCAAAAACTCGTCCCGCAGGGCGGATTTGCTCAGATCGCTCCCGTTTCGGATGAGCAGCGCGCCGAACGTCGTCGCATCCGTGTTTTCAAACAAGGGGTATTCCAATAACTCCGTGCCGTAGCGGCCCCGAAACAGCAGCTTGTAGGAGAACTTGCCGCCCTTGCTCTTCTGGCGGGACATGCGTCCCTGCAGCTTCAGGCCGCAATCCAGCGAGAACCCGCCGCCTTGTTCAAAGTATTCCACATGCGCGCAGCGCTCCGCGTTGTGATCGTAGCGGTTGTGGGAGGCCAGTATGCCGTCCGCGCCGTTGAGATCCGCAGGGTCCACGGTCAGGCAGACGATGGGCAGGTCATGCGCGGTATGCAGCAGATACGTCTCGGTCAAAATGGGGCTTGCATACTTCCCCGCCTCCATGGAGACGGCCCGCACGACCGCAGTCTTAGTCAGCACAATGGGCGCTTCATAACGCGGGCTGTCGGCCATGGGCGCGCTGCCATCGAGCGTGTAGCGGATCGTCCCCGCGCCGCTGAGTTGAACGGTCAGTTGGTCGCCGCCGTATACGCCGCCCGGGCGGTCGGCCGTGGGGATTGCGGACACCGCGCGGTAGCCGCCGCTGTTTTCGCGGCCGGGGCCGGGCGATGAAAAATAAAAAAGGCCCGTCTGATCGGCCATGCGCCCGTAGCTTGCGCCGTACGGAATCCCCTGCATGGACAAGCTGTCCAGCACGGTGCCGCTACCATCGGACAGATAGAGCGTTTCGCCCGTTGCGCGCAGCGTCAGCGGCAGGGTCTCGTGGGAAGCGTTCGGAACCGTTTCGTTCCCAGTGCATAAAAATACCGCAAGTTCCCCCGATGCCAGCACAACGTCAGGCAATTGGCAGCGGGCCAGCTCCCGTTCGCTATCGCTCAACCGATAATCCGACAGGCGAATCGGCGCATCGGAGATGTTTTTGAGTTCGATCCAGTCATAGCAAACGTCGTTCGCTTGCTTCAGCAGCGTGGCGTTTCCAGGCATGACCTCGTAGAAAACAAGCGGTGTGGCGGACGCGTGTTCGGCCATATAGGCCGCGTAGCCCTCGTCGCTGTTCTCATAGCCCGGCGTCGGGCGGTCGGTCACGCGCCACACGCCGTCCCCGTCCAGCGCCATGGACGCATTCTTGTTCATTGGCAGGGTGTCCGCTTTGTCCAGCACAATCCCCGAAGCATCCTCCAGCAGTACGCTTTCCCCGCCGTCGCCCGAAAGCGCAAACGGCGCATAGCCCGCATCGGGCGGATCGGACATGCAATGGATCACCAGATATGCGCCCGCCTCCAAGGCGGAACCCTCGGGGAAGACATAGCCCTTCTTGGCGGCGCGATCCGTCAGGCGGAAGCCCGAAAGGTCGGCGGCCGTATCGCCATCGTTATAGAGTTCGATCCAGTCGCAGAATCGGTTGTTGCTATCGGGAATGGCGTCGTTGCGGGACTGCATCTCGTTGATGCGCACCGTCGTCGCCCCAAAGCGCAGCGAGGCCAGATACTGCCGCCGCCCCGAAGCATCGTTGGAAAAGCCGGGCGTTGCAGCGTCGCTAAGCGTCCATTCCGTTCCGTCGTATGCCATAGCCTGATCCGTCTTGAGCGGCTCAGTCGCGACGCCGTCAACGGGATTGCCGCGGCGGTTGAGCAGCAGGATGGTCTCCCCGCCGCCCTTGGCAATGGAAAAATCCGCATACGGCGCGCCGCCATCCTTTTCACAATAGATCACCAGATACCCGTTCCCCGCAATCTCGGCATGCGCGGGAAACGTATAGCGCACCTTGCGGTCGTTGTCGGTCAGCAGAAAGCCCGTCAGATCGACCGCCTGCGCCGAGCGATTGTATAGTTCAATCCAATCGGCGGTGCCGCCGAGGCCATCGGGATAGGCGCCGTTTGAGGACATGAGCTCGTTGATGCGCACGGGGCAGTTCGTTGTATCGGCTTGATAAGCGGCCAACCCCGACGAAAGATAGACCGCCAGCGCCGCGGCGCACAGCACGATCAGCCCGATCAGCACAAGGCGACCCCGTCGGCCCTTTCCTTCCACAGACGCATCCTCCTGCCACAGTGATTTGCACGCATATGAGAAACCCGTTTGATAATGCTTGAATATATATTATACGACACCTGCGCACCCTTAGGCAAGCACTGCGTCGATTGGCGCGTTGTGCCCCAATCTGCTTCGGAGCGCATGCCGCCGATGATGACGTCGGGACAAAAGACAATCGCTTCCGCCCAATCAAACAGGCGGAGGCGATTGCTCACACAGATGCCGTTATGCTCGACGCTTCGTTACTTCTCGCGGTATTGAAGCGCGTAGTTGCCCTCGATTGTCTTAACAAGCAGGTAGATCGTTTCATTGTACGGCGTTGGAATGCCAAGTTCTCTGCCAAAGCGCACGATCGCACCGTTGGCCGATTCGATTTCCGTCGGTCTGCGATAGATCATCACATCTTGCGCCATCGACGGATAATGCCCCTTTGTGTTGTACTTCGGGTCAAAGTTCAGATAGACATCCCGCATAAAGGCTTCCGCGCTGATGCAGGTAACGCCCTTGGCCTTGGCAACCGTTTCCACCTCTTGGGCAATTTTGCGTACCAGTGCTACACCATTTTCATCATCGCGCACTTCAACGCGCTGCAGCCTGACAAGCGACGTGACCGCGTTGTTGCAAACGTTCATAATTGCCTTCTGCCAGATACTGTTTTCGATGTGATCATCCTCTTTTACGCGGAATCCGCCTTGTTCCAGGTATTCTTTCAGTGCAACTGCAACTCGATCCTGTGCGTCTCCGCGGACATATGCGCCAAGTGCAATGTCAAAATCGCCCACCGCTCTGTACTTGACCACGCCCGGCGAAAGAATGGTTCCCGCAACGTTCAACGAGCCGCCGATGATATGATCGGCCGCCACAAACTCATTGATCAGTTCCAGATTTCCAAGGCCATTTTGACAGGTAAACACATATGGCTCCGACCTGTCGTTTTTGAAGGTCGTCGGCGCATCGACACCGGGGCAGCTGAGCGTGCAGGAGTACCGCGACGCCTGCCGGATGCTGCTGGGCTAAACGCCGCATCGTACACCCTCTTACCCGATAAAAACGGCCGCTTGTGCAACACAAACGGCCGTTTTGTTACAGTTTTCACGGGTTTACAACATACGCTTCAAACGGTAATCTCGTCGTGCTCGACCAGATTGCGCATATATCGGAGGAAGCATTTGCCCGTTTCGGAAAGCGTTTCGTCATCCTCCCATGTGATGCGAATGGTGTTGGTGCAGTCCGTTGCGCGGATGCGCGCAAACGCGATATCGGTGTTTTTGTGCACGCCCCAGCTATATTCGGGCACGATGGCAATCCCGACGCCCGCGTTGACCATGCCCTGTATGGTGTAATAATCGGAGCTGCGCAAGACGACATGCGGCTGGAATCCCGCGGTTTTGCAGAGGCGGTCGAACTCCTTTGCCTGCGGATAGAAGCTGGGCAGACCGATGAATTCCTCCTGCGCGGCCTCGGACAGATCGATGGTCTTCCCCGCCCATCGGTGCTTCAGCGGCACGGCCAGCACCACATCCTCCTTCAACAGCGTCAGCGAATGGTCGTTCGGCTCGGCGTTCAATGCGGAATCGATGCAAAAATCGTACTTGAGGTTGAGCTTGATCATGCTGCGGTTATAGGTATGCAGCCGCACAACCACCTCGGGAAACTGCGTGCGGAACCGCTGCACCAGGCCGACCACCAGCATCGGCGTGGCCTTGAGCAGGATGGTAACCTCCTTGTTCTCCCGCTCGCGGCACGCGGTCAGCTCGGCATGCATGCGCTCGATCTCCTCGTTCATGCTGTTGACATACCGCAGCAGGATCTTGCCGTTTTCGTTGGTGTAAATCTTTTTGCCGATGCGGTCGAACAGCGGCGCCTGAAACTCCTCCTCCAGGGTCTTGATGGTTTTGCTCAGCGCGGGCTGCGCGATAAACAGCGTATTGGTGGCCTTGGTCATGTGCTGAATTGCGGAGGCAACCTTAAACTGCTGCAATTGCTGCAAGCTCATGCCCTGCCTCCTTCCATGCGCGCCTGTTCCTGCTCGGAAAGCGCATTCATGTAGTCGGTGACGTAGTTGATAAACGTATCCACCGCCTTGGCGCGGTACTTGGCGTTGTTCCAGGCGATGTTGATGTAGCGCACAGGATGGTAATCCCGTATCTGCACGGGAACGATATTGGGATTGTTATAGTTTCTGAATGTCAGGCTCGGCTGGAACGAAATGCCCATGTTGGAGGCCACCAGCTCCATCACAAACGACGGATAGTCGCTCACAATCGCAATCCTGGGCTGGATATCCAGCTCCCGCATAATGCGCGTGGTCATCTGCCCGAAATCCGCAATTTCGGATGCGCAGATGAACGGCTCGTCGTTGAGCAATTGCGCGTCCACCGTGCCCATTGCAGCCAGCGGATTGTCGCGCGAGACGATCAGGTAGATCGGCTCGGCGTACAGCGTTTTGGAGGATTCCGTGGCGGCCTTTTCATTGGTGGAATACAGCATCACGTCGCAGTGCATATCGGCAAAGTCTTTTTTCTTTTGATACTGGGCAATGTTGAGCTTGATCTCGGGATGCTGCTCCTTAAAGCCCTTGATGATCAGCGGCATGGTCTTGGGGATGGTCATGGTGGAAACGGACACCTCATAGTTGAGGTTGTCGTTACGGTCCATGATGCGCTTGCGCGCCTCGCCGTACAAATCCAGCAGGCGGATGGCGTGCGCATAGACAATCTCGCCAAACTCGTTGAGCTGGATGCCCTTTCCCTTATGGTCGAACAGCGCGACGCCGAGCTCCTTTTCCAGCCCCGCGATATGGCTGCTGATGGTGGACGCGGCCACATTGCTGTCCGCCGCAACCTTGCTGATACCGTTCTGCTCGGATGCGCGCACGAAATACTCCAGACTCAGAAAATCCATCTGCATCCTCCTTTCGCGGCAATACGATCAGTTTATCCGAAAACGCGGCAGAGTTCAACAAAAACCTAAAAATGCCGCTCGGCGACAAAATCGCAAAACGGCATGTCGATATTGTCGTATTCTCTGCCTCACACATAGATAATCAGCAGCCCCGTCAGGATGCCGATGAGTATGGAGAAGGCGGGCAGCTTGGAGCGCCACATCAGGATGGCCTCGGGCATCAGCTCGCCCAGCACCACATACAGCATGGCGCCGCTGGCAAAGGAGAGCGAAAGCGAAAGCCACACGGGCCCCATCGTGCCCAGGCTGTAGCCAAGCAATGCGCCAAGCACCGTGGGCGCGCCGCTGGCGGCGGTTACAAAGATGGCCCTGCCGCGCGGCATGCCGCCCGCAATCAGCGGCACCGCGACCGCCATGCCCTCGGGCACATTGTGCAGGCCGATGACCAGCGCCATAATAAACCCTCTGCCGCTGACAAGCGACGCCGCTTCCCCGCCCGATGCGTACGCAGCGCCAATGACCATGCCCTCGGGCAGGTTGTGCAGCGCTATGGCCGAGGCCATGATGACGCCCGCCAGAAACAGCGACGTGTTGGATTCCTTGTGCTCATGAAAATGGTCGGCATGGATCAGCTCGTCCAATGCATCCGCCGTGCGCGGGTGCGCCTCGTCGATGTGGCTGACCTCATGGTTGGTGCTTTTGTCAATCCACCAGTTGAGCAGCGCAATCACGCCGTAGCCCAGCATGACGCCGCATATCACCAGCGGCAGATATCGGGAGGCGTCGCCGCCCTCATGCACATGCAGCGCCTCGGAAATCAGGTCGAAGCAGACGACCGAAAGCATCACGCCCGCGGCAAAGCTCAACAGCAGGCTGACAATCTTTTCGCTCCTCTTTTTGAATAGCGCGCTCATGACGCCGCCCATGCCCGTCCCGCCGACGCCCGCCAGCGTGGTCACCAGAACCACCCATCCCAATTCGCTCATGCTGACAACACCCATATCACTTTCCGTGCATCAGTATACACAAGCGATCAAAACCTGTCAATAAAGGAACCCGTCGATATATCGCTGCATGCGGTTGCGCGCTGCCCGATTGTCTGCTAAAATCAATGCATCCGAATGGAGGACGCTATGGAAATACGAATCCGCGCATTGGAAGCACAGGATATTTTGGCCGCAATTGCCATATGGAACCGCGTGGTGGAGGAGGGAGTCGCCTTCCCGCAAACGGAGTCCTTGGACGTCGAAAACGGCCTTGCTTTCTTTGGCGAACAGTCCTTTACGGGCGTTGCAGTCGACGGCGAGCACGGTGATCTCGTCGGGCTGTATATCCTGCATCCCAACAACATCGGCCGCTGCGGGCACATTGCAAACGCCAGCTATGCCGTCAAAAGCGGTCTGCGCGGGCAGCACATCGGGGAAGCGCTTGTGACGCACTGCATGGATACGGCGCGCGCGCTCGGCTTCCGCATCCTGCAATTCAATGCGGTTGTCCGTTCCAACGCGCCCGCGCTGCACCTTTACCAAAAGCTTGGGTTTACGCGCCTAGGCGTCATTCCCGAGGGTTTTCTCACCAAGAACGGCGTCTATGAAGATATCATTCCGCACTATCGCCTGCTGACGGACCGCTGAATATCCCTTCGCCGCATTCACTGCGCCGATACAACCGTAAACAGCACCAGCTCCTCCGCGCCGTCGTTTTCGATGCTGTGAGAGGAGCCTTTTTTGCAGTAATGGCAAACGCCGACGTCCAGCGCCTCCCGTTCGCCGTCGCAGATGGCCGTACCCATGCCCGAAAGCACATAGTTCATCTCGCTGTTGTTCGGGTGTTGGTGCATGCCGATGGATGCACCTGCGGGCAACCTGCTAAGCATGATCTTTGCGCCTGTCTCCATATCCATATGCATCCTGGCGGACACCGCGCCCGTGCCGTTGTTCAGGTGCGGAATGGTCGCTTCCTTGATGTCATCAAGCCGAATCAGCACGCCACATCCGCCTTTTCCCGACGGACGCCGCCACGCCTTTTTGCCAGCGCGCGGTCGAAATACACCACCAAGCAGCCCAGCAGGAAGAAGCCCGCAAAGAATAACGGGCAGATCCACAGGAGATTCCAACCCTGCAAATCAAAATCCATAAAGAAATACGGATAGCGCGAACCGTTTTAGAACGGCTGCCCGAGCTCGGCGCGGATGAACGAAAACGCCATGTATGCCGCGGGATACGCAAGCCACAGCGCAGCGTGCCGATAGTTGACCGCGCCATGCGGCATAAACAGCACCCAGTCGATCAGCGCCATGATCGGCACCACATAGTGCAGCAACAGGTTCGACAACCCGATGCCGCGCCCCATGCTAAACATCGTGCGCGACAGCACAAACGCGAACACCAGGAACGTAATCTGGATGAAAAACACAACCGCAAGCTGCAGCGGCGGCCAGAGAGAATACACCTGCCCGCGCGCGCCGCTCTTTCTCAATTGTTGCAGGGTGCCGATGGCAAGCACCAGAAACATCCCCGCAACCAGCAGGTTGGACTGCGTGGTAAAGTAGCAGAGTATCTGTCCCGAAAATGGCGCGCCAAAGAACATCGGATACAGCCCATAGCAGCAGATGACCACAATCAGGCAGCGCCAGATCAAGGCCAACAGGCGGTTGTTGCAGAGGGATGGTTGCTCCGATAAACTAGGCATGTTGTTCCTCCGTATGCTTCATGTTTTGCGATCGGCCCGTTCGCACAAAAACGTCGCGCCCAGCACCAGCGCCGCGCCGACCATACCGATCGGCCCCATCGGCTCCTTGAGCAGCAGCACCGAAAGCAGGATGGCCACGATGGGATCAATATAGCTAAACATCGCCACCGTCTGCGCCGACAGGTCTTTGATGGAGCCAAAATACAGCGCGTACGCAATGCCCGTGTGTACAACACCCACCACCAGTAATAGCAGCACCGTCCGCGGTGCAAAGGCCATCTCGGTCATGCACTCCGTAAAACATACATACGGCAGCAGCACGATGGCAGAGACGGCAAGCTGCACAATGGTTGTATCGTATTGCGTGATGGCGCGCAGGCTTTTGTTGAGCAGCACGATGCACGCATACAGCACGGCCGCGCCTACGCCCAGCAGGATGCCGACCGTCTCGCTTTGATCGAGCGGCGCCGCATCCGTTACGCCCGATACAAGCGCCATGCCCACCAGCGCCAGCGCCGCGCAAAACAGCTTGAAGGGCGTCAGCCGTTCGTGAAACAGCAAGGGCGATACGAGCACCACAAGCAGTGGCGACAGATAGTAGCACAGCGTGGCCGTCGCCACAGTGGTGTAGCGGTAGGCTTCAAACAGCAGTATCCAGTTTCCGCCCAGGAAAACGCCCGCCAGGCACAGCTTGACCCAATTGCGGCGCACATCGGGCATACAAATGCGCAAGCCCTTGATTGCCAGCACCGCCAGCAAAAACAGCGTCCCAATCAGCCCGCGCGTCAGCGCAAAGACGCTCGACGGCAGCGGTATCCCGCGCACAAACACGCCGATCGTCCCAAACAGCACCATGGACGCCAGCAGCTTGCCTTTTGCGGAATGGTCGTAAGGTTGGTTATGCATCTACACCGCGCTACTCGGCGTCGCGCTTGCCGCCGGCAGCAGGCGCATGCGCGCCTGAACACTGCGATCCTCATCGACCAGAAACCGCCATTTTTCCTTCATGTGATACCTTCATATGCAAATTTTTACTCAGTATAACCGAATCAGCCTGTTTTCGCAATATCGCAGCGCGGGTGATCCACGGATATGCTATGATGGTAAAAAAACGCAATGCGATACGGAGGGCTGCAGCATGGCACACGAGATCGACGCATATTTTGAACGGATGCCGCGGGCGCTCCCGATCTATCGGGCGCTGGCGGCGGGCATTTTGGCGCGCTTTCCCGAAACGGAAATCAGGGTGCAAAAGACGCAGATCGCCTTTTACAACCGTCATTGCTTTGCCTGCGCGTGGCTGCCGATACGCAGGGCGAAGGGTCGGCCAGATTGCTATCTCGTGCTGACCGTATGGCTGCCAAGGCAACTCGATTCCGATCGCATTGCGGAAATCAGTCAACCGTATCCCAACCGCTTTGCACACCACATCCTGCTTTCAGACGCGGCCGAGGCGGACGAGACGCTGATGGATTGGGTTGCGGAGGCGTATCGTTTTGCGCAGAGCAAACGGTAACACGCCGTTGTACGGTTATCGCCATTCCATGATGCACTCCATGCTATATCAGGGCAGCAGCAGGCCGTACCGCTTTACGCGTTTTTATTCCCAAACCGCATAACGGTTTTTCCCGTCCGCCTTTGCGCGATACAGCGCCTTGTCCGCGCGCGTCAGCGCACCGTCGTCGGCGTCGTCCTTCCCCATGATGCCCGTTACGCCAATGCTGCAGCTTACGACGTTTTTGCCGTCGATGGCTATTTCGTTCACCGCGCGCAGGATGGCCTCCGCCTTCTCGGTTGCATCCTTGATCGAGCCGATCGAACGCATATAGACGATAAACTCATCCCCGCCAAAGCGCGCCACCAAATCCTCCCGACGAAACAGCTTTTGCAACACATCGCCGATCCGACGCAAAACCTTGTCCGCCTTCGGGTGCCCAAACGTATCGTTGATGCCCTTGAAGTTATCGATATCCATAAACAGCAGCGCGTCCATGCTGTCCGCCCGCCTGTTGCGCTGCGTCTCCGCAATGGCCGCGATGGCATAATTCTTGTTGTAGATGCCCGTCACCTCGTCCAGCTGCGCATCCACGCGGAGCTGATCCTGCTCGCGCATGATATCGGTGATATCGTCCAATCGTCCGATCACGCGGTACACCTGCCCGTCGGTATCCGCCAGGCTGACATACTTGGCGCGGTACCACCGCATGCCCGTGCGGTAATAATCGCCCTCAAAGTCGTAGGTGCCCCGCATAGGCGTCTGTGCGGCGCGGCGCAGCGTTTCGATGAATCGATCCTTTTCCGTATCCGCAATGCGGCCAAAGCTATCGAACGTTTCCAGATACCGCTCCCGCACCTCCTCCGCCGCGCCACCGCCCGACAGAGGAATGGACATGCGCATCACATCGTCGGCGGGTGAATAGTCAAAGGTAATCATGTCCGCAGACTCGCTGAGAATTTTATACTTCTCCGCCTGCCACATGTACTTTTGTTCCAGCGCGACCTCCTCAGTGATATCGGCAAGCACCGCGTAGCACAGCGGCGTGCCATCACGGCCGTTGCCCATGCTGCAGAATGCGCGCAGCCAGAATCGGCTGCCATCCTTCCTGGTTGCATGCATCTTTTGGATGACCACCGGCTGTCCTGACCGAAGTTTGCGGAGGCTATCGGGCGACAAAACGCTTGCATCGGGCATGAACCGGATCGGCTCGCCGTTGGCAATGCACAAATCATACTCCGCGCGTGTAAAGCCGAACATCTCGCACGTTTTATCGCTGACATAGACGGGCATGATCTGCTCGCCCATTTCATAGATGGCCACGCCGGTCGGGATGTTGGCGATGATGCGGCGCATGCGCTCGGAAAGCGCTTCCAATTCGAGCTTG
>CAZRIT010000032.1:0-19938 GCA_964600225.1 uncultured Oscillospiraceae bacterium | reverse complement strand
GCCGCGGCTTTCGCGGCGGCGAGATTGTGCCGAGCTTCTTTATCGGCGCAACGCTGGGGTGCATGCTTGCGCCCATGCTCGGGCTGCCAAGCGCGTTCGGCGCCGCCATCGGGCTCATCGCGCTGTTTTGCGGGGTGACAAACAGCCCCACGGCCTCTCTGTTTTTGGCCATAGAGCTGTTCGGGAGCGACTGCATGGTGCTGTTTGGCGTAGCCGTCGCGGTATCGTATCTGGTTTCGGGCCGATTCGGCATCTATCACAGCCAGCGGCTGCTGTTTAGCAAGCTCACCGTCGCGCCGCTCGACGCGGCGGAATGACAGCCATTGATTGTCATCCCGAGACATCCCTTTTCCTGTTATTCCAAGGAGTATTTTGTTTTGTGTCATTCCGAGGAGCCGTAGCGACGAGGAATCTTTGTTCCCGCCAGGGAACAACGTACTCCATCCGCTGCGGCGGAACAGATTCTTCGGCTTCGCCTCAGAATGACAGCGAGGAAAAATTCCTCAGAATGACAACGAGAAAATGCCTCACAATGGCAGCAAGAAAAAATACCTCAAAATGACAATGCGCGCGGGAGAGGTTCCGTTATCCCAATGCCAATACGCGCATGCGTACTTCCGTTATCCCATCAGGCTGAACAGAAAGCTTGCGCCGTTGAACGACATGTGCACCAGTACGGGCGCAAGCAGCGTGCCGTGCCGCTCGTACACGGCGCAGAATATACACCCCATGACAAACGCATACGCCATCCACAGCGGTTGCCCGTGCAGCAGCCCAAACAGCCCCGATGATAGCAGGATCGCCACCCACTTGGGCATGGCGCGGCGGAAACGGCCGTACACCAGCCCGCGAAACACCGCTTCCTCGGTTAACGGCGCGGCAAGCACCGTCAGCAGCAGCGTCATCAGCGTCGGCTTGCCCAGCGCGGCTTGGGAGGCGGCGTTGTAGCTTTCCAGCCACGCCGCGGGCAGCAGCGATATGCCCAGCGTCAGCGCAATATTGAACGCCGCGCCGCACACAACCAGCAGCGCCGCCCGCCCGACGGGCATGCGCCATGTCTGCGCGCGCCGTTCCATGGGCGCGTTGCCCAGCCTGTCCGCCGCCGACGCAACAAACAGCGCGGTCACATTGCCCACCAGCGCAATTAGCTGCGGTCGGGCCTGTGCAAAGCGCGCATACGCCCCGTATATCACATCGTAATTCGTCTCGCCACCCAGCCATACGCGCGTCATCACGGCGTATCCGCACAGCGCCGACCCCGCCCATTGCCCCGCAAGATACAGCAGCACAAACGCCAGCCCCATGCCGACGGAGCCCATGCGCTCTTTTGGCGTAAGCGGTTTGGCGGAAATCGGTTTGCTTACAGGCATGCCCCGTTCCATCGGTCAGTCGCTGAGCGGAATGTTGTGCATATGCTGGTAGAGCTGGCGGTTATCCAGCGCCCACTGCCGCTCGGTAAACGCGCCGCGCTTGACGCCCTCCAAAGCGGAAAACATCTCGTACATGCGGCTGTCGAGCAAATCCAGCTCGCTGAGCACCTCGGCCTCGGGGAACATCGGCGGGCGCGGGCTGCCAAACTCCGCCACCCCGTGATGGCTGAGCAGCATGTGCTCCATGAGCATGGCCGTTTCCTTGGGCACGCCCAGCAGCTCGCACGCGGCGGACACCTCGTTGACGCCGATGCTGATGTGCCCCACCAACTGCCCGTAGGGCGTATAGCTGCCCGCAAGGCCGAGCTTGCCCGTATCCAGCTCCCTGAGCTTGCCGATATCGTGCAAAATCGCGCCCGCGTACACCAAATCCGCGTCCAGCAGCGGGTACGTCTCCAGCATGGGCTTGGCAAGCCTGGTAATCGTCCAGGTATGGTGCAGCAAGCCCCCGCGCGTGGCGTGGTGCAGCTTGACGGCGGCGGGGAAGTACAATAGCTGTTCCTTGTTTTCGCGCATCAGGTACTGCACGAGCCTGCGGATATCGTCATCGTGAAACCCTTCGGCCAGCGTATACAATTCATCGTAGAGCCATTGCGGATCGAACGGCGCGCACGGCAGCAGCGACGCCATATCCACATCGTCGGAGATGGACATGTGGCGGATGCGGTCGAGCTTGAGCTGCTCGGCCTCCTTCCACATGGTGATGCTGCCGCGCACCTTGACCACATCGTCGGCCTCGTACACGCCGTGCAGCTCGCGGTTATAATCCCACAGCTTGGCCACGCCCTCGCCCTCGCTGTCGGCCAGCACCAGATCCAGATAATCGCTGCCCTTGACGTTGGCCTTGACGGCGACGCTTTTGATGATGCAAAACCCTTCAAATGTTTGGCCGCCCGCCAGATTGAGTAAACGCATACGGCTCATATTCCCGCTCCTTGCTGTTTGATTCCCGATCAGTATACCATATTTGCGGTGTTTGTGGTAAAATTACCGCATATGAACCAACGTGCGCAATCGTATGACATCATCGTCATCGGCGCGGGGCATGCGGGCGTGGAAGCCGCGCTGGCCGCCGCGCGCATGGGGCAAACCACCCTCATGCTCACCCTCAACCTGGATTCCATCGGCCTCATGCCCTGCAACCCCGCCATCGGCGGCACGGGCAAGGGGCATTTGGTGCGCGAAATCGACGCGCTCGGCGGCGAGATGGGCCTTGCCGCGGACGATACGCTGATTCAAATGCGCATGCTCAACACAGGCAAGGGCCCCGCCGTGCATTCGCTGCGGGCGCAGATGGACAAGCGCCGCTACCACGAGCGCGTCAAACGCACGCTGGAGGCGCAGCAACACCTGACCGTATTGCAGGGCGAAGCCTGCCGCTTTTTGACCAACAACGGCCGCATTACGGGCGTGGAGACCGTCGAGGGGCTTGCCTACCCCTGCCACGCCGCGGTCGTATGTACGGGCGTATACCTCAAAAGCCGCATCCTCATCGGCGATTGCGTGCGCAACAGCGGCCCCGCAGGGCTGTCGCGCGCGGAGCACCTTTCCGATGCGCTGCATGCGCTCGGCCTGCCGCTGCAGCGCTTTAAAACGGGCACGCCCGCGCGCGTCAACGGCCGCACGCTCGATTATGACGAGATGGAACGGCAGGACGGCGACGTGCCCACGCCCGCGTTCTCCTTCCTCAACGGCCGCCTGACCATCGATCAGACGCCGTGCTACCTGACCTATACCAATGCCGATACCCACCAAATCATACTCGACAACCTGCACCGCTCCCCCATGTACAGCGGGCTCATCCACGCCACGGGCACGCGCTACTGCCCGTCCATCGAGGATAAAATCGTACGCTTTGCCGATAAGGAGCGTCACCAGATATTCATCGAGCCCGAGGAGCTTTCCTCCGGCGAAATGTATGTGCAGGGCATGAGCACAAGCCTGCCCGCCGATGTGCAATCGGACATGCTGCGCACGCTGCCGGGGCTACGGCACGCGGACGTGATGCGGTTTGGCTACGCCATCGAGTACGATTGCCTCGACCCGACGTGCCTGGATCATACGCTGGCGGTCAAGAGCGTCCAAGGCCTGTATACCGCGGGCCAGCTCAACGGCAGCTCGGGCTATGAGGAGGCCGCCGCGCAGGGGCTGCTGGCGGGCGTCAACGCGGCGCTTTACTGCATGGGCGAGCCGCCCTTTACGCTTGGCCGCGACGAGGCGTACATCGGCGTGCTGGCAGACGATTTGTGCATCAAGGGCACCAACGAGCCATACCGCATGATGACCTCCCGCTGCGAATATCGGCTGCTGCTAAGGCAGGACAACGCGGATATCCGATTGACCGAAAAGGCGCGGCGTACGGGCCTGATTAGCGACCTGCGCTACGACCGCCTGATGCGAAAGCAGACGCTTGTGGCCGAGGCGCTGAAACGGTTGCAAACCGTCGTGCCGCCATCGGAAGCGTTGCAGGCGCTGCTAACGGAAAAGGGCGAAAGCGTGCCCGCCTCGGGCGCGCGGCTGTTCGACCTACTGAAACGGCCGAGCGTTGCGTATACCGACCTGCTGCGCTTGACCGACGCCCTGTCCCCCATGGATTGGGAAACAACCGAGCAGGTGGAAACGCTTGCCCGCTACGACGGCTACATCCAAAAGCAGACCGAGCAGGTACGGCGCGCGCGCGCACTGGAGGATACCCTGCTGCCCGAGGATATCGACTATTTATCACTGGAAGGCCTCCGCCTCGAGGCCAGGCAGAAGCTAAACCGCATCCGCCCCAAGAACATCGGCCAGGCGGGGCGCATCTCGGGCGTGACGCCTGCGGACGTCGGCGTGCTGCTGATCTACGAAAAAAGAGGATTACACCATGCGTAATACGCTTTCCGCCCTGTGCCCGTTTCTAACGGGCGCGCAGCTGGATCAATTCGAGCTATACCACGCCATGCTGGCCGACTGGAACACGCGCTTCAACCTGACCGCCATCACCTCGCCCAAGGACGTGGCCGAAAAGCACTTTGCCGATTCGCTGGCCGCGCTGCCGCTGCTGCCCGAAGCCGCCGAGGTGATCGACGTGGGCACGGGCGCGGGCTTTCCCGGCGTGCCGCTGCTGATTGTGCGGCCCGATCTCCAATTGACGCTTTTGGACGGGCTCAACAAGCGCATCACGTTCCTCAACGCCCTGCTGGAGCGGCTGGGCCTCTCCGCCGAAACCGTGCACATGCGCGCCGAGGACGCGGGACAAAGCCCGCTGTACCGCGAACGCTTCGATATTGCGCTCACCCGCGCGGTCGCGCCGCTGGCGGTGCTGACGGAGCTGACGGTGCCGCTGTTGAAAATCGGCGGCCAAAGCATCGCCTACAAGGGCGCGGCCGAGGAGGAACTAACCGCAAGCGCCACGGCGCAGCATCTGCTGCACGCCAAAGCCTCCGTCACTGAGGTGAACGCCGCCTACGGCCGCCGCACGCTGATTGTGCTCACCAAAACCGCCGCCACGCCGAAGCTTTACCCGCGCAAGGCCGGCACGCCCGAGAAAAAACCCTTAGCCTGATCGGAGAACCGTATGGAAGCATCCAAGAAAACGCCCCTCTTTTGCCGCATCGATTGCAAAACCGCCCTGTGCATCCTGTCTGTTTTGGCGTTGCTGCTCTGCCTTGCGGCCACCGTCGCCATCGCGCCCTACAACACCCTGCACAGCGACGATGTGCTCTCAAGCGGCCTGACCGCAGCCAAATGGAACGAGACGCACTCGCTGTCCGAAACGGCGCGGTTCGTGCTGTCCACCACCGTTTCGTTCTACCGCTCCTGGCAGGGCACCTACACCTCTGCGCTGCTGGTCAACACGCTTTCCCCGCTGTTTATCGACAGCGCCCCGTGGCTGATGCCCGTTGTCATGCTGCTCTTAACGGGCGTATGCGTTGTGCTGTTTACGCGCGCGGCGCTCAGGCCGTTTCCCGCGGCGGATCGCAAAACGCGCTGCATCCTAAACTGCTTTGCTCTCATCGGCATGACGCAGCTTTTGCCCTCGGCGTTTGAGGGCTATTTCTGGTTTTCGTGCGCCATCCTGTATACGTTTTCCTACTGCTTGCTGCTGCTGTTGGGCACGGCGCTGCTGAACCTGCCGCATACCAAAAAGCCGCTTCCGTTTGCGCTGAAGGCGGCGGCGTGCATCCTCATGGCCGTCATGCTCGGCGGCGGCTGCTACCCCGTGCTGCCGCCTGCATTTTTGCTGCTGTCGTTCTGTGTCGTATGGCGCATCGCCCGCAAGGACCGCCGCGGCGCTTGGCTTGGCGGCGCGACGCTTGCCGTCTTTCTGGTCGGCGCGGCAGCCAATGTGCTCTCCCCCGGCAACGCCGCGCGCATGCAGTTTATAGGCGCGGCGACGGACAGCCGCAGCATCGTCGGCACGGTGTTTGCTTCCGTCGTCACCGCCGTTGTAACGCTGCCAAAGCTGATCGACGGGTGCCTGTTGCTGTTTGTGCTGCTTACCGCCGTGTTTGCCGTCGCCTTTGTGAAAGGCAGTCCGCATCGGTTCCGCATGCCATGGCTTGCCGCCATCCTGGGTTTTGGCGTATACGCCTCCATGTTCGCGCCCATGCTGTACACCATGGGCGATATGGGCCCCGCGCGTGCGCAAAACATCTACTATTTTGCGCTCTATCCCATACTCGGCTTTTGCACGGCGTACATCGCGGGCGCCGCGGTGCGGCATGCCGAAAAGCGACGCCATGCAGCGCCCGCAAAGCCCTGCCGCGTGTGCGCGTTCCTCAACCGCCACGGCCTCATTGCCGCCAGCGCCATCATGGCGGCGCTGGCGCTTGGCATGCTGCTGCACGGGCCGCGCGCCGTCACGGCCTACGCGGCGGTGCGGGAACTGAAAACGGGCATTGCCCAAACCTACCACGCCGCCAAGCTGGCCGAGCGAAACGGCGTCCCGCTGCCCGACAATCTGGTGCAGTCGGATCTGCTGCCGTAGGCGCTATCCGCGCCCGCACGCTTCCGCACAATATCGGAATTTTCCGATTATATGATAGAATTTTGCCTGTTTGCGTTTCCGTCAAAGCCTTGTTTCACGGCGGGAACTGCGGTATACTGCAACTGTTCGGCCACAGAAAGGCCTTTGTCACGGAAAGGAGCATCCCACCATCATGAAAGCATACCTGGAATCCCTCGGCATCACCGCCCCCAAGGCCATCTACCGCAACAGCTCCCCCGCTCGGCTGACCGAGTTTGCGCTTCAGCGCGGGGAAGGCGTACTGTCCGATACGGGCGCGCTCGTTGTGCGCACGGGCAAGTATACGGGCCGCTCGCCCAACGACCGCTTCATCGTCGATTCGCCCGATGTGCACGATACGATCAACTGGAACGCCACCAACGTGCCCATCAAGCGCGAAAAGGCCGACGCCATATTCCGCCGCATGACCGCCTACCTGCAGGGCCGCGACGCCTTCGTGTTCGATGGCTTTGCGGGCGCCAACCCCGATTATGCGCTGCCCATCCGCGTCATCTGCGAAAACGCCTGCTCGGCGCTGTTTGCCACGCAGTTGTTTGTGCGCCCCACGGCGGAACAGTTGAACGATTTTGCACCCGGGTTCACGGTCATTGCCGCCCCCGGCTTTCTGTGCACGCCCGCGCTGGACGGCGTCAACTCCGAGGCCGCCATCATACTGGATTTTGAAAACCGCCGCGTGCTGGTGGCGGGCTCGCAATACGCGGGCGAAATCAAAAAGAGCGTATTCACGGTGATGAACTACCTGCTGCCCAAGCGCGATGTGCTGCCCATGCACTGCTCGGCCAACATCGGCGCCGACGGCGACTCCGCGCTGTTCTTCGGCCTGTCTGGCACGGGCAAAACGACGCTTTCGGCCGATCCCAACCGCAAGCTTGTCGGCGACGACGAGCACGGCTGGTACGAAAACGGCATCTTCAACTTTGAAGGCGGCTGCTACGCCAAGTGCATCAACCTGTCCGAAAAGGACGAGCCGCAAATCTACAACGCCATCCGCTTCGGCACGCTGGTGGAGAACGTCGTCATCGACCCCGAAACCCGCAAGCCCGATTATTTCGACGGCTCCGTCACCGAAAACACCCGCGCCGCCTACCCCGTGGAATACATCCCCAACTGCGTCATCCCCGGCGTCGGCGGACGGCCCAAAACCATCGTATTTCTTGCCGCGGACGCCTTTGGCGTGCTCCCGCCCATCAGCAAGCTGGATAAAAACGCCGCCATGTATCACTTTGTGTCGGGCTACACCAGCAAGCTTGCGGGCACCGAACGCGGCGTGACCGAGCCCGTCACCACCTTCTCCACGCTGTTTGGAGCGCCGTTTATGCCCATGCACCCCTCGGTCTATGCCGAAATGCTGGGAGACCGCATCGACCGCTACGGCGCGGACGTATACCTGGTCAACACGGGCTGGTGCGGCCACCGCGCGGGCGAGGGCAAGCGCATGAAGCTTGCGTACACGCGCGCCATGCTCTCCGCCGCGCTCGACGGCACGCTGGCCAAGGGCGAATTCGTGCTCGATCCCATCTTTAACGTGCTGGTGCCCACGGCCTGCCCCAACGTGCCCGACGAAATCCTCTCCCCCCGCAAGCTCTGGGCTAACGGCGCGGGCGAGCAGGAATACGAGCGCGTCGCCAAGGATCTGGCCAAGCGCTTTGCCGAGAACTTCAAAAAGTACGACAACATGCCGCGCCACATCGTCGAGGCGGGCCCGCGCGCGTAAGCACACCGTGCAGCTTAAGCACACCGCGGTTTTTACAGCGCGCCCGACAGGACGCCGCCGCTTGGCCATGTAACCAAGCGTGTGCGCGGCGATTCCCCAATCATTCTGCTTTGTTTCGTGCAGCCTTGCGAGCGTAAGGCTGCACGAATATATTATTTCCACATTTTTCCATGTTTTTACACAATCCTGTGTTTGTCGGTCAATCTGCCCCTCTGCAAACGATTACAGTGTAATTTTTGTGCTTGCAACATGCCTTTTTTAGTGTATAATTATTCATATAACTAATTTGTCACAGGAGATGTGCCGATGAGTTGGATTGTCGCTGCCGAATATTTCTCCATGTTTCTGCTTCTGATCATACTCGGCTATTCCTATTATGATCGCACGGTAACAACTTTGACGCGCGTTTCCTTCCGTCTGGCGCTGTTTGTATCGCTGTTTGCCATTGCCTGCAACATCATAAGCATCTACGCCATCGAGCATGCCGACGTGGTGCCGCTGCCGCTCAACATCGCCCTCAATACCACATATTTTTGGATGACGGTAACCATGGTCTTTTGCATCTCCTTTGCGTGCCTTGCCATACTCTATGAGGATCGCCACCGCACCAAATCGTTTGCCGTCGCTGCCCGCGTGATGTTTGTCATCTATGCGCTGCATCTGCCGCTGTATATCGTCAACCTTTCCACGGGCTGGCTGTTTTCGTTCGATGCCTCGCTCAACTATGTGCGCGGGCCGCTCAACGCCGTGGTGCCCATGGCGCTGGGCGTCAATGTGGTGCTTGTGATGGTTTGCTACGCGCTTGAGCGCAAGCGCGTCAACGCGGCGTTTCGGCGCATCCTGCTCACGCTGCCCATCATATCGATTGTGCTGGCCATCTTCCAGCTATCCCTGCCCAACATCATGCTCTCCGGCTCGGCGGCGGCCTTTTCGCTGCTGATTCTGTTCATTTACAGCCAGCAGCAGCGCGCCAATACCGACCATTTAACGGAGCTGGTGAACCGCGAAACGTTCTATCGCAGTCTGGAACGCCTGAGCGAGCGCCGCCGCACGTTCCATGTGCTGGCCATTGCGCTGCGCAATTACAAGAGCGTCAACAACCGTTTCGGCCAGCGCATCGGCGATCGGCTGCTGCGCGTTGTCGGCGCCTATTTGCAATCCCTTTCGCACAGCGCCATACCCTGCCGCTATGCGGGCGTTTCGTTTGTGGTGATACTGCCCGACAACGCCGATATCGGCTATGAAACGCTTTTGGCGTCCGTGCGCGAGCGGTTCGCCGCCCCGTGGGAATACGATCACCACAGCGTCACGCTGCACGCGGTGTTTGCCGATATCCACTACCCCGAGCACGCGCGCGACACCAACGAGCTGATCGATTCGCTGGAGTACGCCATCCGCATCGCCAAAAGCGCGGACAACGGCGCCTTCATCCACTTCGATCAGCAGATGCGGCACGAGCTTGGGCGGCGCAACTATGTGATTTCCCTGTTGGAGCCCGCGCTGGCCAACGACCGCTTCTTTTTGCATTTCCAGCCCGTTGTGGATACGCAATCGGGCCGCGTCGTCGGCGCGGAGGCGCTGCTCAGGCTCGCCGACGAAACGGGCGCCTCCGTTTCGCCCGCGGAATTCATCCCGCTGGCGGAGGAAAGCGGCGTCATCGGGCTGATTAGCTGGATGGTGCTGGAGAAGGTCTGCGCATTTTTGGCCGAACACCCGCACAACGGGCCCGAGTGGATCTCCGTCAACATGTCCGCCTCGCAGTACGGGCAGGACGAAATTGTCCCGCGGCTGTTGGATACCCTGGCGCGCTATCAGGTGCCCAGCGCGCGCATCAAGCTGGAGCTTACCGAGAGCGTCATCATTGAGGACCGCGGCAAAACGCGCGCCGCGCTCGACCTGCTGCAAGCGCACGGCGTGGGCGTCTGCCTGGACGATTTCGGCACGGGCTATTCCAACCTTGTCAGCGTGGTGGATCTGCCGCTGGATCTGGTCAAGCTGGACAAAAGCCTGGTTGCGCCCATCTACGAGGACCCCGCCGCCTATCTCATGCTTAAAACCGTGGTCAAGGGCCTGCGCGCGCTGGGCCGCACCGTACTGGCCGAGGGCGTGGAAACGCGCGAGCAGTACGAGCTGGTCCGCACGCTCGATATCGCGCGCATACAGGGCTTCTATTTTGCGCACCCCATGGACGGCGGCGCCTTCATCCGCTATCTAAACCGACAATAACCGTCAGATTACACCCGTTTCACATCCCCGATGTAATTGTTTCGTAAAATTCACCCCGTACCCTTGAAATCGTGCTATAATACTATATAGTGTATCATAGTTCGTATCCGACATACCAAATCGGCCGCCGAGCGGTTGGATTTGATTTGTCGAAATTTATGGAAGCGAGGGGATTCCATGGCCGGCCGTTCCAGGCAATGCGTACGCGTTACTCCGCTGGGCTATATTGTGCTCAGCATTATCATCGTTGTGATGATCATTGGCATCTACTTTATCATTTGGTCCATGCGCGACGATAACAAGAACCCCAATATGGGTTCCGGTTCCGAGAGCATTACGCCCACGCCGTCGCTCCCGCCCGCGGACGGCGGCATTACGCCCACGCCGTCGCTTGCGCCCGTAGCGCCGAGCACGCCGACGGCTTCGCCCACGCCCAACGCGCCCGAAACGCCCACGCCTACGCCCAAGCAGCCCGATACGCCCGTTCCCGATGTGCAAACGCCCTCGCCCTCGCAACTGGAAACGGCCGTCAACGGCAAGATGACCTCGGGCGGCGTGGTGCTGCGCAAGGGCCCCGCGGGAACGTACGATATCCTGGGCAAGTATTCCTCGGGCACCCGCCTGAAGGTCTATGCGCAGGAGGGCGATTACTACTATGTGCAGGTGATTGCGGAGAACAAATACGGCTACATGGCCGTCAAGTTCATTGAAAAGGACGGGCTGCTGCCGGGTGAAAGCGCCACGCCCACGCCCGCTGCCCCCGGCGGCGCCATTGCGGGCACCGCGCGCACAACCGTAGCGCTCAGAAGCATGCCCACCACCGAGGGCAACAGCCCCGTCGGCCAGCTCCAAAGCGGCGACGCGGTGTATGTCTACTTCAAAACGGGCGATTTCTACTACATCGAGGTCGTCTCCAGCAAGCTCAAGTGCTATGCCTTTGCCGACTATATCACCCCCGAGGAATCGGTGCCTTCGGGTACGCCCGTGCCCGATTGACGAATGACGCATCAAAGAAAAGGCCTCCGCAAGCTTGCGGAGGCCTTTGTTTGTGCTGTCCTGTTTCGCTTTTCGTTACGGTTTTATTTATCCGTTTCCACAACGGCAGGCGTCTGCTTTTTCTTGGCGCGCCCGACCAGTATCGGCAACAGGATCATCAGCGGCAGCATCAATACCGGCAGGTTGATGTTGCCCATGTACACATAGCCGTACTGGATGATGGTCAGTACGCCGAACTGGCCGAACACCACGCTGCCGATCATGATGGCGATCAGTATCACCGCGCGGCGCAGCGTGGCCGAGGACTGCTTCCACACCTTGCCCAACACAATTTCGTACCGCGCCACCGCGCCGTAGAGGAAGCCCACGCCCGTGCTGATCAAAGCCAGAAACGCCAGCACCGTATAGAGGATGGTAATGCCGATGTTGTTGCCCATCACATGTTGCAGCGCAAACAGCGTCGGCAGCGCCTCGCTCTGAATCTCAGGCATTCTGGCGGAGAACATGATATTGAGCAGCATGATGCTGCCGCCGATGAGAATGGAGCCCATGATGGCAATGAGGATGGAATCGCGCGACGATTTCACAGTGCTTTGCGAGGTGGCAATGCCCGCATCCATAAAGGAACAGAACACGGGCAGGTACAGGATCATGTTCCACCAGGCCGTGGGATAGCTTGCATTCATGGTTCGGCTGCCCACATACTCGCGCATGCCTCCCCAGGAAGGGCCGATTGCGCGGATTGCGATGTAGAGTATCATCGCAATCATGACAACCGTCAAAACCGTTGAGCTTTTCCGAACCAGCGCCTCGCCAAAGATCGTCAGCAGCACAATCACCGCCATCGTCAGCAGGCCGCCCACATACGCGGGGAAGCCCAGCAGCGATTGCAGCAGCGCGCCGCCCGTGGCATAGATCATGGCGGCAACCACAAAGCAGCCCAGCACCAGCAGGATGCTTTTGACCGTGCCAAAGAATATGGTGTACTTGCCGTAGACTTTTTTGTAGAACTCGTGGTAATTATCGGTCTTGTACAGGCGGCAGAATTCCATGGTATAGTAGATCAGGTATGTGGACAGCAGCGCCACGACCAGCGGGCCAAGGAATACGCCAATCCAGCCCCATTTGGTAAAGTAGGATACCAGCTGCGCGCCTCCCGCAAAGCCGGGCCCCACATGTGTGCCAAACCACACGCACGCCACAGAGAACGGTCCCATGAATCCCCAAGCCTTCTTTTTCGTTTCCATGATGCTTTACCCCTCTTTCTGTTATTGTGTTGTACGGGTTTTGTTGTGTTCGTGCCTTTGATCGATCTGCCTGCGGTTTGGCGTTTTATAACGCGCGCCGAGGCCGTTACAGGCCCAGCGCCTTCCTGTTGACCACGTTGTCCAACGGCTCCCCGCGCAGGATTTTCACCGCCGTCTCCGCCACAACCTCCCTCAGATGCAGCGTTGCTTCCACGGTATCAAAGGCCGAATGCGGGGTAATGATGGCGTTTTCCATCTTCAGTAGCGGGTGGTTGGCATCCCGTATGGGTTCGTCCTCGTTGACGTCCAGGCCCGCGGCGGCCACCTTGCCGGATTGCAGCGCCTCGACGAGCGCCTCGTTACACACGGTGCCCCCGCGCGAGGTGTTGACGATAATGACGCCCTCCTTCATCTTGGCAAACTCGGGCTTGTCGATGAGATGGAACGTTTCCTTATTCAGCGGGGTATGCATGGAGATGATATCCGCAGCGGCAAGCAGCTCGTCCTTGTCGGCACGCGCTACGCCGTATTGCGTAAATATCTCGTTCGATACATACGGGTCGAAGGCGATCATGCGGAAGCCGAACGGCTTGGCCATCTCGGAGGTCTTGCGGGCAATGTTGCCAAAGCCCATAAAGCCCAGCGTCAAAAAGCGCGTGCTGTGCAGCGGATACGGCTTTTTGACATACCACGCGCCGCTGCGCGTGCCCAGCGCCTGATGGACAAGCTGTCTTAGGCACGCCAGCATCAGCGTCATGGTCTGCGTGGCTACCTCGTTGACGCAGTAGTGCGGCATGTTGCATATCATGATGCCGCGCGCGGAGGCCGCGTCCACATCCAGCACGTCAAAGCCAATGCCGTAGCGCAAATATGCCTTGCACTTTTTCAGCGCATCCATGGTTTTGGGGCCAATCGGCGTGCCCAGATCGAGCACAACATCGGCGTCGGCGCATTGGGCGATGATGTCGTCCTCGCTTTTGCAGCTTGTTTTAACATAGGTAAAGCCCGCGTCGGAGATGATCTTGCCCTCGATATCCGCGCCAAGCCCGATTCCGCTGCTTTGCATCAGGTGGTCGTCCACCAGGTATACCTTCTTTTGCTCCATCGATCCTTCCTCCTTCAAGTCATAGTCTGCGGTTTTGTTACGTCAGGGAGCGGAACTCGTCCAGCACCTGCTTTGCGCCGTTGAAGATGCTGATGCCGTCGATGCCGCCCAGCAGGAAGCGGAAGCCCAGCTCCAAATGCTGTTTGATTCCGCCGCTCCACGTCATGATGCCGGGGACGACGTCGTTTTTTTGGCAGGCGTCCACCACGCGCTTGAACGCATCGTGCAAAGCGGGGTTGTCCATGCCCTGAATGCCCATGGACATGCTCAAATCCCCGGGGCCGATAAAGGCGATATCGATGCCCGGCACCGACAGGATTTCGTACACGTTTTCCACCGCGGTGTAGTGCTCAATCTGCACAATTACCAGCGTTTCCTTGTTGGCAAACGGTATGTACTGCCCGCTGCCCGCGCCAAACAGCGCCGCCCGCCCCGCACCCGCGCCGCGCACGCCCACGGGCGGGTATTTGCAAACCTGCACCGCCTGCTCCGCTTCCGCTTTTGTGTTGACCATGGGGAACATGATGCCGTGCGCGCCCGTATCCAGCCCGCGCTTGGCCATGGCAAGGTCGTTCCACGGAACGCGGATGAGCGGCGTGGTCTCGCCCGTTTGAATAGCCGCAACCAATAGCCCCGCCGATTCAATGTCCATGGAGCCGTGCTCGCTGTCGATCATGATGCAGTCGCACCCCACATGGGTGAGTATCTGCGCCGTGTCAAAGCTGTTGGTCATCATCCAGGTGCCGAATACCGGTTTTCCCTGCGCCAGTTTTTCCTTAAGGGTGTTTTTGAGCATTGCAATCCTTCCTTTCCCGATTTGATGCCGTTGGATTTGAATGTGTCTGTCTCGTTTTGTCAGGCCTGAACGGTTGTACGGATGGGTTTTGTGAAATAGCTATTTCTGTATTCTGATTGTATCGTCTGCATGAAAGAATGTCAGGAAACGAACCGTTTTTGCGGTTTTTGGCACGTTTTGTCGGAAAAACCGTACCAATGGGCCCCGCATTTGAGACAAACGGTTTATTGCAGTGTACCCGGGCCTGACCTGTGCTAAAATGAAGTGCATGGGGGCTTTTTTCGGGTTGTTCTCTGTGCTTACATACGGCAGAAGGGGGCATGCGCAAGATGAACAAAGCAGAGTTTCAGGAAAAGCTGTCAACCACACTCTTTGAGCCGCTATGGCGGGTTGCCTATCAGTACCTGCAGGACGAAATTATTTGTTTTCGGTTAAAGCCAAGCGAACGAATCAGCGAAAAAATCATTGCCGACACCCTGGGAATCAGCCGTTCTCCCGCCAGAATGGCGCTGGAAATGCTGCTGCGCGACGGGCTCGTTGAGGAGATGGAGTCCGCAAGGCGGTGCCTGCGCATTGCGCCCATCAACGAGGAGGACTGCGCCCACCTGTCCCGCACCCGTGCGGCCATCGAAGGAAAGGCCGCCTACCTGGCGGCCAAGCGTATCACCGATGAACAGCTCAAGCAGATGCGCGAAAGCCTGCGCCCGTTTTTAAAGAAAAACGCCCCGCCTTCACCCTCCGCGCTCGCGGCGGCGGACGACCGCTTCCACCACATCCTCGTGGAGGCGTCGGGCAACCCTTATCTGCTATCAGTCTATATGAGCATCCGCAATTCGCTTTTGCGCTACCGCTATTACGTTTACCACGCCTTCACCGTGGAAAACCAAAAGCTCGTATCCATCAGCCATATGGCCATCTATAACGCCTTGCGCGCCCGCCTTTCGGAATCCGCCATGGTCGAGGCGGAGTACGACGCCCACCTCATGCTCGGCATTGCGGGGAAGGTGGACGTGGAAAACACCTGAAAAACAGGCAAGCAGAGCAAATCCGAACCCATGCGTTTTTTGCCTTACGCAAAAACACCTCCGAAAGCGGATGCCTGCGGAGGTGTTTGTGTTTGTTGATTGTCTGCCGCGCTCAGCCCAGCAGCTTTTGGTCGGGGTACAGCCCCGCATCCGTCATTTCGGCCAGGGCCTGCTGCACCAGCGGCTTGTCCTCCTTGTAGGTCACGCCGTACCAGCGATCGGGCGAACTGAGCATGTGGATGCGCGCCTTGCCTTCGCGCACAAGTCGCCCCGCCTCGTTGGGGATCAAAAACTCGCCCTTGAGCGGATTCTCGCGCACGGCGCGCTCCAAAAACGCGGGGAACGCCTGCTCCAGTTCGCTAAAGATGCTCGGCGTAAAGCCAAAAAAGTTCATCGATACCGGCGTTTCGGCGGGGAAGTGCACCAGCGTCGCCCCGTTATCGAGCGTATACGCGGGGCCCTCGGGCGTTTTGTAGATTTGCAGCCGTTCCACAATGTTTTGCAGCGCCCCGTGCGCATCCAGCTCGCACACGCCGCGCGCCACGCTGCCATGCTCGGTCAGGGTGTTTGCGGCCATGTAGCCCACCATGGAATAATCGTACCGATCGGTATCGCGGGCATCCTTGAGGTAATCGTACAGCACCTTGAACGCGCGCTTGCCGTAGTAATCATCGGCGTTGATGGCGGCAAACGGCTCGTTGACCACATCCTTGCAGCAGAGGATGGCGTGCGCCGTGCCCCACGGCTTGACGCGGCCCTCGGGAATGACAAAGCCCTTGGGCAGCAGGCACTCCTGCTGCTGGAAGACGTAGTGCACCTGCATGTGCCGTTCGACGCGGCGGCCGATGACATCGTAAAAGTCCTGCTCGATTCTGCGGTTGATGATGAACACGACCTTTTCAAAGCCCGCCTCCATCGCATCAAACAGCGAATAGTCCATGATGACCTCGCCGTGCTTGCCAACGGGATCGATCTGCTTGAGTCCGCCATAGCGGCTGCCCATACCCGCAGCCATGACCACAAGGGTTGGTTTTGCCATATGCATCTCTCCTTTGCATTGTTCGGGCCGCGCGCCCGCGTTGGTCGTCCTTTAGTCGTCGTAGCCGTTGGGGTTATCGCTCTGCCAGCGCCAGGCGTCTGCGCACATGCGCTCGATGCCATACTGTGCGCGCCAGTGCAGCTCGTCGGCGGCCTTTCGGGGGTTGGCGTAGCAGGCGGCGATATCGCCCGCGCGCCGCGCCGTTACGGCATACGGCAAGTGTTTGCCGCAGGCCTTTTCAAACGCATGCAGCACGTCCAGCACCGAATACCCGATGCCCGTACCGAGGTTGTAGCAGCACACGCCCGCCGATTCCTCCAGGCGCTTCAGCGCCGCCACATGCCCATCCGCCAGATCCATGACGTGAATATAGTCGCGCACGCCCGTGCCGTCGGGAGTGGGGTAATCGTCGCCGAATACGTTGAGGCGTTCCCGCCTGCCCACGGCCACCTGCGCAATGTAGGGCATGAGGTTGTTGGGGATGCCGTTGGGGTCCTCGCCGATGGTGCCCGACGGATGCGCGCCGACGGGGTTGAAGTAGCGCAAAAGGCAAACGCGCCACGTCGGGTCGGCATGGCCGATATCCCGCAAAATCTGCTCGATCATCAGCTTGGTCTGCCCGTAGGGGTTGGTGGCGTGCAGCGCAAAATCCTCGCTGATGGGCACGCTGACGGGATCTCCGTAGACGGTGGCGCTGGAGGAAAACACCAGCCGCTTGACCTCGTGCCGCGCCATCTCGGTTAGCAGGTTCAGGGTGGAATCGAGGTTGTTTTTATAGTACATCAGCGGCTGCTCCACCGATTCACCCACTGCCTTGAGCCCCGCAAAGTGGATGACGCCATCGATACGCTGTGCATCAAACAGGGCTTTTACGGCGTCGGGGCAGGTAAAATCACACTCGGCAAACCCGAACGGCTTGTCCGAAAGCTTTTTGAGCCGTTCCAGCACCACGGGCTTGCTGTTGATAAAATTATCCGCGATCAGCACCTCGTAGCCCGCGTCCAAAAGCTGCAGCACGGTATGGCTGCCGATGTAGCCCGCGCCGCCCGTTACCAGAATACGCATATGCTTGCCTCCTTCATGGTTCGCTGCCGCAGCAGGGCGCTTCGGCCACGCGTCAATATGCGGGGCCGTCGGGTCGATTTACGCAAACGCCTTGTAGATGGCGCGCACGGCCTCCTCCAAATCGTCGCTTTCGATGCCGACGATGATGTTCATCTCGCTGCTGCCCTGGTCGATCATGCGCACGTTGATGCCCGCCTCGTACAGCGCGGTAAACAGCCTTGCCGCCACGCCGAGCGAACGCACCATGCCCTTGCCGACGGTGGCGACCAGCGCCATGTTGCTGTGCAGCTCAATGGATTGCGGCAGGCAGTCGCGCTGGATTTCGCGCAGCACCGCCTCCAGGTTCTCCTTGAGCTTGCTGTCGGAGATGACCAGCGACATGGTATCGATCCCGCTGGGGATGTGCTCAAACGAAATATCGTACCGTTCCAGCACCCGAAGCAGCCGATAGCCAAAGCCCACCTCGTTGTGCATGTTGTCCTTGTAAACGGTGATGACCGTAAAGCCCTTGCGCCCCGCAATGCCCGTAAGCATCCCCGTGCGCTCGTAAAACTTGAGGAAGCTGTCGGGGATGACCATGGTGCCCTCGTCGTTAGGCGCGTTGGTATTGCGGACGTTGATGGGGATGTGCGCGCGGCGCACGGGGAATATCGAATCCTCGTGCAGCACGGTTGCGCCCATGTAGCTTAGCTCCCGCAGCTCCGAATAGGTGACAATCTTGATGGCCTTGGGGTTTTCCACGATGCGCGGATCGGCCATGAGGAAGCCGCTCACGTCGGTCCAGTTTTCGTACACGCTGGCCTGCGCCGCGCGCGCAACGATGGCGCCCGTGATATCCGAGCCGCCGCGCGAGAACGTCTTGATGCTGCCGTCGCGCTTGCGCCCGTAGAAGCCGGGGATGACCACGCGCTTCAGCTCCGAAAGCTTTTGCGTCCACTTCTGGGTGGTTTCGTCATCGTAGGTGCCATCGGAATGGAAGCAGATCAGCTCCGCCGCGTCCAGAAACGAGAACCCCAGGTAGGCCGAAAGCAGCAGGCCGTTGAGATACTCGCCGCGGCTGGCGATATAATCCTCGCTCGCGCCGTCCTCGATGTTGCGGTAGATGGCCTTGAGCTCGCCCGTGATATCGGTATCCAGCTTCAAATCCCGCTCGATTTCGGTATAGCGCTCGGTGATGCGCTGAAACGTCTCCGCAAAGGGAAGCCCCTGGCTGGCCTGAGCATAGCACAGGTACAGCAGGTCCGTCACCTTTTCATCGCCCGGGTAACGCTTGCCGGGCGCGCTGGGCACCACATACAGCCGCGACGCATCGGACTGCACAATATCCTTTACCTTTCGGAAGCTTGCCGCATCCGCCAGCGAGCTGCCGCCGAATTTTGTTACTTTTACCGCCATACTGCACTCCGTTCCTCATTCATCGTTTGATCGCCGCACGGCAACCCCGCTTAGCCATCGATCCTTCTGCATTCCATATAGTAGCGTTTTTCATTGGCCTCGCCCATGGAGAAGGTCTTTCTGGGCAGCGCGCCCTCGTACACCACCGTGGGGAACAGCTCGTGTTTGCCCATGGCGGGCAGCAAAAAGCCCATGGCCCGTTCGCCCTCGGCCAGTTGATACACCACGTCCGCGCCGTGGATATAGTCCACCTCCACGGCAGGCTGCGCTTTGATCACCGCGTCGATGGCGTTTTGCAGCGTGCCCACGGCAAGCTGCGCCGCGGGGCTTTCCACAACAAACGCGCCCTCGTGCCTGCCCGTGGTAAACGGCAAAACGTGCGTCTTCCCGCCCGATGCGGCATGCCTGCCCCGCTCGATGCGCGCGGCGCCGTTCTGCTTTTGCAGCATTCCCAGCAACGTCTCGGGCGCGCTTTCGTCGTCCAGCCCGAACACCACGCGGTGAATGGGTTCAAACACAATGCCCTCGTCGTGGATGTTTTCCACCTCCACCAGCGCATAACGCGCGGGATGCGCGGCGCGCTCCCGTTCCGTCAGCGTAGCCTTGATGCGCTCCCAGTCCGCCTTGGCCGTGGCCAGGCTGTGGTTGCCGTCGCCCATGGCAAACAACAGCGGCGCAGCGCCCCGATAGCGCTTGGCAAACGCCTCGCGGTCGGCAAGCCGTTTGAGCGCGTTCAATATGCCGTTGACCGCGGCGTCCTCCGAAACCAGCCTGCCCGTGACGTGCCCGCCGCCGAGCATCAGCTCCGTATCGTACAGGCAGGGCAATTGATCGGCCATGCTGCGGACGGGTCCGATGACGGTATCCTGTTCATCGAACCCGTCCGCAGCAT
>CAZRIT010000031.1:7890-20397 GCA_964600225.1 uncultured Oscillospiraceae bacterium | reverse complement strand
GGCGTTGAGGTACAGTTCCCCTGCGTCCGTTTCCGCAAAGCGCCCGAACACCATGACCGCAACGTACGCTTCGTCGCCGCGGCGCAGCCTGCACCGGGCGGTAAACCGCCCGCCGTCAAAGGCCATTTTGCGGGAGGCCGCCGCCAAATCCGAATCGTCGGGATGCACGCAGCCCCACGCATCCTTGCCATACGCTTGCATGACCTCAGCGCGCGTCATGCCCAGCAGCTCGCAAAAGCCATCGTTGGCATAGAGGATGGCGGGCGGCCCCTCGGGATGAAGCTCGATCCTGCAAAAGCCGCCGGGCGTATCGTCCATCATGGTCAATAGCTGCTTGGTCGCCTCGCGCTCCTTGCGCTCGGTCTCTCTGAGCTCCGTCATGTTGAATATGGAACAGTATAACAGATATCGGGAACCTGCCGATGCAATCACGCGCACGGTTGCGCGGATATAGGTACGCTTTTCGGCGCCGTTGAGGCCGACAAGCACCACCTCGCACGCGGATTCCTTGCCCGTTTGGATGGCTTGGCGGATGTTGTCCATCAGGCAGGCGCGGTTCTGCTCGTCCAGGTATTGCCCGAGATCCAGCGCGTGCGCTTCCTCCGCCGTCAGATTGCCGCCAAGCTCGGCAGCGTAGGTATCGTTGATGCGCAATAGCTCCGGCTTGCCGTTGTGATACTCGAATATACAGGCCCCGCCCACATAGCTGTTGAATATCAGCGTCTCCATGGAGCCTGGGTCCCAGAAGGTGTTGTTGTCAAGGGTTTGCACGGTCGAAAGCGTGATCATTTCCTTTTCCCTGCAAAAGCGCACCACAAACGCCTCGTAATCGCTTGCGGGCATGGGCCGCGCATACAGGTAGCCCTGGATATAGTAGCAGCCGATGGACTTGAGGTAGTCCGCCTGCTCGATCGTCTCCACGCCTTCGGCAATGACGGGCATGCCCAGCCACTTGGCCATGCGCACGACGGATTCGAGGATATTGCCGCCGCGCTCGGAGTTGCGCCCGCTCTCCAAAAACCGCATGTCCAGCTTGAGGATATCCGCGGGCACATCCTTGAGGGTGTTGAGCGAGGAATAGCCGCTGCCAAAATCGTCAATCTCCACGGCAAAGCCCTTGCGGATGAGGCTTTCCACCACGTCGATGATCTGCTCGGGCGATTCGGCAAAGGCCGATTCCGTAATTTCAAACCGCAGCAGGTCGGCGGGGATCTCGTACTTTTTTGCCATCTCGGCAATGATCTCGATCAGATCCGTGCGGAACAGATCGTATCGGGATACGTTGACCGAAACAGGCAGCGGCGCGCGCCCCTCGTCCAGCCATTTGCGGATGTACGCGCATGCCTGCTCCCATACATATTTATCCAGCTCGTAGATGAAGCCGTTGCGCTCAAAGATCGGAATGAACTCGCTCGGCGCGATGAGCCCCTTTTTCGGATGCCGCCAGCGCACCAGCCTCTCCGCGCCAATCAACGCGCCCGAGGAGTGGTTGAACTGCGGCTGGAACCAAACCTCGAACTGCCCGCCCGCCAGCGCGCCGTTCATCTCGTTGACAACCTCCTGCTCGCGCAGAATCTCGGTGCGCATGCTCTCGTCGTAGCGGGCGATGTACACATCGTACCTGCCCCGCACCGAAACCTCCGCCAGCGTGGCTCGGTCGTACATGGCGCTGGCCGAAAGCGTTTTGTCGGCGACGATATAGCGGCCGATGCGGATGCTGATGGGGCGGCTGAGGCACGCAGGTGCGGTGGTATCCCTGTGGTTTTGCCTGAGCATCTCCGTGTCCATGAGCGCGCTCGGATACAGCACGGCAAAGTTATCCGCCGTGACACGGCAGCAGATGCCGCCCAGCGGCGTAATGAACCTGTCGATGCAGCGCGCCACATGCTTGAGCACCTCGTCGCCCATACTCGTGCCGTACTGATCGTTGATGGAAAGCAACGAGGAGGTTTGGGCGGACTGGCTCAAACAGGATAACGCATACGCCGTGGGCGACCGCAAGGCCATGGAGGCGGGCGGCGGCAAGTACCTCAACTTCATCAAGATCGTGCTGCGGAAACGATAGGCCCGTGGCCGAGGCGGCTGCCCGCATACCGTGCCAATCCTCCCGTTATGCGGTGCGATTCTGCCAATTTGCGGGGTTGTTCATTGGGTCAAGGTGAACGGCCAATGCCAAAGCGATTACGGTCAGCAAAGCGACGGCAAGGCAGATTGCAGACGCAACCACCGTCTTCCGATTCTTGCGTCGTGATCCTGCAAGGATACCGCCCGTCGATACAATCATGCCAAGCGCCACAAGTATCCCGAAAGCCATGCGTTACTCCCTCCCGCGTCCGTTCGACGGTTCCGTGCGCCGTCAGGCTTTCCCCATGCCCGTGTCCAGCGACGCGAAAGGATCGAAATCCGCGTCGGGGTAGTGCTGCGGCGCCGAGATGTACCACCACACGCCAAAGCGGTCCTTGAGCACGGCGGCGCAGGGGCTCCACGGCAACGGCCCGACGGGCATGTCGACCGCGCCCCCGACGCTGAGCAGGTCAAAGGCCTTTTGCACCTCGGCTTCGCCATCCAGAATCATATTCACTTGCACAATATTGTCCTGCGGGTTTGCGTGCGGCGATTCGATGACATCGAAAATCTCCTCGCCGCCGCGGCAAAGCTCCGCATGATAGAAGCTGCCGTCGGGGTTTTGCACATGATACCCCAGCTCCAGCCCAAAAGCCTCCCGATAGAGCCCGACGGCCGCAGCGCTGTCTTTTACATATAGTCCGATGCCCGTTCGCATGTCGCTATGCGGAAACGATTGTGGGACAGCCTCTATGAGGCTGTATACGATCCTCTCGATGTGCCCTGAGGGATTCTCCGCTCAATCCGCTGCTTGCTTGTGCTCCGCACTGCGCGCGCCGCCGCTCCTTTCGCTCCCCGGCCCCTAAAAACGATCCACAGGATCGTTTTCTTTACGGGGCTTCGAATCCTTTCAGAATGCCAAACAAAAAAGGTCATCTTACGATGACCTTTTTTGTTTGGCGCGCCCTGAGGGATTCGAACCCCCGACCTTCTGGTCCGTAGCCAAACGCTCTATCCAGCTGAGCCAAGGGCGCTTGTGAGCAACTTGTATTTTAGCGTTCCACACGGGCATTGTCAAGTGAAAACGCAAAATAACATCCGTTGGGTTCCGATCGCGCGGGTTTAGGCGCAGCGCAGCATAGTCGAATGCATGGCCGCTCCTTCGGGCGGCAATGTGCCTTGCCGTCATTCCGCATCGACGCCGCTGCCGCGGGGCGGATTCTTCGTCGCTTCGCTCCTCAGAATGACAGGGAGAAGCTGCGTTCCTCGGAATGACAACATCCGTGTCATCCTGAGCCGAAGGCGAAGGATCTTTGTTCCCGCAGGGAACAATTGTCCCTCGTTATGTGTCCGCTGCCGCGGGGCGGATTCTTCGTCGCTTCGCTCCTCAGAATGACAGGGAGAGGCTGCGCTCCTCACTGCGGCCGCAATCGCGTGCTCTGCCCCCGCGCATAGCGCGGTCTCAGGCGCAGAGCAGAATGACAGGAATAGTCTGCGCTCCCCTGAATGACAATCCCAAAAGCGCCTCGGAATGGCGGGAGGGAAGCCGCGCCTCTGCATGGCAGAAAAAGGCTGCTCGGCATAACGCGCGGAAGCCGCGCCCGTTACGCATCCTCCCCGTCGCCATCGTCAATCATCATCGGCGGCGCGTCGCCCAGCAGCTGCTTGACGGACAGCTCGTCCATCTGTTCCACCGAGCGCAGTGTACGCACGATTTGGCGGGTGCGCGTGCCAATGAGCTGATCCAGCTCGTCGTTGACCTGCGACAGGCGCTTTTGCGACGATTGCAGGATCGTGCCGAACTTTTCAAACTCCGTCTTGACCGCGCCGAGCACGCGCCACACCTCGCCGCTGCGCTTTTGGATGGCAAACGTGCGAAAGCCCATCTGCAGGCTGTTGAGCAGCGCCGCCATGGTGGACGGGCCTGCGATGTTGATGCGGTAGCTGCGCTGCAGCTCCTCCACCATGCCGCGGTTGACCGCCTCCGCGTACAGCCCCTCAAACGGCAAAAACAGGATGGCAAACTCGGTGGTGTTGGGCGGATCGACATATTTGTCGCGGATATCCTTGGCTTCCTTTTTAATCTGCGTCGACAGCGCCGCCACGGCCAGCTTCACCGCATCGGCCGAGCCCGTTTCGTAAGCGTCCTGCAAATTGCCGTACAGATCGCCCGGGAACTTGGAATCGATGGGCAGATAGATATGCCCGCCCTCCTCGGTGGGCATTTTGACGGCATACTCCACCCGGTCGCGGCTGCCGAGCTTGGTGGTCACGTTGGTATCGTACTGCTCGGGAGAGAGAATCTCCTCCAAAATCGCGCCAAGCTGGATTTCGCCCAGGATGCCGCGGGTTTTCACGTTGGAAAGCACCTTTTTCAGGTCGCCCACGCCGGTGGCGAGCGTCTGCATCTCGCCCAGGCCCTTGTACACCTGCTCCAACCGCTCGTTGACCAGTTGGAACGACTGGGTCATCTTGGTTTCCAGCGTTTTTTGCAGCTTTTCATCGACAATCTGGCGCATCTGATCGAGGCGCTGGTTGTTGTCATTTTGGATTTGGAACAGCCTCCGCTCCACCGTCTGGCGGATGGCCTCCAGCTTTTGCTCGTTGCCCTTGTCGAACGTGGCAAACCGCTGCTCCGACTGCGCGGCGGCGGCGTGCTGACTGTCCAGCACCATGCGCCCGAGCGACCCGACGGAGCTCTGCACGGTATTGGCCAACTCCTGCCTCAAAAGCGACTGCGACTCGTTGAGCATATCCTCCAGGTCGTTCAGGGTTTTGCGGCCCTGCCGCTGCTGCAAAACGAGCATCACAAGCACGGCAGCCAGCGCGGCGGCCGACAGCACGACGGCTGCAATCAGCATCAAAAAAGCACCTCCGATGCAGCGGTTATACGATGCCGCATCCGTGCGCGCTGTGCGCCGCGATGGCAGCGGGTATCCCGCTATTTTCTTTATCCATTATAGCATGGCGCTGCCCTGCCCCGCAACGGCGCGCCGTCTTGCGTTTGCCCGCGGCCGATGCTATACTGTATTATGAATAAATAGGCAGCGCGCTGCCGCATCGATAACCGATAGATGAAGGAGGCGTTCCACACATGCAATACTCCCGCGACGTGGAGGAAATGGTTTGCGTCAGAAAGGGCGCACAGCATGACCCCGCACCCATCCCCGAGGAGGGAAAATGGATCAAGGCCAAGCAGATTGGCGACATCAGCGGCTTTACGCACGGCATCGGCTGGTGCGCGCCGCAGCAGGGCGCGTGCAAGCTGACGCTCAACGTCAAGGGCGGCGTCATCGAGGAAGCGCTCATTGAAACGCTCGGCTGCTCGGGCATGACGCACTCGGCCGCCATGGCGGCGGAAATCCTGCCCGGTAAAACCATTCTGGAGGCCCTCAATACCGATTTGGTGTGCGACGCCATCAACACCGCCATGCGGGAGCTGTTTTTACAGATCGTCTACGGCCGCACGCAAAGCGCGTTCTCCGAGGACGGCCTGTCCGTCGGCGGCGGGCTGGAGGATCTGGGCAAGGGCCTGCGCTCGCAGATTGGCACCATGTACGGCACCAAGGTCAAGGGCCCCCGCTATCTGGAGATGGCGGAAGGGTATGTGCTGGGCATCGGGCTGGATGAAAACGACGAGATCATCGGCTACCAATTTGTCAGCCTCGGCAAGATGATGGACGCCATCAAAAAGGGCGTCGATCCCAAAGAGGCTTATGAGCAGAACATCGGCACCTATGGACGCTTTGCAAACGCGGCCAAGGTCATCGACCCGCGCAAGGCGTAAGGAGGCAGCTATGGTTACGTTTGAAGGATACGAAAGAAGAATCGATAAGATCAACCGCGCGCTTGCCGAGTATGGCATACAGGGCGTCGAGGACGCCAGGCGCATCTGCGAGGAAAAGGGCGTGGACGCGTTCGGCATCGTGCGCGGCATCCAGCCCATCGCGTTTGAAAACGCCTGCTGGGCATACACCGTCGGCGCGGCCATTGCGCTCAAGCAGGGCGTCAAAACCGCTGCCGAAGCGGCGGAGGCCATCGGCATTGGCCTACAGGCATTCTGCATCCCCGGCTCCGTTGCGGATCAGCGCGCCGTCGGCCGCGGCCACGGCAACCTGGGCGCCATGCTGCTAAGCGAGGAAACGGCGTGCTTTGCCTTCCTTGCAGGACACGAAAGCTTTGCCGCTGCGGAGGGCGCCATCGGCATTGCGCGCACGGCCAACAAGGTACGCTCCCGCCCCCTGCAGGTCATCCTCAACGGCCTGGGCAAGGACGCGGCGTACATCATCTCCCGCGTCAACGGGTTTACGTTTGTGGAAACGGCGTACAATTATCAATCGGGCGAACTGACCATCGTTTCGTCCAGGGCGTTCTCCGATGGCGAACGCGCCAAGGTACGCTGCTACGGCGCGGACGACGTCAACGAGGGCGTGGCCATCATGCGTCACGAGAGCGTGGACGTTTCCATTACCGGTAACTCCACCAACCCCACGCGCTTCCAGCACCCCGTGGCGGGCACCTACAAAAAGTGGTGCGTGGAGAACGGCAAAAAATACTTCTCCGTCGCCAGCGGCGGCGGCACGGGCCGCACCCTGCACCCCGACAACATGGCCGCGGGCCCCGCTTCCTACGGGCTGACGGATACCATGGGCCGCATGCATTCCGACGCGCAGTTTGCGGGTTCCTCCAGCGTGCCCGCGCATGTGGAAATGATGGGTCTCATCGGCATGGGCAACAACCCCATGGTGGGCGCAACGGTCGCCGTGGCGGTTGCGGTAGCACAGGCCAAATAACCCGCTCCCATATTATATGAACATACCGCTGACGGCTCGCCTGCGGGGCGGGCCGTCTTGGCACACAAAAGGAGGCACCCCCATGCACGACGAAGCCGTGCGGCGCATCGCCAAGGCAGGCGTACTGGCCGCCGCCATCATACTGCTGACCACGCTGGTATCCATCCCGCTGCCGGGCGGGCACGGCTACCTCAACCTCGGCGACGCGGGCGTGCTGACCGCCGCATACCTGCTGGGCAATCCGTGGGGCCTGCTGTGCGCGGGCGTTGCCAGCGCGCTTTCCGATGTGCTGGTGGGCTGGGCCATCTATGCGCCCGCCACGTTTGTCATCAAGGGGCTGATGGCCTTTGTCGCCGCCGTCGCCATACGTCGGCTGAACGGCAAGCGCCGCTTGCTTGCGTTCTACCCCGCGGCGCTGATCGTGCCCGTGGGCTACCTGTTATATGAAGCGCTGCTGTTCGGGCCCGCGGCGGCCCTGCCCAACGTACCGCTGAACCTTTTGCAGTGCCTGCTCGGCGCGGCGGTGGCGCACGCGGTGGCGGGCGTCATGGAACGGCGCAAGTGAATACGGAGGCGAACATGTCCCATTATCGTATCGTACGCGAGCCCAAGGGCGGCCCCGACATCGTGCTGGCCGCATCGGAAGCAGGCTTGGATACCATCAAGCGCGCGGCCGACATATTGTCGGTGCAGGGTTTTACGGCAAGGCTTATAACGCTCCACGGCGTTGACGCGCCCGATGCGCTTTCCGCAGCGGAACGCGCAGAACTTGCACCCGAAAAGCTGCCCTTCCTGTTTGCCGACGGCGTAACGGACGCGCGGCAGCTTGCCGCCGATGCGCGAAACGCCCTGCTGCACCGAACAGTCATGAACAAGGAGCCAATGCAATGATCTATGATTCCATACTCGACGTCATCGGCCAAACGCCGTTGATCCGCATCTCGCGCTACGCTAAGCGCATGGGCCTGACGGCAACGCTGCTTGCCAAGCCGGAAAGCATGAACCCGGGCGGCAGCGCCAAGGACCGCGTCGCGCTGCAGCTCATCCGCCACGCGGAGGCGGAGGGGCAGCTTCAGCCCGGCGGCGCCATCATAGAGGCCACCAGCGGCAACACGGGCGTGGGGCTGGCAATGGTCGCGCGCGTGCTGGGCTATCGGGTGATACTGACCATGCCCGACAGCATGAGTATCGAGCGCAGAAACCTGCTCAAGGCGTTCGGCGCCGAGCTGGTGCTCACCGAGGGCAACAAGGGGATGGCGGGCGCCAACGAGGCCGCCGCGCGCATCCATGCCGAAACGCCCAACAGCATCCGCGCCATGCAGTTTGAAAACCCCGCCAACCCCGAGGCGCACATGCTCTCCACGGGGCCCGAAATCTGCCGCGCAACCGACGGACGCATCGACGCGTTTGTGGCCACGGCGGGCACGGGCGGCACGGTCAGCGGCACGGGGCGCTACCTCAAGGCGCAAAACCCGAACATCCGCGTCTATGCGGTGGAACCGACGGAATCGCCCATGCTCTCCAAAGGCGTATCGGGCAGCCACGGCATCCAGGGCATCGGGGCCAATTTTGTGCCCAAAACGTTCGACCGCAGCGTGATCGACGGGATCCTGACCGTTTCCACCGAGGAAGCCACGGAGACGGCGCGCCTGCTTGTGGATACGGAGGGCATGCTGTGCGGCATCTCCTCGGGCGCATGCCTGTGCGCCGCCACACAGCTTGCCAAGCAGCCCGCTTTTTCGGCGGCAACCATCGTGGTGCTGCTGCCCGATACGGGCGAACGATACCTGTCCATGGGCCTGTTCGGATAACTCCGCCTGTCATTCTGAGGCGAAGCCGAAGAATCCGCCCCGCCACAGCGGACAAGCGGCAGACGCGCGCCTGCCCGACACGCGTCAAAAGCAGGTCGCAATCGGGCAATTGCGGCACAATTTTGATGGAATGATTAACAATGTATGACCGATTGCGGTTACAACTTGCAAAATGCTTCCGCTTTCTATAGAATTCATAATCGGGAGCAAAGATAACTTATGAATGGTTACGAAATGCTGCAAGTCGTCCGCAGTGCGTGCAAAAAGGTGGTTCGCCGCACGCGGAACCGACTGATCAAAGGATTAAAACGGTTTTTGCGCCGCTGCTACAGACTGGGTGCGCCCATGTGCATCTTTATTGGCAGCGTATCGTTGTTTATTGTGGTCGGCCTCGTGCTGATTTTCACCATCCCCAGGCACCGCAAGGCCGAAGCGGCGGTCTATGCCGCGCAGATTGAGGCCATGGCCACGCCCGTGCCCACGCCATCCCCCACCGTCTCCCCCACGCCGTCGCCCACGCCCGATCCCGCCGAAAGCTGGATTAAGAAGGGCGAGGAGGGCGAGGACGTCGTTGCGCTGCAAACGCGCCTGATGGACCTTGGCTATCTGGGCATCGACGAACCCACCAGCACCTTTGGTAACGCCACCCTGGCCGCCGTCAAGCTGTTCCAGCGCCAGCACGGCCTGCAAATGGACGGCATCGTCGGCGAGGAGACGCACACGCTGCTGTTTGCCGAGGACGCCAAGCCGTACGTCATGACCGAGGGCACCGAGGGCGACGACATCAAGTCCTTCCAGGAGCAGCTTGTGGAGCTTGGCTATCTGGAGAGCAATCAGGTGACGGGCTACTACGGCACCGATACGGTCAACGCCGTTACCAAATTCCAGCGCCGCAACCACCTGACCAAGGATGGCAAGGCGGGCGAGCAGACGCTGGAAACCATCAACTCCGCCGATGCGCGCGTTTCCTACACCAAGGAGCTGGAGATCGCCGAGGAGAAAAAGAAAGCCGCCGCGGCCGCCCGTGCGCAATCCGCCGAGGGCCGCATCGATAAGCTGATCTCCGTTGCCAGCAAGCAGATCGGCAAGCCCTATATCCTTGGCGCCAAGGGCCCCAATACCTACGATTGCTCGGGCCTGGTCTACTACTGCCTCAGGCAGGCCGGCGTGTACACGCGCCGTCTCAATGCCGCGGGCTTCTCGCGCACCGGGAGCTGGGAAAAGATTTCCAGCATGAGCGCGCTCAAACGCGGCGACCTGATCTTCTTCCGCTCCGACGGTTCCTCGTCCGTCGGCCACGTTGGCATCTATATCGGCAGCGGCACCATGATCGACGCCTCGTCCAGCAACGGCAAGGTCATGAAGCGCAGCTGCACGGGCTCCTGGAGCCGCCGCAACTTTGTGTGCGGCCGCCGCCCGATCAAGTAGCGGTTTTCACCGAGGCTTTCGCATCATACTCTTCGCGCGTTCCTTTCGTACCTTTCTTTTCCAAAGAGAGGTACGATTTTTTATTGACGTTCACCGATAGATGGGATAAACTTAATCAAAACCTACCATATTTTTCTCATTTCAACGGGTAATTTTACGGAAAGCGACGGTGAACACGATGCAGGATTGGTTGAACGGTATTTGGAGCGCGGGCGTATTGCCGAGCATTGCGGACGCATTGGATGGCGGCGCGGCGGAGTTGGCAAACGCCATATCGCAGGGCGGCGTCGGGGTAACGGAATTCAACATGGCCGTGCCCAACGCGGCGGAATCCATCCGCGCGGCGCTCAAACGCTGCCCCGAGATGGGGATCGGCGCGTTTGGCGTCACCACGCCCGCGCAGTGCGGCGCAGCCATTGAGGCGGGCGCGCGCTTTGTTTCGGGCACGGGCTTTGACCCGGAGCCGGCGGAATTGTGCGCGGAGCGGGACATTCCCTACATCCCCGCTTGCGTCACCTCGCACGAGATTGCTTTGGCGTATCGGCAGGGCGTGCGCGTAGTGCGCTTTGTCAACGCCGCCTGCAACGGCGGCGCGGAGGCCATCCAAAGCCTTGCGCAGGTGTTCCCCGATGTGCGCTTCCTCGTTTCGGGCGGCGTCACGCCCGAAAACATCACGGCCTATATGCGTACCCCCGCCGTGCTTGCGGTATGCGCAGCGTGGCCGATCACCCGCGACAGGCTGTTTTGCGGCAAGTGGGACGAGATCACGGCCGATTGCCAAAAGGCCGTCAGGCTCGTGCACGGGTTTGAGCTGTATCACCTGGGCGTCAATACCGAAAACGCGGACGCGGCGCGCGCCCTTGCCCAAAAGCTCAACCACGCGTTCGGATTCGAGGCTGCGGAGGGCCCGTTTGCCATGTATTCCACCCGCGTGCCCGAGTTGCTCACCACCACGCTGTACGATTGCAACATGCAGCCCGTGCCCGTATCGAACGAGCGCGGTTGGTTCTACTACACGGCGGACTTTGAGATCATGAAAAAGATGGCCCGCGGCGCCAACGGCCACCTCGGCATCCGCGCCAACAGCATCGAGCGCGCCATCGTGTACCTCGAGCAGCGCGGCTACCGCATGGACCGCTCCACGCAATACTTTGCCGACAACCGCATGTTCACCATCTATATGGACGACGACATCGACTTTGGCGGCTTCTCGGTGCACCTGCTGCAAAAGTAAGCCGCGGCGGCGGCCCGCGCCATCATTATGCACAAAAAAGACGCTCTCGCGAGCGTCTTTTGCATGCAAATCGGTTGGATGAAGGCTTTACTGCTGATCGGGCCAGAGCACCTTGACGTTCATTTCCTCGCAGTAGTCCATGAACCGCTGCGGCGGGCGCTGATCGGTCACAATGACGGAAAGATCCTTGATATCGCAAAACTTCATGAGCGCCGCATGGCATATTTTGGTGTGATCGGTCATGAGAATGACGTTTGCGCCGCGGCTGGCCACCAGTCGCTTGATTTCCACCTCGGCATAGGTGGAGTTGGTCACGCCCGATTCGATGGATACGCCCGTAGCCGCCATGAGCACATAGTCCATGCGCATGCCCGACAGCGCATCGGTCACCGAGCTGCCCACGCAGGAGCCCGTGGAATGGTTATACAGGCCGCCGAGCATGATGACGTTGAGCGAATCGAACTTTCTGGCCTCATTGATAACGTTGAGGCTGGGCGTCACCAGCGTGATGCGGGGCTTTGCGGCCAGGTGCCGCACCGCCTGCATGGTGGTGGAGCCCGTATCCAGATAGACCGTCGAGCGCGCGGGAATCAGCGTGGCCGCCAGCTCGCCGATGGCCTCCTTGGCGGCGGTGTTCCTGCCGATGCGCTCGTCGATGGAGGTGGGCGCCTTCTCCTCCAGGGCGGATACGCCGCCGTAGACCTTGCGCACCTTGCCCATGGCGATCAGCTCCGCAACATCCCTGCGGATGGTATTCATGGATACGCCGTACTTGGCGGCCAGTTCCTCCAGCGACACGACGCGCCTTTGGACGATCAATTGTTCCATCTCGCATAATCTGTTTTGACGCATCCGATCCTCCCGCCTCCACGGCTTTCGTTTTAGATACTATAACATAAAGACAAGAAAATTACAAATACTTTACTATTATATTATCATTTTTTGCTGCCCCCGACCTGTCTGCGGCGCGGACGGCCGAAAGCGCATTCCGCCCAACCGACAGCATGCGCGCCGTTCGGCAAGTTTTGGTGGAGAGTTTAGGATGTGCTGACGCTGGATGTGGAAATGCCGAAGATGGATGGCCTGGAATTCCTGGAAAAGCTCATGCGCCTGCGTCCCATGCCCGTGGTGATGGTGTCGTCCCTGACGGAAAAAGGTTCGGAGGTCACCATGCGCG
>CAZRIT010000031.1:0-7880 GCA_964600225.1 uncultured Oscillospiraceae bacterium | reverse complement strand
CGTTCGGCAAGTTTTGGTGGAGAGTTTATACAACAATCACAACATTCACCCAAATTTAACCAATAATACGCTTCAAACGTATTGACTTTTCATAGAATATATTGGTAATATAGTGATACTGTCATATGCGCCGATCCATACATCACCATCCCCACGCGGCGCACAACCGACGCGGCCGGGAACGAAACGACCGACGGGCGCCGACAAATCCGCAGAAAACCGTTTAAAAGGGTTTTCCATCATAAAAAGGCACATGTACGCAGCGTTCCGCTGCGCGCCACAGGAGGGCAACAACCATATGAGCAACTTCACCAAAGAACCCGTCATCGGCATCATTCTGGGCGATCACGCGGGCAGCAGCCCCGAGATGATTGCAAAGGTCATCCTGCAAAAGAAGGACCCGTACATCCCCGTGCTGATTGGCAACAAGGCGCGTTTTGAAATCTCCCGCAGCGCGGTTGTCGGCGCGGACAAGATCCGGCTGGTCGATTGGGATGGCAAACAGCGCCCCGAAGCCCTTGGCAAGGACGCCGTATACTTTTACGATGTACCCGCGGGCGCCGACATTCAATTTGGTAAAATCACCGCCGACAGCGGCAAGCTACAGTACGATTCCATTGCCCAGGCCATCCGTTTGGATCAGGCGGGCATGATCGACGGCATGCTCATGGCGCCCATCACCAAGGCGGGCTTCCATGCGGCGGGCTATCATGTCAGCACGGAATTCGAGCTGTTCGGCCAGCTTTACGGCACGGGCGTGGCCAGCTCCGTCGTCGTGGCGGATACCTACTACCGCTCCACCGTGGTCGGCCACTGCCCGTTTCGGGAGATTGCGGACCGCATCACCACGCAGGCCGTCATCGACACCGCGCACAGGCTGTTGACCAACATGCAGTATTTCCTTTCTCCCGAGGATTGCCACATCGCCATCGCCGCGCTGAACCCGCACGCGGGTGAAAACGGGCTGTTCGGAGACGAGGAGCAGACCATCCTCACCCCCGCCATCGAAAAGCTGCGCGCGGAAGGGTACGATGTGCAGGGCCCCTGGCCGTGCGATACGGCGATCAACCGCGTCAAATCGGGCCAGGCCAACGGCATCGTCTACCTGTATCACGATCAGGGCAACATCGCGCAGAAGGCGGCGGAGTTTGGCGGGCTGGTGCTCATCTATGTCAACATCCCCGGCGTCATCGTATCCGTCGGCCACGGCCCCGCCTACGGCAAAGCGGGCAAGGGCACGGCCGATCCCGACAACCTGATCAAGAGCGCGCATGTGCTCTACAAAATTGCCAAGAAGCGCATCAACGCATAATCGGAGCCAAGCAGTATGGAAGAGCTGATTACCTTTCGGGCGCCGTACCTGAATATCTACGTCAAAAGCTTTCTGGTACAGACGGCGCACTATAATGTATTCATCGATTCCGCGCTGCATAGCGGCAAGGCGGCCATCGAGCCGTATCTGGATAACGGCAGGGAGAACGTGCTGCTTTTGACCCATGGGCACTGGGATCACATCGGGCTCAACAAGGTCATCAAGGATCACGGCGGCACGATCATGGCCAGCGAAAAGGATCTGCGCTTCCTCGAGGATTTCGAGTGGCACTGGCAATATGGCTTTGGCCAGTTTGAACGGGATATGACGGTGCCGCCCGCGCGAAAGATGATATTCTGGAGCGAAATCGGCCAATCCGCGCAAGTGGACCGCTTCCTGAGCGAGGGCGACGTGCTCACCTTTGACGATACGCTCATCGAGGTCGTCGCGCTGCCGGGGCACTCCCACGGCTGTCTGGGGTATCACATCAGGCAAGCCGACGCATTGTTTACGGGCGACGCCATGATGGAGCGGGGCTTTTTCAGCGGCTGCGCGCAGTACTGCAATTTCGACGAGTATGTCGATTCCATGGGAAAGATCGCCGCACTGAACCCCAAGATGGTCTACACCTGCCACACGGACCCCTACCCCGATCACACCGCCGCGGAGGCGGCCTCCCGCTCCATCGCGTTTGCCGAACAGGCGCGCAGAACCGTGCACGCATACGTCGAGCAAACGAAGGGGCCGTTGACGCTTGGCGGCGCAGCGGCATATTTAGCCGAGGCCACGGGCCGCGGCATGGGCGGCGGCGCATGCGTCACCGCGCTCAATCACCTGTATCAGATGCGCCATACGGACAAACGCATCGAGGCGCTTGTACAAGGCTACTACTGTAACATATGAATTCACCGTATTCCGCGGTGAACTAAATAAAACATGGAGGTTGAAGGAAATGAAGAAACTGTTGAGTGTCATGCTGTGCCTGCTGATGGTCGTCAGCGTCATCGCCGGCTGCGCAAAGCCGACAGCACCCGCCGAAGCGCCCGCAGCCGCTCCGGCCGCACCCGCGGACAAACCCGCCGACGCCGCGCCTGCCGATGCACCCGAAGCAAAGGTTATGAAGATTGCGGGCACGATGTCCCAAAACGAGACCGACGGCGAGTATCAGGGCACCAAGAAGTTTGCCGAGCTCGTTGAACAGTACACCAACGGCACCATCAAGTGCGAGATCTACCCGTCCAGCCAGCTTGGCGGGCAGACGGAGTTTTCCGAGGGCGTCATGATGGGTTCCATCGAAGCCTGCGTGCTGGGCCCCTCCTACTTCGGCGTGATCGACCCGTTCATGTATTTCCTCGAAATGCCTTACCTGTTCAAGGATCTGCAGCATGCACGCAACCTCTGGGAGACCGAGAACGATGCGCGCAAGGAGATCGATGAGCACATGGCCGCCATGAACCTCATGCAGGTCGGCACCCTCTATCGCAGCCCCCGCGTATGGTGCAACAACGTCCGCGGCGTCAAGACGACCGCCGACAACAAGGGCATCAAAATGCGCACGCCCGAAAGCCCCATCAGCGTATCCCTGGCCACGGCCATGGGCGCCAACCCTGTGACGGTTGCCTGGGCGGAAGTGTACCAGTCCCTGTCCAGCGGCGTGAGCGACGGTGTGGAAAACGCCATCACGGAGCTGTACAACCAGAACATGCAGGAAGTCCTCAAGTACTGCTCCGAGACCAACCACATGCTCAACTCCCAGGGCATCCTCGTTTCCAAGACCTGGTACGACGCCCTGACCGCCGAGGAGCAGGCAGCCATCCTCAAGGCCGGCCTGGAAGCCACCCAGTGGCGCGCAGAGCAGCTCAATTCCGAAGTCGAAATGGCCTGGAAGGCCTTTGAAGACCGCGGCGTGGAAATCCTCAAGCAGGATGCGCTCGACATGGACAACCTCTCCAAGGCAGCCGACGGCGTGCTGCAGGAGTATTTGGCCAAGGGCGGCTTCACGCAGGAATTCATTGACAAAGTAAAGGCGCTGGCCGCATAAAACCCGCATCTCAACGCCCGGCGGTCAGTCCCATGGTCGCCGGGCGTACTTTTCCCACTCACTCTGCATTCATGGAGGGAAATTATGTTTGAAACAAAATTCTATCGCTTTTGCAACAAGGCGGTAACGGTGATTCGCTACATCACGGGCTTTTTCATGCTGTGCATGCTGCTGGTTGTCGTAACCCAGGTGGTCATGCGCGGCATCCTCAGCCTGCCAACCCCATGGACGGAGGAAGTTTCCACCTATCTGGTCACCTACATCACCTTCATCGGCGGCATCGCGGTGATGATACGCGCCGAGCACCTGGCCATCGACCTGGTTACCGAGCATGTGTCCCCCGCCATCCGCAAGCTTTTCCAGGTATTGTATTCCCTCATTTTTATCCTTGTTTGCACTTACCTTGCCGTCTACGGCGCCGAGCTCTGCCTGAATCCCTTGATTTACAAGCAGCTTTCCATTGCCACGCAGATCCCGCGCGTAATCATATATGCCATCATGCCCATATCGATGATACTCTGCGATATCTATTGCATCATCAACCTGTTCTTTGTCATCCGCCACATGATCCGCAAGGACGATGTGGACGTGCGCTCCCTTGCCAAGGTGCAGGAGGCCAAGGATCACCCCGCGCGGGAGGACGAACCGGTCGTTGTTTCGCTGGATTGAACGCCGGGCAGCCCAACCGCGTTGTTATGATTTAGGAAAGGAATTTGGAATATGAGTACCATTGTATGGAGCGCTATGATCATCCTGCTGGCCATCGGGTTGCCAATCGGCTTTGCGCTCATGGCGCTGTCGATCATCCTGCTGACCATCAGCGGCACCTCCACGCCGTTTGCCATTGCGCAAAAAACCATCACCAGTTTGCAGTCGTTTACGATGCTCGCCATCCCGTTTTTCATGCTGGCGGGTGCGGCGATGTCGGAAACGAAGGTTTCCAAAAAGATATTCAACTTTGCAGGCAGCCTCGTGCGGCACCTGCCGGGCGGCCTGGCGCACGTCAACATCCTCACCAGCATGATCCTTGCGGGCACATCAGGCTCCGCGGTGGCGGACGTGACGGGCGTTGGCAAGCTGGAAATCGAAGCCATGACCGACGCGGGCATGGACACGGATTTTGCCGCCGCCACCACCGCAGCGTCCAGCTGCATCGCCCCAATCATCCCGCCGAGCATGTCCATGGTCATCTACGCCTCCATATCGGGCGTGTCCATCGGCAAAATGCTCATCGGCGGCCTGGTGCCGGGCGTAATGCTGGGGTTGGCGATGATGGTATACGCCTACTTTTACAGCAAAAAGCATAACTTTCCCCTGCAACCGCGGGTGCGCGCCAAGGAGCTGGCCAAGACCACCGTGGACGCCATCCCCGCGCTGATGCTGCCCATCATCATACTCGGCGGCATTCTTTCGGGCCTGTTTACGGCCACCGAGGCCGCGGCCATCGGCGCGTTCTACGCAATCCTGCTGGGCATGCTGTTCTACCGAAACCTCAGCGTCAAAAAGCTGTTCGTCATCCTTGGCGACGTGGCGCTTTTGTGCGCAACCACCATGTGCATCCTCTACGCCTCCTCGGTATTCGGGGTGGTGCTGACCACCAACCAGATCCCGCAAAAGCTCTGCGCGTTCTTCATCGGCCTGTCCGAGCATCGCTGGATCATCGTCCTCAGCGTCAACCTGATGCTGCTGCTGCTGGGGTGCCTGATGGACTGCACGCCGATACTGATTATCCTTTCGGGTACGCTGGCGCTGCTGGCCGCGCAGCTTGGCATGGACCCCGTGCAGTTTGGCGTCATGGTCGTATTGAACGTGACCATCGGCCTGATTACGCCGCCCGTCGGCATGATACTGTTCGTCACCCAAAAGGTGGCCAATATCTCCACACGGCGCATGTTCACCTGCGTGTGGCCGTATGTGCTGATGATGATGATTGTGCTCATCCTCGTCTCGTTCGTTCCCGCCATCAGCACATGGCTGCCCAACCTCACCATCGGATAAGGAGTGTGACAAAGCATGGTACGGTTTGACGATCGGGTCGTCGTTGTGACGGGCGCGTCCAGCGGCATCGGCTTTCAGATTGCAAAACGCTTTTATCAAGCGGGCGCCAAGATGGCGCTTTGCAGCCGCTCGGCCGCGCGCGTGGAACAGGCCACGGCGACATACGCCGCGCTGCCCGACGAACGCATCCTCATCGGCAAGTGCGATATCTCAAATATCGACGATATCCGCGCCTTTGTGGACAGCGTCATCGCCCGCTACGGGCGCATCGATATCCTTGTCAACAACGCGGGGCTGAGCTTTCCCAAGCCGACGCTGGAGGTCACCGAGCAGGATTGGGACACCACCGTGGATATCAACCTCAAGGGAACGTTCTTTATGGCGCAATCGGCCGCGCGCGATATGATCGGCCGCGGCGCAAAGGGCGCCATCGTCAACATCGGCTCGGTCAATTCCGTCACGGTGGTGGTGGGGCAGGCGGTATACGCCGCCACCAAGGCGGGCATCTCGCAGATGACCCGCAGCCTCGGCCGCGAGTGGGGCCGCGCGGGCATCCGCGTCAACTGCGTGGCGCCCGGCAGCATCCCCGCCGAGTGCAACCGCGTGATGTATTCCGACCCCGCCGTGCTCAAGGCCATGTGCGATAAACTGCCCATGGGCCGCCGCGGCGAAACGGATGAAATTGCGGACGCGGTAATGTACCTGTGCTCCGACGAATCCTCCTACATCACGGGCCAGACGCTGTTTGTCGACGGCGGGCTGACGCTGGTACAGGGCTGAACAAACGCGATCGAAAGGGAGACCGAACACCGTGAAACGCATCCTCTGCTTTGGCGATTCCAACACCTGGGGCGCCGTCCCCGGCGGCACGCGCTGGGATCGATTGCCGTATGAACAGCGCTGGACGGGCAGGCTGCAGGCGCTTCTGGGCGACGGGTACGAATTGATCGAGGAGGGCTGCTGCGGCCGCACAACCGTGCTGGACGACCCCGCGGCGGATGGCCGCAACGGGCTGAGGGTCATCGTAAGCCTGCTGGAAAGCCACCGTCCGCTGGATCTGGTCATCGTATTCTTAGGTACCAACGATCTCAAGCACCGCTACCAAATGACGGCGTGCGACGTGGCGGCGGGCCTGACAAGGCTGCTAAAATGCATCCAAGGCTACCCGTGCGGATACGGCGCCGTCGATACACCGCAAATACTTGTGGTATCGCCGACATGGATAACGGAAAATGCCGTTCCCTACTGGGACGGCATGTACGGCTTGGAAGCCGTGGACATTTCGCACGGTCTTGCGCCGCGCATGCAAGCGGCGGCGGAAGCGCCGGGCTGCGCCTTCCTGGATGCGCAAAGCGTAACCGCATCCTGCCCGATCGACGGCCTGCACCTGGACGCGGCGGGGCATACGGCGCTGGCCGATGCGCTGAACAAAACCATACGGGGCATGCAACTGTAACAAAGGATTACGCGGACGGAAAACGCCCGTTAGAAAAGAAGGAGAATGATTATGGAAAAGATCAGAGTGGGCATCGTACATACATTCCTGTACTCGGTGGAGGACCTGAAGGCCATGTTCAAAAAGTATCTGCCCGAGGTGGAAATGATCAACATCATCGACGACAGCCTGTTGGAGGAGGCGCTGAAGAACAAGGGCGTCACCCCCGCCATCATCAGCCGCATGTGCGATTACTACACCAACATGCAGGAGCTGGGCTGCAAATGCGTGCTCAACCAGTGCTCGTCCGTGGGCGAGGCGGCGGATATTGCATCCAAGCTCATCAGCGTGCCCGTGGTCAAAATCGACGGGCCCATGGCCAAGAAGGCCGTGGAACTGGGCAGCAGGGTGGCGGTCATCGCCACGGCCATCTCCACGGTGGAGCCTTCCAGCCGTCTGGTGGAGCATTACGCCAAGCTGGCGGGCAAGGACGTCAAGGTCGATCGCTGCTATGTGGACGGCGCGTACGAATGCCTGCTGAAAACCGGCGATAAGCAAAAGCACAACGACATGGTCTGCCAGAAGGTGCGCGAGGCCGCCAAGGATCACGACGTGATCGTGCTGGCGCAGGGCAGCATGTACCACCTGATGCCGTTATTGAGCGACGTCAAGGTGCCCGTGCTGACCAGCCTGGAAACGGGCGTGGCGCAGATTCGCGATGTGCTGGGCTTGAAATAACCGAAACCAGCGTCTCAAATTACGGACGGAGGATCATGTAACGATGGAAAAAATCAAGGTCGGCGTGGCCGGTTACGGCACAATCGGGCAGCGCCTTGCGGATGGCGTTGCCATGCAGGGCGATATGGAGCTGGTGGGTATCGCGGATTTGATGCCCACGCTGCCCGTACAGGCGCTCAGGGAAAACGGCATGGTCGGCGCAAACGGCGCGAAATACGACCTGTATCTGGTGGACGGCGCGGACAGGGCGGCGTTTGCAGCCAAGGATATCCCCGTTGCGGGTACGTTTGACGATCTGCTGGGCAAGGTGGATATCATGCTCGACAGCAGCCCGGGCGGCGTGGGCGCCAGGAACA
>CAZRIT010000030.1:0-20840 GCA_964600225.1 uncultured Oscillospiraceae bacterium | reverse complement strand
TAACAATATGCAAGTTCAAATTCTCTGTTCGTATCATCCGCGTGCATTTGCAACATACTACATGACAAAGGAGTTGATACAACATGCGTGACGAATACAATTGCGAATACCCCGACATTGCACACACTGCCTCCAATACGGACCTGACAGGGCTGATGTACCGCCCGCCCGTCAATATGGACGAGTACGAATCGTATCAGGAGGTGTACGGCATGGAGATCCCCGAGATTTCGCCTTCCGACCCGCTTCAAAAGTGCTTCCGATAAATCAAAAGCCACCCGTTTGTCGGGTGGTTTTTGATTGCCTATACCAATTCTCGATATCGGGTCATGATATCCTTAAACAGTTCCCGCGCGGTCGGCGGCGTATAGGTAACCGCGTTGGCGCCTGCGCTGATGGTGCGCAGGATGTTCTCGCCCGTGTTGCCGCCCGTGGCGATAATGGGCACATCGGGAAACTGTGCGCGAATTTTGGCAACCAGCTCGGGCGTATCGAAGCCGCCCGCAACGTTAAGGATCGACGCGCCCGCTTCGATTCGGGCCGCAACGTCGGTTTCCGCGTTGGTCACGGTGATGACCACGGGGATATCCACGGCCTTCGATACCGCCAGCAGGTTCAGGTTGGTAATGGGGGCGTTGAGCACCACGCCCATGGCGCCCTGACACTCCACGTCCTTTGCGAGTGAAACGGTGCGGAGGCCCTTGGTGGTTCCGCCGCCCACGCCGCAAAAAACGGGAATGGAAGCCGCCTTGATGATGGCGTCGCTGATGGATTGCTGCGGCGTAAACGGATAGACGGCAAACACGGCGTCGGCGTCGCAATTTTTGATGATGGCCAGATCGGTTGTAAACACCAGCGTTTTGATTCTGCGTCCATAGATGACAATGCCGCTTGCGGCGTAGGATTCCTTGGGCATTTTCAAGATCGCATGCCTGAGTCGGCTTTCGATTGCGGGAGGCTGCGGCTTTGTACGTTTCTGCTCCATCTGTCGGACCTCCTATTCAATTTTGTCGCGGATACTGTATTGCTAACAGAGATTTCGATGTATTGAATATATCTTGATTGCTAAAAACGATCAACAAGCAAACGGAAACGGGAAAGGAAATTTATCGTGACTTTTTCCGTGTGACGCAGTTGTCGGGCGACGCATTGTGCGGTATAATGGGAAAAATTTGCAAAGGTTTGATACGTTTTGGCTTATGATATGCCTATCACAGCGAAAACGGAGCGGTTAAACGCCTATTTGCGTCAATACGGGCTGCTGCTGTGCAACGAAAGCAGGGAGCTCCCTTCCCTATCCTCCGTCGGCGGCGATTGGAATGCCATCGTCAGGCTGATGACAGCGGGGCAGGCGTTTTACAGCAAGTTTTATAAGCACCGCGTGACCTATTTGTCAAGGGAGTATTATGCGCATATCAAACCGTACAAGCAGCGGCTGTGCAAGGTTTCGCCCGCGGCAAAGAGCATCTATGCCTTCCTTTCGTCCGTTGGTCAGGCGAGTACGGCGGATATCGCAAACACATTGATGCTGCCCGGAAAGGCGCTGTCTGCGGCCATGGATGAGCTCTTTGCGGAGCTTTTGGTCACGGTCATTGCGCAGGACCGCGCCATCAACATAAGCTGGAGCTCCTTTCTGTGGGGCACATACGAAACGTGGGAACAATTGCACCCCATTGCCGACATATCCGCTTCCCCGGCAAGGCTTACGGCGCTTACGGGGGAACTGATCTCGGCAAAGCAGCTGAAAAATCTTTTGAAATAAAGAAGTCGCCTATGGAAACACTCATTCTAACGAAACCAAGCGCGGCATATGCCGACCAGATTGCATCGTATCTGCAGGATTTTTTGATCGCGGGCGATTCGTTGGACGGGTGCGCCGCGCCGGGCAGTCTTGCCGACACAAACGAGTGGCTGGAATTGGTGGATGCGCTCACCTGCAAGGAAACCACACCGAATAACTGGGTACCGGCCACGCAGTTTCTCTATGTGCGCAAGCCAGACGATCGGCTTGTCGGGATGATTCAGGTGCGGCACGAGTTCAATGCGTTTTTGGAGGCGTTTGGCGGACACATCGGCTATTCCATCCGCCCGAGCGAGCGCAAAAAAGGGTATGCGGCACGGATGCTCGGCGACTGCCTGCCGTATTGCAGGCGGCTGGGGTTCAGCAAAGTGTTGGTCACCTGTCTAAAAGACAACGAGGGCAGCCGCAGAACCATCCTGCACAACGGCGGCGTGTACGAATCAACGGTGTTTGAGCCGAATGATCGGGCATATCCGGAGCGCTACCGGATCACTCTGTAGATCAAAACCGTATATCAAAAGGCCGCGCATGGCACGGCCCTTTTACATTGCAATTATGCGTTTCCGTTGAGATCCTCGTCCGTCATCACGCGGACGACATCCTCCGCCGAATCCAGTATGTCCACCATGTGCGGGCGGAACGGCTCGGCCAGCTTGCGGCGCTGTTCCAGCAGGCGCAAAACCAGGTATGCAATCCCGCAGCCGAAAAGACCGAGTATGAGCGCCATGATATCCGAAATGCGGCTGCCAACCCACACGCCAAGCATCAGCATCAGCAGCGGCACCACATACGCCAGCATACTCGCCTGCACAATGCGCTTGGGCGGGATGTAGACCTCCACATAATCACCCACCTTGGCGCCCAGCGTATTTTGGATGCGCTGTACAACCTCCTTGTCGCCAACCGACATGCAAGCGCCGCAGTGATCACACATCTTGCTGCGCTGAAACTGTATCACGGCGTCGGTTCCGACAAGCTCTTTTACCACGCCGATGTGCGGCGCAATGTACAGTTGCTCCATGTCAGTCCTCTTTCTCGGTGCACAGCAGATGCAGCTCGGCAAGCTGCTTGTCGTCCACCGCGTCGGGCGCGTTGGTCAGCGGGCAGGAAGCATTTTGCACCTTGGGGAACGCAATGACGTCGCGTATCGACGGCGTACCGCTGATGAGCATGCACAGCCGATCCAGCCCGTAGGCCAGGCCGCCATGCGGGGGCGCGCCGTAGCGGAACGCATCCAGCAGATAGCCAAAGCGAAGCTGCGCCTCCTCGATGGTAAAGCCCAGCGCATTGAACATGCGCCGCTGCAAATCCTGCGAATGGATACGGATGGAACCGCCGCCGATCTCCACGCCGTTGAGCACGATATCGTACGCCTTGGCGCGCACGCGGCCGGGGTCGGTCTCCAAATATGCCAGGTCGTCGTCCATGGGGCTGGTGAACGGGTGATGCATGGCCATGTAGCGCTGCTCCTCCTCGCTCCACTCCAACAGCGGGAACTGCGTGACCCATAGCAGGTTGTATTGATCCTTCGGGATCAAATCGAGCTTTGCGGCAAGCTTTAAGCGCAGCGCGCCAAGCGACGCAAACACCGTTTCGTCCTTGTCGGCCACGATGAACAGGATATCGCCCGTTTCCAGGTTCGCCTGTTTGCGGATGGCGGCGATCTCCTGCTCGGTCAGGAACTTGGCAATGGGCGATTGCAACCCGTCGGGCTTGTCGTTCATCCACGCAAGGCCCTTGGCGCGGTAGGTCTTGACAAATTCGCCCAGCGCGTCGATCTCCTTGCGCGAAAAGGCTGTGCCGTGCCCCTTGGCATTGATGCAGCGCACGCTGCCGCCCGCGGCAATGGCATTGGAAAATACGCTGAACCCGCTGTCCCTGACAGCCTCGGTCAGGTCGCACAGTTCCAGTCCAAAGCGCGTATCGGGCTTGTCGGAGCCGAAGCGCGCCATGGCCTCGGGATAGGTCAGTCGCGGCAGAGGCAGCTTAACGTCCACATTCAGCGTTTCCTTGAACAGCCGCTGCAAATACCCTTCGTTGACGGCCAGCACGTCCTCCTCCTCCACAAACGACATCTCCAGGTCGATCTGCGTAAAGTCGGGCTGACGGTCCGCGCGCAGGTCCTCGTCGCGGAAGCACCGGGCGATCTGAATGTAGCGGTCAAAGCCCGATACCATCAGCATCTGCTTGAACTGCTGCGGGCTCTGGGGCAAAGCATAGAACTTGCCCGGATGCACGCGGCTGGGCACCAGATAATCGCGCGCGCCCTCAGGCGTGCTCTTGGTGAGCATGGGCGTTTCGATATCCACAAAGCCCTGCTCGGCAAAGTAGCTGCGCGTAATCTGCGTAATCTTATCGCGCATGAGGAAGTTCTTCTGGATGCAGGGACGGCGCAGATCGAGATAGCGGTATTTCAGCCGCAAGAGTTCGTTGGCATTGCAGTTGTCGTCCACCTCGATGGGCGGGGTCTCGCTTTCATTGAGGATTTTGAACGCCTCAACCAGCACCTCCAGCTCGCCCGTTTGCATGTTCGGATTGATCATGTTGCCCGTGCGCAGGCAGAGCTTGCCGCGTACCGCCAGCACAAACTCGGAACGGATCGTGCAGGCGCGGTCAAAACCCGCCTTGCTCAGCGTCCCCGAATCAAACACCACCTGCATCAGGCCAGTGCGGTCGCGCAGCTGCACAAACACCAGCGCGCCAAGGTCGCGCCGCACGTTTGCCCAGCCCATGAGCGTCACGGTCTTTCCCGCATCGGCCGTGGTCAGTTGCGTACAGTAACAGGTTCGTTTCCAGCCTTGCAGCATTTCACCCATCGTCATTCACCTCGTATCAAAATCGTATCAATTTCGTTTGCATCCAGTTTTACGTCCAGCTCGCTTCCGTCGGACATGCGTTTGAGTCTGCCCGTGCCGCGCGCCAGCTCGTCGTCGCCGATGACCAGCACATACTTTGCCATAATCTTATCGGCATATTTCAGCTGCGCCTTCACGCTCCTGGCCATGTGATCCATCTCCACGCTGTGGCCGCTTGCACGCAAAGCGTGCGTCAGCAGAAACGCCTTTTCGGAGGCGGAAGCGCCCATGGAGGCAATGTACAGCTCGTACCGCAGCGGTACGGGAATTTCGATGCCCGCGTTATCCATCAACAGCAGCAGCCGTTCCATGCCCAGGCCGAAGCCGACGGCGGGCGTTGGCTTTCCGCCAACCTGCTCGACCAGCCCGTCGTAGCGGCCGCCGCCGCAGACGGCGCTCTGCGCGCCGATATCCTCCGATACCACCTCGAATACCGTCCGCGTGTAATAATCCAGCCCACGCACCAGCGTCGGCGTTACCGCAAAGCGAATGCCCATGCTGTCGAGAAGCGATTTGAGCGCATCCATGTGCTGCTTGCAATCGGGGCACAGGTACGCTTCCATCGCAGGCGCCTGCTTGGCAATCTCCGCGCAGGTGGGCACCTTGCAGTCCAGCACGCGCAAAGGGTTTTGCACCAGGCGCGTGTTGCACGTTTCACACAGTTCCCCGCGGCGGCTTTCCAGATACGCCGTCAATGCCGCGTGATACTTGGGGCGGCAGTTGGGGCAGCCGATGCTGTTGATGCGCACGCTCAAATCCTTGCAGCCGATGGAATCCAGCAGTTCCATGGCGATGGCAATGCACTCCGCGTCCGCGGTAGGCAGTGCGGAACCGAAAATCTCCACGCCAAACTGATGGTGCTCGCGCAGCCGCCCCGCCTGCGGACGCTCGTAGCGAAACGTGGGGCTGTACAGATAGAACATCTTGGTCGGCTGCGTTTCGGCAAACAGGTTGTGCTCTGTAAACATTCTGGCCACGCCCGCCGTGCCCTCAGGCTTGAGGGTAATGGAGCGGCCGCCCTTATCGTCAAAGGTATACATCTCCTTTTGCACGATATCCGTCGTGTCGCCCACGCCGCGCAAGAACAGCTCCGTCTGCTCGATAACGGGCGTACGCACCTCCTGCAAGCCGTATTTCGCGACGATGCGCCTGATGTTTTTTTCCAGATACTGCCATCGGTAGCTTTCCTCCGGCAGCACATCCCGCGTGCCCTTTGGCGCCTTGTAAACGCTCATTGCAACCTCCCCAAAGAAAGATAAAGCGGGTTCCGTCCTTGTTAGGGACGGGAAACCCGCGGTGCCACCCTGTTTGAGCGAATGCTCGCTCCACTCATGCCGTTAACGCAGGCAACGTCGCAGCCTACTGTCGGTTCAGCCGCGCGGTTCACGGATGTCCTTCATGCAAACGGTGCATATGCGGCTTTCAGCCAACGCCGCACTCTCTGAAACGCTCGATTTTGCACTAATATTCCGATCTCAACCTTTCACCGTATTATAAGCATTGCCACCACGAATGTCAATCGGTTTTCGTTGAAGCGCGCCCGTTTCAGGCACAAATGCATCAGACCGATGCGGATGCATCGGTCTAAACTGCATGCTGGTATGTTAGCGCATCATGCTGCCGCTGTTCATGTTGTTTTGCGCGTAAGCAATCATACGCTTAACCATTTCGCCGCCGATTGAGCCCGCTTCACGCGCGGTCATATCGCCGTTGTAACCCTGTTTGAGGTCCACATTGAGCGAATTGGCGACTTCCGATTTCAGGTTCTCCATCTTGCTTTTGCTTTCAGGAACCAATGCACCGTTTCTAGCCATTGTGGTTTGCTCCTTTCGATGAATTCCGCAGTCGCTGCGGTGTGTTAGCGCATGTTTTTCTCCGCGTAAGCGATCATACGCTTGACCATCTCACCGCCGATCGAGCCCGCTTCACGCGTGGTCAGATCGCCATTGTAACCCTGCTTCAGGTTTACATTGAGGGAGTTGGCAACTTCCGTTTTAAAGCTATCCAGCTTGGACTTGCTTTCAGGAACCAAAGATCCGTTTCGTGCCATGTTTGTCACCTCCTTTTATCGGATGTGTAGTTATATTGTGCACGATGCGGTGAATTATAGCTGGAAATTGTTTCGTCAAATAACAAAAAATCTCGCAAATCGAGATTTTTTCGCATTGTGTTACTATGTGATAATGACGGCCGTTTGCTAATTCATCGCAATATGGTCAAACGCATTGGCATACTGTTGTTCGGCATCGAGCAGCAGCGCGTTGTTTTGCGCATTGGGTACGGAAAGGACTTCCTCGGCAGCCTGCCTGACCTCCTCAAACAGCTTCATGTCGGCCGCCGCTGCCATTAACGCCGCATCGCTTTGGCCGTGCTGCCTGGTTCCCCAAAAATCGCCCGGGCCGCGCAGCAGCAGATCCCGCTGCGCAATTTCAAAGCCGTCGTTGGTTTCGGTCATGACCGTCAGCCGTTCGGAAACCCTGCTTTCATCCTTCTGCGGCAGCAAAAAGCAATAGGCCTGCGCATTGCCGCGCCCGACGCGGCCGCGAAGCTGGTGCAGCTGGGACAGCCCGAACCGATCGGCGCCCTCGATAATCATGATCGACGCCTTCTCCACATGCACGCCCACCTCGATCACCGTGGTGGATATAAGGATACCCGTTTCGCCCGCGCGAAACGCCTGTATCGCCGCCTGCTTCTGTTGTTCGCGCATGCGCCCGTGAAGCATGGCGACAGGCGCATCGGGAAAGCGCTTGCGCAGATATGCATAGACGCGTTCCACGCTTGGCGTATCCGATTCCTCATCGTCCTCAATGTGCGGGCAGACAACGTACGTCTGCTTGCCCAGCATTGCCTGCTTGACGGCGTAATCATACATATCGTCGCGCCGATGCGCGGGAATGATGCTTGTCTTGACCGAAACGCGGCCGGGCGGCAGTTCGTCAATGATGCTCACGTCCAAATCTCCGTACATCAGCAGCGACAGCGTCCGCGGGATGGGCGTGGCGCTCATGACCAGCACATCGGGGCGCACGCCCTTTTCCTGCAGCAGCGCACGCTGGCGCACGCCAAAGCGATGCTGCTCATCGGTGACGACCAGCCCAAGGTTGCAAAACCGCACGTCCTCTTGCAGCAGCGCATGGGTACCGACCGCGCACATGGCCGTGCCATCGGCCAGCTTTTGCAGCGCGCTTTGCCGCAATACACGCGGCATGCTGCCCGTCAGCAGCACGGCCGCGTCGCCGAATATCGCCCGCACCTGCAAAAAGTGCTGTTCAGCCAGAATCTCCGTGGGCGCAAGGAACGCGCCCTGATAGCCGTTGGCGGACGCCACGCAGAGCGCATACAGCGCAACCGCGGTCTTACCGCAGCCGACGTCACCCTGCAGCAGCCTGTTCATGGGCGTAGGCTGCCGCATATCTGTGCCGATTTCTTCCATGACGCGCCGCTGCGCGCCAGTCGGCGCAAACGGAAGCTTTTGCAGATATTTCTGCAACACGCCCTCGGTATCAAACGCAATGCCGACGCTGCGCGCTCGGTCGGCCTTCTGTTTCTCCACGTTGATCAGATAGTACAGAAGGCTTTCAAACGCAATCCGACGCTGTGCAATTTTAAGCAGTCTTTCATTGGAAGGGAAATGCACCTGCTGCAGGGCAACGTTCAGCGCGCACAGTTCATGCCCGGCCATCAGCTCGCTCGGCAGCGTCTCGCAGATTTCGTCACGGCAGGCCAAAAGCGTCAAGCGCATGGTTTCTCGTATGACATGCTGCGGCAGCCCCTGCACGGAGGCGTACACGGGCAGTATGCCAGGCAGCGATTGCCCGATGGACGGGTTGATGACGGATTTGCCCTTCTTTTCCGATACGCAGCCCGCCACATAGACCACATCGCCCGCGTGGAGCTGCTGCCTGCGGTATGGCTGGTTGAACCACTTGAGCGTGACGGCGCCTGTTTCATCGGATGCGGCTACGGATACGATGCTCTTGCCGTTGATGCGGTAGCTTTTCGGATCGCTGTTGAGGCGCAGCAGCAGGCACGCGTGCTGCAGATGATGAATCTGCGACACCGTGTTGAGCGACGAATAATCCAAATAGCCGCGCGGCATCATGCGGAGCATATCGCCCGCCGAACAGACGCCGAGCTTTTGCAGCTTCTCCGCGCGCTTGGGGCCAATGCCCTTGATCTGTTCCATCGGTCGGTTCAACATCCTGCGTTCCCTAACCTGCGTTCCCTAAAAAGAAATAAGAGCGGGTTGCCCCGCCCTTTGATTCGGTTTATTGCACTGCAATGTAGTAATAATACAGCGGCTGACCGCCATATTGCACCAGAAACTCCACGTCGGCATACTGCGCGGCAAGCTTTTCCACCAGCGCGTTGGCGGCGTCCTCCGTCTGTCCCTCGCCATAGTAAACCACGGCGGTATCGGCCTGCTGTTTACGGTACTCGAACATCTTTTGCACTAGCTCCATGCATACCGTTTCGACATCCGAACCGACCACATCGATTTTGTTGTCCAACAGCCCGATGATATCGCCCTTGTGGATGGAGGAGCCGTTGAACTTGGAATCGCGCACGGCATAGGTGACCGCGCCGCTGACAACCTCCGTAAACGCAGCGCGCATGTTCTGCTCGTTGTTCTCCACCGTTTCGTCCACGGAATAGGACATGCATGCTGCAATTCCCTGCGGAATCGTCTTGGTCGGCAGCAAGATGACGCGCTTTTCGGTCAGCTCCGCCGCCTGCTGCGCGGCCAGAATGATGTTGCTGTTGTTGGGCAAAATGAACACATTGCGCGCATTGAGCTTGTTGATGGCCGACGCAATGGTATCGATGCTGGGGTTCATGGTCTGCCCGCCGGAAATGATGGTATCCACCGCCAGGGCACGGAACAGTTCGTCAATGCCCTCGCCCGTGCTGACGGCAATGAGCCCGAACTCCTTTTCGTTGCGCTTGCGCTCCTCCATCAGCTGGCGGTTCTGCTCGCGCATGTTTTCGATTTTGAGCTTATCCAGCTCGCCGAGCCGCAGCGCCATCTGCAGCACCTTGCCCGGCGCATTGGAATGCACATGCACCTTTAAGATATCCCCGTCCACCGCCACCACAACGGAATCGCCGATGCGCATGAGGTGTTCGCGGAAGTTATCGACCTCGTTTTCGTCAAAGCCCGCCGTCATGGGGTGCACGATGAAAAACTCCGTGCAGTAGCCATACACGATGTTCTCGCCCGAAAAGCTGTCCGCGGACGAGGCGCTTTCCACCGATGTATCGGGGACGACCTCCTCGTAGTTTTCCACCTCTTCGCCATCGAGCGAAAGCTTAAAGCCCTTGTAGATGGTCAGCAGGCCCTTGCCGCCCGAATCGACCACGCCCGCCTCCTTGAGCACAGGCAGCTGCTTGGGCGTTTCTGCCAACGCAACCTCGCCGCGCTCAATGATGCCGTCCATCAGACGGTATACATTGGCGCCCTGCTCGGCCAGCTGTGCTGCACGCTCGGCAATGGAGCGCGAAACGGTCAGTATGGTGCCCTCCTTGGGCTTCATGACGGCCTTGTACGCAGCCTCCGACCCCATGGTCAATGCGCGCGAAAGGAGCGCTGCGTCGACCACGGTTTCGCCCTTGAACGCGCGTGAAAAACCGCGGAACAGCTGCGAAAGGATGACGCCCGAGTTGCCGCGCGCCCCGCGCAACGCGCCCATGCTCAACGCATCCGCCACCTGAGAGGCGTTTGCATCGGCAGGCAGCGCACGGATTTCGTGCACAGCGCTTTGCATGGTCATACACATGTTGGTGCCCGTGTCGCCATCGGGCACGGGAAATACGTTCAGCGAGTCAATGACCTGCTTATTTTTCTCAAGCAGTACGGCGCCCGCGACGATCATTTCGCGAAACTGCGCACCGCTGATTGTTGTTGAGTTCAAATTGGTAGTCCTCCCACTTACACGCGAATGTTCTCCACGTGGACGTTGACATGATTGACGGTAAGCCCCGTCATTTCCTCCACGCGGTACTTCACGTTACTCTTGGTGTTGCGGGCAACAGCGGGCAGCGATACGCCATACTCGAGCGTAACGTACAAATCAATATCCACCGCATCGGGCGAAACGACCGTAACCTTGACTCCGCGGCGCAGATTGTCCTTGCCAAACAACTCCACCAGGGAATCGCCTGCCTTTTTGGAATTCATGCCAACGATGCCATAGTTTTCCACCGCGGCATAACCCGCAATGCTCGCCACCAAGTCGTCGGCAATGGTAATCTTTCCGATATCCGTAACCAATTCAGCAGCCATTTGTTACGCCTCCTTATCGATCAATCTTATTATTTTACCCGATGGAGCGGAAAATTGCAATCGCTCCCCTACTCTTCGTCATCATCGGGCAGGTTTCCGTTATGATAGACCTCCTGCACGTCGTCGTTGTCGTCAAGCCGCTCGAGGAAGCGATTCACCTTTTCGATCGTCTCCGGATCGGTGATATCGGTGGTGGTTTGCGGGATCATGCTCACCTCCGCCGAGATGAACGTGTAGCCCAACGCCTCCAGCGCCTCGCGTACGGATGAAAACTCCGCAGGATCGGTATAGATTTCAAACGCGTCGTCCTGGGCCACAAAATCCTCCGCGCCCGCATCCAGCGCGTGCATCATGACCTCCTCCTCGTCCATGGCCGCCGTGCGCTCAATGACGATCTGTCCCTTTTTATCGAACATCCACGCCACACAGCCGGAGTTGCCGAGGTTGCCGCCGCTCTTATCAAATATATGCCGCATTTCCGCAGCGATGCGGTTGCGGTTATCGGTAACGACCTCCACGATGACCGCCATGTTGCCGGGGCCGTAACCCTCGTACAAGGCTTCCTCGTAGTTGACGCCGCTGCCCTCGCCCGCCGCCTTTTTGATGGAGCGGGAGATGTTGTCGTTTGGCATGTTGTTGGCCTTGGCCTTGGCGATGACGTCGCGCAGCTTGGAGTTGTTGGAAGGGTCCGCCCCGCCCTCCTTGACGGCGATGGCGATTTCGCGGCCGATCTTGGTGAATATCTTGCCGCGCTGGGAGTCCGTTTTTTCCTTCTTATTCTTAATGTTTGCCCACTTGGAATGTCCCGACATATGATCCTCCTATTGTAACGTCAGTTCAGTATATTTGGCTAAAAGCGCCTGCATGTCCTGCCACGCTTCGCTTTTTTTGCTTTCGTCGCGCAGCAGCGCCGCGGGGTGATACGTCGGCAAAAACCAGACGCCGCCCTTTTGGAGCCATTTGCCGCGCACGCGCGTGATGCGCGCATCCCTGTCGTACAGGTGCTTGGTGGCGACGGAGCCTAAGCATACCACAATTTTTGGCCGAATCAAAGCATATTGTGCGCGCAGATACGGCAGGCACTGCTCCGCCTCGTCATCCTGCGGGTTGCGGTTATTGGGCGGGCGGCACTTGACGACATTGGCAATGTACACATCCTCGCGGCGAAAGCCCGTAGCGGCCAGCATACGGTCGAGCAGTTGTCCCGCGGGGCCCACAAACGGCCTGCCCTGCAAGTCCTCCTCGCGCCCGGGCCCCTCGCCGACAAAGAGTATGTCGGCATGAATGTCGCCCTCGCCAAACGCCGTGTGCGTGCGCGTTTCACAAAGCCTGCACCTTTGGCAGTCGGCCACATCACGCATCAGCGTTTCCCAACTGATCGCCGCCATCGGTTCCCCTCCCGTCAAATCCGTTCCGCCGCGTCCTCGTCCAATAAAAACACCGCATTGTTGTGCATCAAAAGATAACTGGCAGGCACGCTTGGCACAATGACGCCGTTGAATACCATGCCCGCCATCTGCGCCTTATCCGCGCCCGTCATGACCGCCACGATCTTTTTGGCCGACATGATGGTCGTCATGCCCACCGTCACCACGCGCCCTTCGTCCGTACGCTCCACATGCGTGACGGGCGCAAGCTCGCTGGCGCCGATATTTCGTATCACGCTGCCGTCGGCGCGGATGGCGCAAAACACCACGTCCAGACCGCCCGCGTTGAGGATTTCGTTTTCATAATCGTTGCAGGCAACGCTCCAGTCATTCCCGCTTGTATCGGGCGCAAAGCGGTTGCCGCGCGGAATGCCCACGCGGTCCAGCAGCGCCTGGCCTAACTGCTTTTCTACGGTGTTGGCGGAATCGGCATGCACATACTCGTACAGGTTAAAGGTCTTGGCCTCGCCCCAGTCCAGCAGGCCGTCCGTTGTCATGCGCAGTACGCTGCGGTACACGCCCGCAAGCTCGGGCGCATAGTCCAGCCCGAACACGCCCGACGGCTTTTCGATCATGCAGGAGGCAAACAGCGTCGCCGCCGCCAGGCAGGCCGTCGCCTTATCGCGATAGACCAGTACGCTCATGCCCGCTCCCCCAACGCTTCCACCGTGTCGATGAACAACAGGATGTCGCGGTAGACCTCTTCCCTGTTGATTTCGTTGAGCATCTCGTGGCGGCCGCCTTCATACAGCTTGCACTCGGCGTTGCGCCCGCTCTTTTTGATCCACCCAAACACCTGCTTGACGCCGTTGCCCGCGCCGCCGACGGGGTCGCATGCGCCGCTGAGCAGCAGTATCGGCCGATCGGGCAAGCGCCTTGCCCAGTTGATGCTGCTGATTTCGCTCAATCCATTGAACAGATCCAGCATGGCCCCTGCCGAAAACGGGAAGCCGCACAGCTCGTCGGAGACATATTTGTCAACCTGCTCATCGTCGCGCGACAGCCAGTCGAACGCCGTGCGGTTGGGCCGAAACGCCTTGTTGTAGGAGCCGAAGCTGAGGTTGTACAGCAGATCGCTCGGCGTCTCCGCGCCGTGCTTTTTGATCTCTCTCCTTGCCAGGAATTTAGCGATGCCGAGCATGGGGTTCTTGCCCGCCGTGCCCGAAAAAATGTACGCTTCAAAATCGCGCCCGTCCCTGCCCGCATAGGAGCGCGCCAAAAACGAGCCCATGGAATGGCCCATCAGAATGTATGGAATGGCGGGAAACTCCGTCCGAACCACGTCGCGCAGCGTACGCATATCCTGCAAGACGGCGTCCCAGCCGTTCTCCGCGCAAAAATAGCCCTTCAAGCCCGATTTGCCGATGCTTTTCCCGTGTCCCGCGATGTCCGCGCCGTAGACCAGTATGCCGTTTTCGGCCAAAAAGGTGGCGAATGCATCGTAGCGGTCGATATGCTCCGCCATGCCGTGCGCAATCTGGAGCGCAACCCTGGGATCGGACGGAATCCAAAGGCGATAGCGGATATCGCACAGGCCCGTTGCGGAAGGAAACCGTTTTTCTCGCTGCGTCACTTTCATATTCCATACCTCCCCAGTATTGTAGAAAAGTATAGCATCTTTCGACGAAATACTCAATACAGGTTCGAGATTTCATGGAAGGACACAGCAAAAGTGTCGCCTATAATCGGATGACCGATACGGTGTTGAGCAGATTCGCTTCCTCATTATCATGCGTTGACAGCACAATCGGCAAGCCTGCAGCAAGGATCGCCTCGGCCGTTACGGCCTTGCTTTGCGCATCCAGGCCCCCAAATGGCTCGTCCAGCAGCAAAAGGTCTCCGCCGTAAGCAAGCGCGCGCGCAACGGCCACGCGCCGCCGCATGCCGCCCGACAACTCCTTGGGCAACAGCCGCATGGCGTCCTTTAGCCCAAGCCTTGTCAGCCAACGCGCTGCGTGTTCCGCATCCGAAACGAGCGCCACGTTCTCCAGCGCGCTCTTCCATTGCAGCAGCCGATCCTCCTGGAACACGAAGGCGACCCGCCGCCCCTCCATGCCCGTTATCGCGCCCGCATCGGGTTTTTGCAACCCCGCCAGCGCGCGCAGCAGCGTCGTTTTGCCCGCGCCCGAAGCGCCCATGACGGCGGTGGTTTGCGTATCCGATACGGAAGCGGTTAAGCGATCCAAAACCGCGCGTCCATCCAGTATGACGGTGAGGTTATTGAGCTCAATCATGGCGAATCCTCCCGATCAAGCCCACCAGCAGCCGTTCGATGAGCACGGACAGCAGGATAATCATTAGCGTCCAAGCAAACAGATCCACTGTCTCGATGGTCAGCTTGGCCTGATACAGCTTGTAGCCGATGGAAAGCTTGGGCTGCGCGATGATCTCCGCCGCAACGCCTGCCTTCCATGCAAAGCCGAGGGACGTGGTGCACGCCGCCAGAAACTGCGGCAGCACGGACGGCACATATAGCTGCGTCAGCCGCTTCCAACGGTTCACGCGGAATACCTCCGTCATCTCGATCAGTTGACGGTCGGTGTTCACAATGGCTGTCAGTACGTTTGTCCACACGATTGGCAGCACCATCAGAAACGCAATGAACATTGGCACCGCGCCCGAACGCATCCACAGCAGCGCCAGCAGGATAAACGACGTTACGGGCGTTGCCTTGACGATGCTTTTGAGCGGGGCCAGCAGCCTTTGGGCAAAGGGCAGCATGGCGCACAGGATCGCTACCAACACGCCGCACGCAACGCCCAGCGCATAGCCCGCCATGATACGCAGAATCGACATGCCCGCAAGCCGCCAGCTTGCCGCATCCGTCAGCAGCAGCAAAAAGCGCCGCACCGTCTCGTACGGGGACGGCAGCAGCAGGGAGCTGCCCGCAAGCCAATGCGCGGCCTGCCAAACGCCGATATAGACCAGCGCAATCAGCAGGCCGCCGATGAAGCGTTTGATGTTTGTTTTGTCAGTTTGCCGCGGCATAGAAGTCGTCTCCCGGCAGCGCGCCGCCGACGGACTTGGGATTGGCCGCAAAGAGTTTTCCGAGCATCTCGGAGGCCATGGAGCGCATCTCGTCTCCCGTCACGCACACGATATTGCAGTTGGGAATCGCCTTGGCCGCCACCGCCTCCGAAGGCAGGATGCCCATGGCTGCCACCACGCCCGCTGCGTCCGCAGAGGTCAGCACCTGTTCGGCCGACGCGCTGTAATCGGCAAGGAACTGCTCAACCAGCTTGGGGTGCTCCTCGCAGAATGCCGCGGAAGCAATATAGCAGCCCTGCACCAGCTTTACGCCCGTGGACGCCGCCCATGCGTCGTTGAGGTCCAGCGCCACGCGCACATCCTGATTTTTTAACAGCACCGCCGAAACGTTCGGCTCAGGCAGCATGCACAGGTCGATTTCACCGTTGGCCATCATCGCGGCCAGCGCCGCATGCTCGCCCACAAACTCCACCGTGGTGTCGGTGATGCCGTTATTTGCCAACAGATCGGTCAGCACATACTCAGGCGTGCTCGCCTGGCCGCTTGCATAGATGGTTTTTCCCGAAAGATCGGACAGTTCCCGCACAGTATCGCCGTTTTCCAGAATGTACAGCACGCCCAGCGTGTTGACGCACAGCATGCGCACGTTGCCTTCCGTTTTATTGTACAGCACAGACGCAAGGTTGATGGGCACGGCCGCAATATCCAGCTCGCCGCTGATGAACTTGCCCGTGATGGCGTCGGGCGCATCGAACAGCTCGATGGTACGCCTGTCCGTCGCCTCCTGCTGCATCATGTACGCCAGGCCAAGCCCCGTCGGCCCCTTCAGCGCGCCAATATGCGCGGTTGCCGCATCCTCTTTTTTGCAGCCGATGGCAAACAGCATCAAGGCCGCCGCCAGAATTGCCAATACCTTTTTCATGATTCCGTTCCTTCCGACAGTCGAAACGACCGTCCCTGTTTGATGATCCGTCCCTTGTTTGTCAGAGCGTCGATGGCGCGATACAGAGAGGTGCGGCCGATGCACAACGCCTCCGCCAAGCCGCTGACGCCCATCGGCGGCGTGTACAGGCCATCCTTTGCGCCGCGCACCATATACAACAATACGCGATCCTCCAGCGTCGGGCGCACGAAGCCGTCGATGCGGCCGCTCAGGTAGCGCACGCGCGCGGTCAGATAGCGCATATAGTTTTCCGCAATCCGAAAATCCAAACGCATCATGTGTTTGAGCGCATCCTCGCTCATCATCAGAGCCCAGGTACTCACAATGGCGCGCACCTCGGCCACATACTGCGCGCTGTCGTTGAACAGCGTGGCCGCGCCAAACAGCTCGCCCGCCTCCAGTACGCTCATGAGCATGCGGCTGTCCGCGCCGCTCTTGGTTACCTGCGCGCGCCCATATAGGATGACGCCCAGCGCATGCAAAAAATCCTCGGGCGCATAGATGACGCCGCCCTTTTCCACATGCACAACCGTGACCTCTGCGCGCGTGACGGCGGACACGATGGCGCTTTCCTCCATGCCGCAAAACAGCGGCGTAGCCGAAAGCTTTTTTGCATAGGCTGCGGGAATGCGCGAACGGCTCATGATTTCCTCCGTATTTGTTCCATTTGGAACATCTTATGGATTCATAATACGCTTGTGTTGTCGTTTTGTCAATGATATAATACGATGCATGAAGATGATTTCTTGGAATGTCAACGGTTTACGCGCCTGTATCGGCAAGGGGTTCTATGCGTTTGTCACGGAGGAATCGCCCGATATATTGGCGCTGCAGGAAACAAAGATGCAGCCCGAGCAGCTGGAAGTAACGCTCCCGGGCTATTTTGCCTACTGGCACAGCGCCGAAAAGAAGGGCTATTCGGGCACGGCGGTGTTTACCAAGCGGGAACCCATCAGCGTACGAAACGGCATCGGCCTGCCCGCGCACGATGCGGAGGGCCGTGCCATTACGCTGGAGTTTCCCGATTTTTACTTTGTCAACGTCTATACGCCAAATGCGCAGGATGGGCTGAAGCGCCTGCGCTTCCGCACGGAATGGGAGGATGCGTTCCTGGCCTATCTGCTCAAACTGGATGCGCAAAAGCCCGTGATTCTCTGCGGTGATTTGAACGTAGCGCACAAGGAGATCGACCTGAAAAATCCCGACGCCAACCGCGGCAACGCGGGCTTTTCGGACGAGGAGCGCGCCATGCTGACCAGGCTCATCGACAGCGGTTTTACCGATAGCTTCCGCCGTTTCTACCCCGATGCCGCGGGCGCGTACTCCTGGTGGAGCTACCGTTTCGGCGCGCGGGAGCGCAACGCGGGATGGCGCATCGACTACTTCCTGGTATCGGAGCGCTGGATGCCAAACGTTTACGACAGCCTGATTTACAATACCGTTTTGGGCAGCGATCACTGCCCCGTATGCCTGCTGGCGGAGGGCAGCCTATGATTATCCTGGCATCGGAATCCCCGCGCCGCAGGGAATTGCTCACGCTCATTGGCCTGCCGTTTACGGCCGTTGTCAGCCATGTGGAGGAACAGCCGCCCGTCGGCGCGCCGCCCGATCAATATGTGATGGAGCTTGCGCGACAAAAGGCCGCCGCGGTTGCCGCGTTCTACCCGAACGACTGCGTCATTGGCGCGGATACGATCGTCTATCTGGATGGCGATATCCTTGGCAAGCCGCATACGAGTGAAAACGCCAAGGCGTATTTAACGCGCATGCAGGGCCGCATGCACACCGTTTACACGGGCGTTTGCGTCATGCACGACGGCCGTGTCGATCAGCGTTGCTGCCTGACCGACGTCACCTTTGCGCCCATGACGGAATCCGAGATCGACTGGTATGTCGCCACGGGCGAACCGCTGGATAAGGCGGGCGCGTACGGCGTGCAGGGGCCGGGCGGCATCTTTGTGGAAAAGGTGGACGGCAACTACTTCAACGTCATCGGCATGCCGCTGCCGCTGTTGTACCGCATGCTTACCGATGCGGGCGTCGCCTGCCATTGAACATATGAACGAACGCATTGCCGAAAAGCTCAAGCTTCTCCCCTCCGCGCCCGGCGTGTACAAAATGTTCAACGCTGCGGGCGAATTGATCTATGTCGGCAAGGCCATCTCTTTAAAAAACCGCGTTTCGCAATACTTTCAATCCTCCAAAAACCATGCCGCCAAGGTTGTGGCCATGGTGCGGCAGATTGACGATTTTGAGTATATCCGCGTTTCCAACGAGACCGAGGCGCTGACGCTGGAATGCAACCTGATCAAGGAGTATCGGCCAAAGTACAACATCCTGCTCAAGGACGATAAGCATTTTCCATACATCCGCATCGACGTGCGGCAGGATTTCCCGCGGCTGGAGGTGGTGCGCCGCGTCAAAAAGGACGGCGCCAAGTACCTCGGACCGTTCCTTTCGGGGCTGCTTTTACGGGACAACATTCAACTGGTGCGCGATTTTTACCCCATCCGCCTGTGCAAAAAGGATCTCAAGCGCGCCATGGCACGCCGCGAGCGGCCGTGCCTGATGTACCACATCGGCAAATGCTGCGCGCCGTGCACGGGCAGCATCACGCGCGAAACCTATCACGCCATGCTCGACGAGGTGATCGCCTTTTTAAACGGTCATACGGACGCCGTGCTCAAAACGCTGCGTCTGCAGATGGAACAAGCCGCGGAGAACATGGCGTTTGAACGCGCGGCCATGCTGCGCGACCGCATCCGCGCCATCGAAAGCCTCAACGAAAAGCAATCCGCCATCGATGTGCATCAAACCGTCATGGATGTGTTTGCGCTCGGCCGCCTGGAGGAAAACGCGGTCGTTTTTGCCCTGTTTGTACGCAACGGCAAGGTCATCGGCACCGAGCGCTTCCGCATGGAGGCCGCGCCCGACGAGGCGGATGCGGATATCCTTTCGGCGTTTATCAAGCAGTATTATGCCGAATCGCCCTCCATCGTGCCCGAAATCCTGCTGTATCAGGATGTTTCCGATATGGAGGCCATCGCCGCATGGCTATCCGCCGCCGCCAGCCGCAAGGTCTACCTGCATCGCCCCGTGCGCGGTGAAAAGCGCAAGCTGACGGAGCTGGCGTACCGCAACTGCATCGACGCGCTGGAAAAGGACGCCTCGCTGCAAAAGCGCGCATGGGAGCGTGGCGAGGGCGCTGTGGCGCAGCTAAGCGGCCTGCTCGGGCTGGAGACCATCCCCAAACGGCTGGAGTGCTTTGACAACTCGCACATCATGGGCCGCGATACCGTATCCTCCATGGTGGTGTTTACGGATGGGCAGCCCGATAAAAGCGCGTACCGCCGCTTCCGCAGCAGGCTCAACCACGGCGGCGACGACTGTGCGGCCATGCGGGAGGCGCTGGAACGGCGCTTCGACAAGGCGCTCAACGGCGACGCAGGCTTCCTGCCGCTGCCCGATCTGCTGATTGTGGACGGCGGGCGCACGCAGCTTCACGTTGCATTGCAGGTACTGTCCGAAAACGGCATCGATTGCATCCCCGCCATCGGCCTTGCGGAAACGAACGAATCCGTCTATATGCCCGACGCCGAGCAGCCCCTTTTCCTGCCCCGCAACAGCGCGGCGCTGCACCTGATTGAGCGCATCCGCGACGAGGCGCACCGCTTTGCCATCAGCTACCACCGCGGCATACGGCAAAAGAACGCCCTCTATTCCGTGCTGGATCGCATTGCGGGCGTTGGCGACAAGCGGAAACGCGCGCTGTTCGATGCGTTTTTGACGCTCGACGCCATCAAGGCGGCCTCTGTGGAGGAGCTCGCCGCCGTCAAGGGCATGACGCTCCCCTGCGCGCAGCAGGTGCACGAGTATTTTGCCAACAAGGACGCTGACAACGCCCCGATCGATCCTGCCTGACATGCAACAAACCACCCGAAACAACGGGTGGTTTGTTTTTTTGCTGTCAGTTTGCGCAAACGATCAAACGGTTTTCTTATTTCATGCCCAGCGACGCCAGAATGTCATCGTATGTCTTCTGATGCCCCTGTTGTCCGATATCGCCCGCACGCATCTTGCCAAGCTTGACCGTTTCCGAATCGACCTTTTGCCTGGAAACAGCCGCCAGCTCCGCCGCGTAAGACGGGCGGATGACGACGATGCCGTCTGCGTCGCCCACCAGAATATCTCCCGGGAACACCACCTGGCCGCCGCAGCAGATGGGCACGTTAATCTCGCCCGGGCCATGCTTGAACGGGCCCTGCGGCGTAACCGCCTTGGCATAGACGGGCATGGCAACATTCCTTGCGCCATCCAAATCACGGATTGCGCCATCGAACACAAAGCCGTTCAGCCCGCGCTGATGCGCATAGGTAAACATGATCTCTCCCGCCAGCGAACGGTCCGTGCAGCCCTCGCCGTCGACTACGATGATATCGCCCGGCTTGGCCATGTCCAAAGCCTTATGGATCATCAAATTGTCGCCCATGGACGACAATATGAAGACCTCCTTGGTGGTGCAAAGCCTTCTTTCGGCCCA
>CAZRIT010000029.1:6861-20881 GCA_964600225.1 uncultured Oscillospiraceae bacterium | reverse complement strand
TGCAAACGGGAGGAATCAACCAGAATGGCATCATGAATCATGCTTTGCAGGTGCTGTACGCGGGCTTTTTGCTGTGCACAATTGCTTTATTGCGGCGTCGGACGGTGGAGCAACTGCTGCTGCCGTTGACGGCGACGGGCGCCATCCTTTTCCACCTGCTGTTTGAGGCCAAATCGCAGTATGTGCCGGCTTATCTGCCGTTGTTTGTGCTGATGAGCGCGCATGGCATCACGTCGGTTTTTCGCCGCAGCCGCGCAGGTGGAGGCGAAACGGCGGATACGCAGGCAACATAACGGCGCAGGATGAACAAACGGAGCGCTCCGCATGCGGGACGCTCCGTTTGTTTTGCTGTGGTTGCGATGCCGACGTTTTTGCTGTGGTTGCAACGCCGATATCGCTTAGCCCTGCTTGGCGGACTTGGCGGCTTCCTCCTCCTCGAGGATGCGGTAGGCAACCTTGCCCACGAGCGTCTTGGGGAGCGTCTCGCGGAATTCCACATCGTACGGCATGGCGTACTTGGCAATGTGCTTGCGGCAGTATGCCAGAATATCCTGCTTGGTTTCCTCGGACGGGGCGATGCCGTCTTTGAGCATCACAAACGCCTTGACCTTCTGGATGCGGTACGGATCGGGCACGCCGACGATGCAGCTCATGTGCACCATGGGGTGGCCGTCGAGCACGTTTTCCAGCTGCGCTGGGTAGATGTTATAGCCCGACGAGATGATCATGCGCTTGATGCGGCCGCGGAAATACACATAGCCGTCGGCGTCCATGGTGCCAAGGTCGCCCGTATACACCCATGTCAGCCCGTCGGCATGCGTGCGCAGCGTCTGCGCCGTTTCCTCGGGGTGCTTGATGTATTCCTTCATCACGGTGGGCCCTGCCAGCAATATTTCGCCCTCCTCGCCGTAGGGGAGCTCCTCCTCCGTGCCGGGACGCACGATTTTGTAGAAGGTATCGGGGAACGGCAGGCCGATGCTGCCCTCCTTGCCCATGTTGATGGGCGTCAGGCAGGAGGCGGTGACGCATTCCGTGGTGCCGTAGCCCTCGCGGATCTGGATGGTGGCGTTGTGCTTGGCCAGAAACGCGTCGAAGCGCTTTTTAAGCTCCACCGAAAGCGAGTCGCCGCCCGAGAACACGCCCTTGAGGCAGCTTAGATCCGCGTGCTCCATGGAGGGAATGCGCAGCAGCGCCTCGTAGAGCGTGGGCACGCCCGCGATGAAGTTGCACTTGTACTGCGTAATCAGCTTGGCGTAGCTCTTGGCGGTAAAGCGTGGCACCAGGATGCAGCGGCCGCCGTTGGCGAGCATGGAATGGATGCAAACGCCCAGCCCGAACCCGTGGAACAGCGGCATGGCCGAAAGCATGCGGTCGCCCGCGCGGAACATCGGGTTGGTGGCCACAATCTGCGCGGCCAGCGCGTTGAAGTTCATGTTGGACAGCAGAATGCCCTTGGTGGTGCCTGTCGTACCGCCGGAGTAGAGGATGACGGCGGGGTCGTCGGCCTTGCGCTCCACCTTGTAGTTCCAAAAGCAGAAGCGTCCCAGCCGCATGAAATCCCGCCAGAGGATGACGGGCGCGTCGCTCGGGATCTTTTCGATCTTTCGGCCCTCGGTGAGCATGTAGCCTGCGCGGACGGGCTTGGAAAGCTCGTCGCGGATGCGCGCGATGACCACGTTGACCACGGGGGTGTTTCGGCGGACGGCCTCGATCTTGGCGTAGAACTGGTCGAGGGTGACCACGGTAATGCTGGCCGATTCGTTGAGGTAGAATTCAATCTCCTTTTCGCTGGAGAGCGGATGGATCATGTTGGCGATGCCGCCCACCAGGTTGACCGCATAGAACAGGAAGATGGCCTGCGGGCAGTTGGGCATGGCGATGGTTACGCGGTCGCCCGCGCGCACGCCGAGGGTTTTGAGGGAGCGCGCGCACCGCTCGATTTCGGCCACGAGACGCTTGTAGGTGGTGGAGCGGCCCATGAAGTTGATGGCGATGTTGTCGGGGTACTTCTTTGCAATCGCTTCGACCGCCTCGAACATGGAGCCTTCAAAATAGTTCAAATGCGTGGGGATTTGCCCTACGCTTTTATACCATGGGGTTCTGACGGCGACGGGCTCGTCCATTGCCGCAACGGTGAGGGTTTGTTCCATATGTTTGGTTGATTCCTTTCAAAATAGGTGTGCGCTAGTATGCCAGGTCTTCGCCGAGCGGGCGTTCCAGCAGCGCAGGGTTTTCCAGCAGGTGCTTGAGCAGACGGATGGTCTTTGCGTAGTAGTAGCCATCCGCAATGCGCTCGTCTATCGTAATGCCCAAATCGACGGTTTCCCGCATGGTCACCGTGCCGTCGTCTGCAAAGTGCGGCGTCTTTTTCTTTTCGCCGATGATGCAAAACACCGATGTGGTGCCCCAGTTGGTCAGGTGGTGATAGCCGCTTTTGAGCTTGATGGAGCCGAGGTTGGAGAGTATCACGGAGGAATAGTACGGGTCCGTGGCAATCAAAAAATCGGGGCACCAGCCGTGCTTGTCCAGTATGGTGATGAGGTAGACCAAAAACTTGGACAGAAAGCGCGGCAGCTTGTTGAGGATATCCATGCTGTCGGTGGAGCGGTCCACCGCGTCGCCGCGGCAGGTGGAAATCTGCTTGAACAGCTTTTGATGCAGGGTATCCAGCGTGTCGTCCGCTTTTGTGTGCAAAAACGCCAGCGCCTCGGCGCCATCGTCCGTAAAGCGTTTTTTAACCACAAACGCAGCGGAGACGTCGTTTCGCTGGTAGATGTTCTTGTTGGCGATGAAGCGGTTCATCTTGGGCCTGAGCGTCAGGCATTTTACCATGGCGGTCACGATGAGGTGGAACAGCGTAAACGGATACTCCGTCTCCGTTTCGTTGCGCTTGGCAAGGTATTGGTTGAGGTTGGTCAGGTCGATGCGCTCGGATATATACGCTTCGTTGTCACAGCGGTTGGGATAGATCAGCGGCACAATGAAGTGCATGGAATCCAAATCCCTCAGCAGCACGCCGTCCTTTCGATCCCCCAAACGTCTTTTTCCCATTACGAATAGTCCTCCCATATACAGTATCCCTTGTGCATGCCGTGCGGGAGCGCGGCGGTAACCAATCCAAACAGGCCCCAAAAGCGTGCAAAACCATCCCTGTCGGCGCGCTCCGTTCGGACGCTGCTCGGATTTGTTACCTATTATACATCCTGTCATGCAAATCGGGCAACCAATATGTTGAAATTCGCCGCGCCGCAACCCCGCTGTGACACAAAAATGCCGTCTTGGCGGCGGAAAAAGGAAAGAAAAACCGTTTGCATGTGACAAAAACCCGCCTGTGCCCTTTCACATCGGCGCGCTTCATGGTATAATCGACCATAAACATATAAAAATGACGCTTTTTTTCCGGGCGCGGCGCGCGTTTGCGCCGTTTCACAGAGCATCGATACAGTCAATTCTACGTTTGCGGGGCGATACCCGTCCCGATCGGGCGCCTGGCGCCGATGCGGCACGTTCCCCATGTAGCGCAGCAAGGAGGCTTCGGATGAAGCGAAGAAGAGTCCTCATTGTCGACGACAGCGAGATCAACCGCCGTATCCTGTACCGTATCCTCGCTGAGGATTACGATCTGACGGAGGCGGAAAACGGGGTACGCGCGCTGGAGGCCATGCAAGGCGCCGCCGAGGAGATATCGGCGGTTCTATTGGATATTGTCATGCCCGTGATGGATGGCTACGAGGTGCTGCGCGCCATGCGCCAAGACGCGGCGCTTTCGCAGATTCCCGTCATCGTTACCACGGGCAATACCGAGGAAGGGGCGGAGGTCAAGGCGCTGTCGCTCGGCGCCAACGATTTTATCGTCAAGCCCTACAACCCCGCCGTTATCAAGCACCGCCTGGGCAACACCATCAACCTGCGCGAAACCGCCGCTGTGGTCAACGCCGCCACAAAGGACGAGCTGACGGGCCTGTACAACCGCAAAACCTTCTTTGAAAAGGCAGCGGAGATGATTGCGGGCAAGGAAGCGGGCCATTATGTGCTGGCCTGCATGGATATCGATAACTTTAAGGTCGTCAACGATCAATACGGCAGCGACCGCGGCGACGAGGTGCTCAAATCCGTCGCGTCGGTGTTTCAGCGTGGGTTTGACCCCGTTGGCGGCATCTGCTGCCGCATTACGGCCGATAACTTTGCCGTGCTGTATCCCATCGAGTTTATGTATACCGAGGAAATCGAGCGGCTGCGGCATGCGGTTTCCACGGCCGATGCGGGCATGCTGCCCATGACCATCAGCACGGGCCGCTATATTGTTACGGACAAGAGCTTAAGCGTCAACGCCATGTACGACCGCGCCGCCATTGCTGAGGCCTCCGTCAAGGGGCGCTACGACGTGCATGTGGCGGTGTACGACGAGTCCATGCGCGAGCAGATCATCCGCGAGCAAAGCATCATCAACGAGATGAACGGCGCGCTCAAGGCGGGGCAATTTGAGCCGTGGTTTCAGCCGCAGTTCAACCATTCCACGGGCGCATTGATCGGCGCGGAGGCGCTGGTGCGCTGGCGGCACCCCAAAAGGGGCATGGTGCCGCCCAACAAGTTCATCCCCGTGTTTGAACGCAACGGCTTCATCTACGAGATGGATAAGTACATATGGGAGCGGGTGTGCATGCTGCTGCGCAAGTGGCTGGACGCAGGCCGCGCGCCGCTGCCCGTCTCGGTCAACATTTCCCGCTACGACCTGTTTCGGGAGGATTTTTATCAGCAGATCACGGGGCTGGTGGAGCGCTATCAAATCCCCGTGGAGCTACTAAGGCTGGAGATTACGGAATCCGCGTTTGCGCAGTCGGCCGAGCAGATCATTGGCATGGTGGAAAAGCTCAACGCCTTTGGCTTCACCATCGAAATTGACGATTTTGGCAGCGGCTATTCCTCGTTCAATACCTTAAAGGACGTGCCCGCGGGCGTGCTCAAGCCGGATATGCACTTTCTGGAGGGCAGCTCGAACGCAGGCCGCGGCGGCAACATCCTCGAATCCATCGTGCGCATGGCCAAATGGCTGGGCATGCCCGTCATCGCCGAGGGTGTGGAGACCGGGGAGCAGGCGGACTATCTGCGTTCCATCGGCTGCAACTATGTGCAGGGGTATCTGTACGCCAAGCCCATGCCCGTGGAGGAATACGAACAGCTTTCGGCAAGCATCGGCCGCGAGGAGACCATGCTTGCGCTGGAAACGGTGGAAACGCTGGATAACAACGCCTTCTGGGACCCCAAGTCCATGGAGACGCTGATCTTCAACAGCTACGTCGGCGGGGCATGCATATTCGAGTATTACGAAGGCAAAACGGAGCTGCTGCGCATCAACGAAAAATACGCGCGCGCGCTCGGCCGCGACGGCATGTCCATGGAGGACGCGCTGAAGCTGGACGTGCAGGATTATATGAGCAAATCAAGCGGCGAGCGCATGCGGCAATGCCAGCAAACCGCCATCCGCACGGGCGCAGAAGCCACCTGCGAGGTGCACTTGACGGGCCTGACGGAGGATGGGGAGGATGCCTACCTGCGCATGACCATGCGGGTCATTGCCAGGGCGGGCGAACGGCTGCTGTTTTACAGCTCCATCACCAACATCACGGCCCAGCGCGTGGCGGAGCGCAAGGAGCACCAAACCGCCAAGCGCCTGCAGGCGATCATGGATAACGTCAACGGCGGCATCACGGCCACGATCATCAAGGATCACAAGCCGACGTTTTTGTTCGTCAACGACCAGTATTTTGCGCAGCTTGGCTATACGAGGGAGCAGTTCGAACGGGAGGTGCCCGTTGCGTTTGAGCTGATCCATCCCGATGATCGGGAGCGGGTTATTGGGCAGACGCAGCAGGCAAGCCTTGACCGCACGCCGTTTTCATGCAGCTACCGCGTCATGCGGCGCGACGGCAGCATCCGCTGGATGCAGAGCAACATCTCCATCGCCGATTTCCCCGGCGTGGCGGAGCCCGTGCAGCTTGCCGTGGCCAACGATATCACCCGCCAGATGGAATCCGAAAACAGGATGCGCGAGCTTTCCGAGCAGCTTGGCGCCATCATGAACAGCATCAACGGCGGCATCTCGGCCGTCACCATCGACGAAGACAACCGGGTGCGGTTTGTGTTCTCCAACGAGCAGTACCATGCCATGTTCGGCTATACAAGGGAGCAGTTTGAAGCGGAGGTGCCAGACGCCTTTCAACTGGCGCACCCCGAGGACAGGGCGCGCGTGACGGAGATTGTGAAGCGGCTTTTGGTCGCGCGCGGCTCCACGCACTATGAATACCGCTGCATCAAGCGCAGCGGGGAAATCCTGTTTGTCCGCTGCAACGCCGCCATCACAAGCGTGGCGGGCATCAGCGACACGGTGCTGCTATCGGTCATTACGGATATTACGGAGCTGGTGCAGGCAGAGCACAGGATCAACGAAACGTCGGAACGGCTGGCCGCCATCATGAACAACGTCAACGGCGGCATCTGTGCTGTGACGGCCGATGAAGCGGGCGGTCTCCGCTATGCGTTCACCAACGATAAATACTATGCGCTGCTGGGCTACACAAGGGAGCAGTACGAGGCCGAGGTGACGAATGCCTACCGAATCATTCACCCCGATGACAGGGCGCGCGTGCGCGCCGTCACCGAGCGGCTGTTTGCCGAGCGCGGGGCGGAGCTGTACGAATACCGCATCGTCAAGCGCGGCGGGGAGGTTGCCTATGTGCGCTGCAACGGCGCCGTTACAGGCATCGAGGGCATCGGGGAACGGGTGCTGGTCACGGTCATTGCGGATATTTCCAAGGAAAAGACCACGGAGCAGAGCGTGCAGGCGTCCGCCGAGCAATTGAAGTTCCTCAACGAGATCGCCCGCAGGCTGCTTGCCGAGGGCAATTCCGACGACGCCATCCACGATGTGCTGGAAAAGATACTGGCGTACTTCGGGGGCGAACGCGCGTATGTTGTCGAGCACGATTACAAAAAGCAATCGACCGACAACACCTACGAAATCTGCGCCGAAGGCATTGAGGGCCGACGCGGCAGCCCGCGAAGGGTTCCCTTTGCGGACGAGCCCTTCTGGAACGGCGTATATCAGGATATGAGCTACATCAGCATCTCCGATGTAGCCGCCCTGCCTGGCGACAGGGAAAGGGAACGGCGCATGCTGGAAAAAGAGGGCATCCGTTCGCTGGTGGCCGTGCCGCTTCGGCGCGATGGCAGGGTGATCGGCTTTACGGGCGTGGACAACCCCGCCCGCCAGCTTGCGCATATCGATCACCTCATGGCGCTGGGCGATTATATCGCCGTCATGCTCACCCGCCGCGATCTGAACGCCAAGATCGTACGCGACAACGCGGCGCTCAGGGATATGCTCAACGATATGCCCGGCGGCTTTGCGCGCATGCGGGCGACGCAGGACAATCGGCTCAACCTCGTGTACGTCAACGACGGGCTGCTGCGGCTGCTGGACATGCCGTGCGCCAAGGCCATGCGCCTGTACGGCAGGGAGGGCTTAAGGGGCGTGCATCCCGATGATCGGGCGGCGCTGCAAAATACTGTCCGCAGCATACTGGAAACGGGCGAAACACGCGTGGCCCAATACCGCCTCAAAAACGGCAGCGGCGGCTATGTGTGGCTGATGGCCTTTGTGCGGCCGACCGAGGATGAATCGGGCGAAAAGTACCTCAACGTATACTTTTCGGAGCTTCCGAAAGGGGAGCGCGAGGCGCTTTCGGCCAGGGAGCTGCTTTCGGTGGCGCTGTCGGCCATGATGGAATCCTCCTCCGACTGCGCGTTTGTCAAGGATACGAACTTCCGCTATATCTGCTGCAGCCGTCCGTTTGCCGCGCTGACCAACCTTGCGGATATCGGCGATGTGGCGGGCAAAACGGATTTTGACCTGTTTGAAAGTACGCTGGCGGAACGGTACCGCGCCGCCGACCAAAGGATACTCGAAAGCGGCGTGTCGCTGACGGATTATGTGGAGCAGAGCCCGTTGCCCGATGGGACGACGCGCTATTCCAGCACCTCCAAATACATCCTGCGCGATGCGCACGGCAGCGTCATCGGCCTGTACGGCGTCTCGCGGGATATCACCAAATCGCGACGGACCTATCAGCGGTTGAAGCTCCTGACCGACAGCATCCCGGGCGGACTGGCCTCGTACGCAATTTTGCCGCAGGGCATGCATGCGCTGTATATGAGCGAGGGGCTCTATGCGCTGACGGGCTATACCAAGGAGGAATACGATGCCGCCGCCGCGCAAGACCCGTTCTTTGCCCTTGTAAAGGAGGATTGCGCCGAAATCCGCGCGCAGGTCGATGCGCTCAGGCACGGAGGCGAATCCGTCGACAGCACCTGCCGCGTGCACACCAAGGATGGCGGCATGCGGTGGCTGAGCATCCGCGGCGTTGCCGCGGAACGCCATGGCGAGGCGGTAACGCTCAACATGGCGGTGTTTGACGTCACCAAGCGCAAGCTTGCCGAGGAAACGGCGCGCATCCATGAGGAGGAGCTCAAGCTGGCCATGCTGCAGATGGGCAAGATGATCTGCGAATACGATGTGGCCAAGCGCACGCTCACCATACCCGCCTCCTATGCCAAGCTGTACGGCCTGCCCACGGTGCTTCATGACATCCCGCAGCGCCTGGGGCAGCGGGGCATCCTCAGCGAGGAATCCGTGCATGCGCACATCGATTTTTACAATGCCATCCGCAGCGGCCAAAAGACGGGCAGGACGGAGGCGTACATGCGCCGCGCGGACGGCGGGTGGTACTGGGAGAGCTTTGAGTTTGCCACCATCTTTGGCAGCGACGGCGCGCCCGTCAAGGCCATCATTGCCGTGGAGGAGACCACGCAGCAGCACAAGCGGGATTATGAGGCGCGCGCCATCCGCGAAAACGAGCAGATATTCCGCACGGTCGCCGCGCACTCCAACCGCTTGATCTACCGCTACGATATCGAATCGAAAACAGCCTATACAGACCTGGCCGCCGCATCGGGCGAGGAGGCGCTTGCGGCGGAGCGCAACGTGCCCGAATCCGTCATCGAGGAGGGTCTCGTGCTGCCCGAAAGCGCAGCGGAGTATCGGCAGGTTTTTGCCGATATCGCCGCAGGCGTGCCGAGCGGCCGCCGCAGGCTGCACATGCGCGATGCCAACGGCGTGCCGCGCTGGGTGGACATGCGCTATACCGTGCTGTTTTCGGAGGCGCATCGGCCAAAGACGGCCGTCATTTCCTACCTGGATATCACCGAAACGCACGAAAAGGAGCTGGCGTACGAGCGTTATCGGCAATCGGTCGAGCAGGACGCCGCCTCGGGCAGCGGGCTGATGTATCTGGAGGAGGACCTCACCGCGGATGTGACGGAGAAGCAGGGCGGCGCCATGCTGCCCGTGGCATTCCCGCCCGTCGGCAGCCCGCGCGGGGAGACCATCGATCACATTGTCGATCAATACATCGTCAGGGAGGAACGGGAGCGGTGCCGCGCGTTCTTTGCGGGGGAACGGCTGAAAAAGCAGTTTGCCGACGGTGTGCGCACGCTTGGCGAGGATTGGAGCATCGTGTTCCCCGATGGGCGGCAGGGCTATATCCGTTCCGAATTGCAGATGGTGCAGGACCCCTACTCGGGGCATATCAAGGCGTATACGATGCTGCGCGATATCACGCAGGAAAAGCGCGCCGCGCTGGATGTAAAAAAGCAAGCCGAGCAGGATGGCATGACGGGCCTGTACAACAAGGCTACCACCGAGGCGCTGATTCACCACAGGCTTGCGGGCGGCGGCGGGGCGCCCTGCGCGCTCATGATTGCGGATTTGGATAACATGAAGGCCATCAACGATACATTGGGGCATCCGCAGGGCGATCGGGCCATCTGCCTGCTGGCCGATGTGCTCAAGGCGCAGTTTCGGCGCACGGATATCGTCGGACGCATCGGCGGCGATGAATTCCTGGTGTTCCTGGAGGGCGTTGCGGACGAGGATAAACTGAACGAATGGATGGCGTCGCTAACCCAAAAGCTTTCCGCCATGCGGCTGGACGAGCACGGCAGCGTATCGCTTTCCACCAGCATCGGCGTGGCCGTGGGCAAGCTTGGCGAAAGCACCTTCGATGAACTGTACCGACAGGCGGACAAGGCGCTCTACCACGTCAAGAAAAACGGCAAACAGCGCTATGCCTTCTACTCGCCCGAAGGGGAATAGAAAGCGTCGCTTACCGCGCGATGCCGACCGTTATAAAGATTGTTGCACCGCTTCCATATCGGGCGCATAGAGGGCGTAGCCGTTCTTGCCGCTGCGTTTGACGTGATACAGCGCTTTGTCGGCATGCCGGCAGAGCGTTTCATAATCGTCCGTGCCGATGATGCCCATGGCCGCGCCCACGCTGCACCGGACAAAAAAGCGCCCGTCGACGGAAAGCGCCGACAGCTCCGCAAGCAGGCGGCAGAGGGAAAGGCGCGCTTGCGATTCGCTCAGTTCGCCCGTTAAAAACACAAGGAATTCATCGCCGCCGAAGCGCGCCACGATATCCGTCGCGCGGAAGTGGCTTTTTAGCTGCTTGGCTACGGCCTTGAGCGCCAGATCGCCGTCGGCATGGCCCATGGTATCGTTGATGGCCTTCAGGTCGTCCACGTCCACCATGGCCGCCAGACAGCGGCGGCCGTGATGCTTGGCCTGCAGGATGCGTATCCGTTCCTCCAGCCCGATGCGGTTGTACAGGCCCGTCAACGGGTCCGTCGCGGCGGTGACGGAAAGGGTTTGCACCAGCTCCTCGCGGCTTTTGATGCGCAGCGTCTGCAAAAACAGCGAGGCCAGCACCAGGCAGATCATGTAGCTTGGCAGCACCGTCAGCCACCCCGGCACCGATAGCTGCACCGCAATGGCAACGGAAAGGATGGCGGGCATCATCCATAATAGCCGACTCGGATACCCGAACGGCAGGTGCTTTTTACGCAGCATGACCATGATAAACAGCGCAAGGGCGTATGCGGCAAACAGCGCCACCATCAGCATAAAGCAAGGGCCCCGCTGATAGGCGTTGTTTGGCCCGAGCGTGTAGAACAGCCCCGTATGCGGGTTGGAAAACAGCAGCAGCAGGTACAGGGCATACGGCGCCATGACCGCCCTGGTGGCCGTGCGCATGCGTGCGGGCGCGTCATGATACATCACCGCAACGGAATAATTCAGCCAGACCACAATCAGCAACTCCAGCATGCCGAAATTGAGCATCATGAGCAGGTGGTAAACCCAGGAGCGGCCCGGTATCTCCATCACAACGCTTGCCGCGATGTCGATGACGGTTCCGAACACGCCCGCCCAAAGGCACACCAAAAACCGTCGGCTGCGCACGGCGCTTCCGTGCGAGGGCAGCAGACGGGCATTGTAAACGCAGAGAATGAGGATGACGATCAGGCTGACAATATCGGTGTCAATGTGCCAATACAAGAATCGCGCGCCTCCTTGAACCGGGATATATTGTCGATCAATATCGGCACAACACACTATAGCACGAACGTTTTTGCGGATTCAACACGATTGCAAAGAATGACGATGTAAGATTATTGGGACGCTTGTTACAATTCGGTGCTTTCGGTCATTGTATCCCGTGTCGGAACGTGTTACAATATAGCTTACGCATCAAACATCGGGCGAAACAAAGGCAAAACGGAACGGCCGCGCAGGGCAAGGGCCCCGCATTGCGGCAGGAGCGTCGGTTCCGCGGGCAGGAACCATCCGTCTGAGTCGCGCGCCGCCAACGATTTTTCACGGAAGGGCGTGATACGGTATGAAGCTCAAACGGCTGTTGTTCTACTGGGCGCACTTGGATCTGGATCACACCTGTGATAAAAACCAAACCTATTTTGCGCGCTATGCCGAAGAAATAGGCCAAAGGAACCTGACTACGCTCAGGTACCTGTCGGCGTTTTTCGTGGCCATCAGCGCGTTTGTGGTCATCATTGCGTCCGTGCTGCTGGCGCCGCTTAACCTGCGCGTGCTCTACAGCGCAGGCATGGCGCTGGAGTTTGGCATATGTATTTCTTTGCCAACAACTGACGGATATCAAGAAACGAGGATACGATTTTGAAGCAGATACCTGCGCCGCCCGAGTGCGATGTATTGTTGAAACGATGGAAGGACAGGATTTCGGCGGAGGCCAAGCTGGCGTTTTCCGTGGCGTTCATTGTGGGCATGCTGACGCATCTGTACATGTTTACGGGGAAGTATCCCAACCATGATGAGGTCATGAACCTCTACGCGCCCAATAACGCCTTCTATTTTGGCCGCTGGCTGTTGAAGGCCGCCACGTTTTTCAGTTCGGATTCCGGCATACCGCTGGTAACGGGGATGATCGGCATCGTGGCTGTCTCCGTTGCGTGCGCGCTGGTTGTGCGGATGCTGCGCATTCAAAAGCGCTCCCAAATCGCGGTCATTGCGGTATTGATGGTGACGTTTCCGACCCTGGCCAACACCTTTTCCTGGATGCACTGCTCGGATGGTTTCCTCATCGCCATCGGTCTGGCCGTGCTGGGCGCGTATGTGACCGACCGAAGCCCGAAAGGCTGGAATTGGTGCGGGGGAGGGGTACTGTTTGTCGCTTCTCTGGCAATCTATCAGGCGCAGATCTGCGTGGCCATTGCGCTGCTTGCCGTGCGGTATCTGCAACGGCTGCTTGAAAAGGAATCCTCCGATCGGGAGATGCTGTTGCTGCTTGGACGCTATGCCGCCGCGGTGCTCGGCGGCCTGATTGTATATATCGTGCTGGCGCGCTGGGTTGTTCCCGCCGCCACAGGCGTGCAGCTTGCGTCGCACGCGGGATTGGATACCATGGGGAGCATGCGGCTTTCGGAGCTGCCGCGCAGAGTGTTCGATGCATACTATCAGTTTGCGCAGTATTTTTTGCGCACCAGCATGCTGGTTTCCTGGCGCTACATCCGCTATCTGCACATGGCCATCGGGGCGGCGTCGGGGATTATGCTGCTTGCCGCGCTCTTTCGCGGCAGGAAAGCAGGCGTGTTGCAGACGGTGTTTGCCCTATTGATCATGGCGATGCTGCCGATGCTGCTGGGCAGCATCTACCTCACGGGCGCACAGACCGAAGCGACCTATTATCTGATGATCTATAGCTATGTGTTCTTCTACATCCTGCTGATTGTGGCGTACAACGCATTCGCGCGCACCTTCGATCAGGCCTGTTCCAATGCGGGCGCTTGGGTCAAAAACGGGATGGGCTATGTGACGCTTGTGATGGCCCTTTGGATCGGGCTGGTCAACGGCGTGTGCGATAACGAGCTGTATCTTGCGCTGCAACTGAAGTATGAAAACTGCTATGCGCTGGCCAACCGCGTAATACTTAGCCTGGAGCAGTACGAGGCTTACGACAACCAAACGCCCGTTTATATTGCGGGCCGGTTTTCGGATGGGAACTATTCGCCCTCCAAGGAGGTCGTATTCCAGTCGCTGTCGCGCTACAGCGGTATGCAAACGGCCTCGGAATACAACTTGATCTATACGGATGGCCTGTTTCACGCGTTTGCGCGCGATTATATCGGCGTAATACTGGAGACTGCGGACGATGCGCAGGTTGCGGCGGCGCTTGCAACGGAGGAATACAGCGGCATGCCGAGCTATCCGCGCGACGGCAGCATTCGGCTCATCAACGGCATCGTGATCGTCAAGGCCGCGCCGTGAGCGGAGGGTTGATTGGCGGTATGCTTCTTACTGAAACCCATCGCTATATGTAAGGGGGAAGCTTTTCTGCTTCTCCCCTTTTGCTTTGATAGATATGACAAACCCTTTTTGGGCCATTTCTTTTGCTTCCTTTACCGAAAATCCTTGGGTTAACAACACATGTCGGGTTACCTTTTTGGGACGTTTCTTTTTCTTCCTTTGCCGAAAATCCTTGGATTTTCGGCACACATCTAGGTGCTATGTCAAAGCTTAGGCTTTGACAACTTGTCTTTACAAAGAAAAGGAAGTTTACAAAGAAAAGGAAGTCATCCCGCCGTGCCCGCG
>CAZRIT010000029.1:1131-6761 GCA_964600225.1 uncultured Oscillospiraceae bacterium | reverse complement strand
TTTACAAAGAAAAGGAAGTTTACAAAGAAAAGGAAGTCATCCCGCCGTGCCCGCGCCCGTGCCGACGGGCATTTCGGCGGCGAGGTAGGCCTCCACGATATCCAGCACGGTTTCGTCCTTGAGAATGATGGAGATTTCGATGCGGCGGTTGGTACTGCGGCCCGCCTCGGTGGCATTGTCGGCCACGGGGCGGGTGGCGCCGTAGCCCGCGGAGCAGAAGAACGAAGCGTAGGGCGTGAGCTTGCCGCTGTTTTGCTCCAGCAGGTAGTCGAGCACGGCGTTGGCGCGCTCGCTCGAAAGGGCGCGGTTACGCGCATCGGTGCCGCTGTTGTCGGTGTGACCCGATATGACGATGCTGTCGACATACTTGGCGTTTTCCCCGTCGGAGAGGAAGCGGCTGAACGCATCGGTCAGGCTGTTGAGCAGTGCGTGGCTGTTGCTTTTGATTTTGGCGGAGTTGTAATCAAAGAACAGCCCCTCGTTGAGGATGATGTTGCCGCTGTCGCCGATGCTGACCTTGGATTCGTCGCCCAGTGTTTGCGAGATGCTGTCCTTCACGCGCTGCAGCACGCTCAGCCGCAGCAGCGCAATCGTCTGCATCTGGCTGCGCAGCCGCGTCAATTCCTCGGTGGTCAGCGCAATGTACTGCTTTTGCGATTCGATCAACTGTTCCTGTTGGCTTAGGGTCGCCTCCTGCCCCGCGATGGTTTCGGCATAGGCCGACATCTGCTGCTGCTGGGACAGGATGGCCGCGCGCGCCGCCTCCAGATCGACCGTGATGGCCGACAGCTCCGTCTGCGCTTCCTCCACCTGCGACAGCGTCAGCGAAAGCGTCTGCTCGGTTTCCTCCAATCGGTCGCGGGTGCTGACCAGTTCGTTGCCCGTAATGAGGTTTTGCAGGTACGCAATCAGCATCAGAAAAAACAGGATCAGCGCAAACGCGCTCATCATGTCCGCAAACGACGGCCAAAAGCCCTGCTCCCCCTCGATGGTTTGCACCGCGCGCGCCGCGCGGCTGCCCGCGTAGCGCCGCTTCATGATTTGTTCTCCTTGGTTACCGCAATGCCCGCGCGCTTGACGGTATCGGCAAAGTCGCGCAAACTTACGTCCATGCGCTCGATGTTGCCGCGCAGGTCATAGTTGAACTCCGAAAAATCGCGCACGTTTTCGTTGAAGATCCGCACCGTATCGTAGAAGGCCTGTATGGGCTCCTTGCTGTAGGATATCATCTCGCCGAGCGAATGCGTGGCGTTGTTGAGCGTTTGCTCCATGAGCTTTGTGCAGTCGGTCAGGGTGTGCTGCACGCTGTCGGCATGCGCGCGAAGCTCCTCCTTGAGCGCCCACACGCCCGCCCCGTCGCGCTGATCGGCCACGGTCTCCAGCTTGGGCGCTACGGTGTGATCCAGCCACAGCTCCGTCATGGATTCCAGCTTTTCCCGCCGGGATTGCGGGCTAAACGCCGTGCGCAGCACCGTTAACACGATGGAGCACGCCACGCCGACCAGCGACGTATAGAACGCCACGCCCATGCCCGACAGTGCCGAGAGCAGCCCGCCGCCCACGCTGTCGAGCACGCCGAGCCATTCCTGCGTATTGCTCACCTGCAACAGCTCCGTTAATGACTGTACCGAAAGCGACAGCCCCAGGAAGGTGCCGAACAGCCCCAGCGTGACAAACAGGGAGACGGCGTTGTTGAGGAACCGCTCGCAAAACAGCAGCCCGCCAAGCTTTCCCGTCATGGCGTTGTCGATGATGGCGGGCGTGTTGGCCTGCGCGCCGTACTGTCGGTACACGGGCACGAACTGCTCGTATACCGCGCCGATATAGCCCGTGCGCTCGCCGCCCTCGGAGAGCGCTTTTTGCAAATGCCGATAGCGGCCGTTGAGGTAGAACAGCATCCCGACGCTGAGCAAAAACAGGATGCCGATGACGGCAATGACCACGATGCCCACGACGGGCGTGTTTGCAAGCATGTGCATACGTTCCTCCGCTTCTTGGGGACAGGGCGCTATGTGTTTTGGCTGCCTTTTCCCCGCCTGATACCTCCAATGTACACCATATTGCGGCATCTTTCAACGGGTTTCCCGCCTGACCGATGCGTAAAAGCCGATTGACCCCCCGTTGGGATTGGGGTACAATAGCCATGTGAAACACAAAAGCAGCAACCTCAAATACAGCCCCTCGGGGCGGCGCGTCAACCTGGACGCCACGCGCTACGGGCCCGTCATCAAGCTGGCCGTTGCGGCGGTATTGCTGATTGCGGCCGTATTGCTGACGGCTTTCGTGCTGGTGCCGTGGGTGCAGACGGTGCGGCAGGCGCCCGCGTCCGATTCCGTAACCGCAGCCAAGCCCACGCCGCTTCCCGCGCACCCGATATTAACCAACGTTGCCGCTGCGGTGACGTTTGGCGATCAGCCTGCGGCCGTCGTAGCCGATCCGTCCATCCATCATGGCCGCATCCTGTATGCCACGGGCGATTCGTTGGAGCATTGCGATCAACTGGTGCGGCTCGATCCCGAAACGGGCGAAAGCGAGGTTGTCGCGCTGACGCTCAGCTACGATACCGTGCGGTACCCGAGTGAGGACGATGCGTCCATCGTCTATATCGACGCCAAACTGACGGGTGGCGGCAACCTGTGCGTATATAATAAGGAAACACAACGCGTTACCGTGGTGGAGCAGCTTGAATCCGATATCCCGCGCGTACGCCTTGCGTCGCCGTACCTTGTGTGGACGGAGCGCACGGGCGCGGATACGGCTTCCGTGTTTGCCTGCAATTTGACCGATGGGGAGTCGGTATCGCTCAAGGCCTTCCGCGGCTCGCCCTACGCGGCCTCCGCGCCGTTTTTGGTGCAGAACCAGGCGCTCTATGCCGATGCCGACGGGGACAGCGGCAACGGCCTGATCCGCTCCGTCCTGCTCGACAGCGGCGAGGAAGCGGCGTTTGCCGCGGGCAGTTATGTGCACGATCCCAAATCCAACGGGGTTTGGTGGGCCTACATGACGGGCGATCACGATACCGACAGCGACCTGTACATCGTCGCGGCCGATGGCAAGCCCCGCCGCATTGCGCGCGGCGTCATCGATTTTTACATCACGCCCGCGTGCGTGGTGTTCAGCCGCGACGAAACGGTCTATGCCTATGTGTTCGATTACGACAAGGTCTATGTGCTCAGCGCCACGGGCGAAAACGCGCAGCTTGTGACCGCGGGCGGCGACTATGCGCTCTGGCGCGATATGACGGATGCGGCGCACCCCGTGTGGCGCTATATGAAGGTGGTGTAACCATGGCAAAGGAGCGCATCACCTATATCTGCGGCGAATGCGGCTATGAAACGGCCAAGTGGATGGGGCGCTGCCCCTCCTGCAACAGCTGGAATACATTGGTGGAGGCCCAGACCGTCAAAACGCGCGGCGCGGGCACGGCGGCGGTTTCGCAGTTGTTGTCGGATGTCACAAGCCTGCCGCACAAGCGCGTCAGCACGGAGCTCAACGAGCTGGACCGCGTGCTGGGCGGCGGCTTGATACGCGGCATGGTGGTGCTGCTGGGCGGCGATCCCGGCATCGGCAAATCCACGCTGCTGCTGCAGGCGGCGGATAATCTGGCGGGCAACGCCTCCGTGCTGTACGTTTCGGGCGAGGAGAGCGTCGCGCAGTTGAAGCTGCGCGCACAAAGGCTCGGCGTCAAAAACGATATGCGCGTGCTGTGCGAGACCGATCTGGAAACCGCCATCGGCGAGGCCAACGCCAACCGCTCGGAGATTCTCATCATCGATTCCATACAGACCATGCTCTGTGCCGATTGCGACGGTGCGCCAGGCAGCGTTTCCCAGGTGCGCGCGGCCACCGCGCGGCTGACCCGCCACGCCAAGGAGACGGGGGCTGTGGTGTGGATTGTGGGCCACGTCACCAAGGAAGGGGCCATCGCGGGCCCGCGCGTGCTGGAGCACATGGTTGATACGGTGCTGTATTTTGAGGGCGACCGCCATGCGGGGCTGCGGCTGCTGCGCGCGGTGAAGAACCGCTTCGGCTCCACCAACGAGGTGGGCGTGTTTGAAATGTGCGACGACGGCATGCACGAGGTGGTCGATCCATCGCAATTGTTCCTGTCGGGCGATGTTGCCGCGGGCTGCGCCATCACCTGTGCACTGGAGGGCTCCAGACCGATTTTGGCCGAGGTGCAGGCGCTGTTGATCGACAACACCTATGGAAACCCGCGCCGCACGGCCACGGGCATCGACGTCGGGCGGCTCAACCTGCTGCTTGCGGTGCTGGAAAAGCGCGCGCACCTAAGGGTATCGGACAAGGACGTGTATCTCAACGTTGTCGGAAACCTGCGTCTGGACGAGCGCAGCGCCGACCTTTCGATTGCGCTGTGCATTGCGTCGGCGTTGCTGGATATCGTGCTGCCGCCGCAGACGGCCGCGCTGGGCGAGCTGGGCCTGACGGGCGAACTGCGCACGGTCACCAGGCCGGATGTGCGCATCCGCGAGTGCGCGCGGCTAGGCTACCAAACCATCCTCGTACCCAAATCCGCCAAGCGGACGACGGACGACGGAGTCAGGCTTGTGCGCGTATCCTCCATCGGCGAAGCGATCGACTATTGCTCCAAAGCCAAGGCTGTGGTATAATCCCACTTGCGCATACGCGCGCCTGCGGTTTGCAAAAATGCTTTGGGGGGCTATGCGAAAAACCGAATATGTGCCCGTAGCTCAGCTGGATAGAGCGTCAGACTCCGACTCTGAAGGCCGAAGGTTCGAACCCTTTCGGGCACGCCAAAGCAAAGAGGATGCCATAAGGCACCCTCTTTGCTTTGACCTGCATTTCAAAAGGGTTCGAAGCCCCGTAAAGAAAACGATCCTGTGGATCGTTTTTAGGGGCCGGGAAGCGAAAGCCGCGCCCGCGCGCGCAGTGCGGAGCACAAGCAAGCAGCGGATTGAGCGGAGAACCCTTTCGGGTGGCTTTCCTGTTGGCGCATTTGATGGGAAGGGTTCGAAGACCCTCGGCGGGAGACGCCTCGGGCACTTCCGCCTGCGGGCGGTCGCCACCGTTCAGAAAACGATCCTGTGGATCGTTTTTAGGGGCCGGGAAGCGAAAGCCGCGACCGCGCGCGTAGTGCGGAGCACAAGCAAACAGCGGATTGAGCGGAGAACCCTTTCGGGCACGCCCAACCCGTGTCATCCTGAGCCGACGCCGCAGCGTCGCCCTGAGGCGTCCCCCGCCGAAGGGGCTTGCGAAGGATCTGTCCCGCCGCAGCGCCGAAGGATCTGTCCCGCGGCGGCGGATGCGAACCGCCCCGCCTTGACGCCATGTTCTCAGCCGTTGCGCTTCCTGTGACGGCTTGCGGTGGCAGAAGCCGCAAGCCCCGCGACCGCAAGCAGCATAAGCCCAAGCCAAAGCCCCGGCGTACTGTTATCGCCCGTTGCGGGAATGTTTGGCTCTACAACGTGCAAAATAAAGGTGCGGCTTGTTGCGCTGCCAACGCTGTTGGTTACAATACAATAGTATTGATACCTTTCGTTTGCATGCTTTACCGGCGCGGTGACATAGTTTGCGCTTGCCGCGCTTGCATTTTCCGTACTGTCAATGGGTTGAAAGCCGCTGCCGTTGTTCGTGTCCCGATACCATTG
>CAZRIT010000029.1:0-1121 GCA_964600225.1 uncultured Oscillospiraceae bacterium | reverse complement strand
CATTGATAAACAAGCGGCTCCGTACCCATGGCCGTGACGGGTAGGTTGACAACCGTGTTGCGCACGGCCGTTACGATAACAGGCGGTTCGCTTTTCGGCGGCGTGACGACGGGCATGTCGGCAACATTGAACATTACGCTTACGGTAGGGTTGACCTTTTGCGCGGTGGTGGTGGAAACGGTGATCGTATCGTTATGCGCGCCAAGCGGGCGCCCAATCTTAGGCCGTACGGTGAAGCTTGCCGTCCCGCCGTTTGCCGCAATTACGCCGGGGGTGAAAGCAATATCATAATCCGATCCCGTGCTTGCCACGGAAAAGTTTGTAACAGGGCTGTTGCCGTTGTTTTTGATGGTAATACGCTTTGCCGCGGGTGCAGATGAATAGCCTGTAGCAGCGTTGCCAAAGTCGTACGACGTTTCCGACAGGATGATATCATATGTTGCCATAATCACCGTAACCGTCTCGGTGTCCGTCTCGTTGTCATAACCCGTCACCTTCACCTGATAGGTTGTGTCTGCTGTTGGGTTGACGGTGAGTTTTTTGCTGGTGCCCAGCGTTGTTGTGGAGGGCGGACTCGTCCATTTGTAGCTGAAAGGACCCGTTCCGCCGGTAACCACCGCCGTCAGTTCCGTGCTCTGCCTGTTGTCGATTTTCCGCGCGCCGTTGATTGAAACCGACAGCGTGTCGTTGACCGTGAAGGTTGCCGAAAAAGATGCGTTGCTGCCCTGCGTCGTTTTGAACAGGATATTTTCGTTTCTCGAACCGCTTGCCAGCCCAGGTTTCGGTTTTACAGTAATCGTTCGGGTTGCGCTGGGCGCAAGCGCAGCCGTCCATGTCACGCCGCTTTGGGTCGAAAATTCATAATACGTTGCCGTCGGCATGATGGGGTTGACCGGGCTGTTGCCCGTATTTTTCAGCGTCACCTCCACCGATGGGGGCGACGTATATCCCACAGTTCTTGCAGCAAAAGCGTTGCTGCCCGGCGTGAGCGTGATGGTATAGGTCAGCAACGTGCCGTCGCGGCCTGTTATGTAGTTGGCGCTCTCCGTATATGCACCGGTTATTGCGCGGCCGCCCTTGCCAACGGTTTTCGATCCGTCGCCGCCATCACCGCCGCGCAG